>CAMLQG010000040.1 GCA_946482075.1 uncultured Erythrobacteraceae bacterium
TTGGCTTCACCGAAGGCCTGGCTCGTAATGCGATCGTTCGGAATGTTCCGAGCGGTCAGATAACCACGGACCGATTCATTCCGGCGACCGGCGAGACCAAGGTTATACTGCTTGGAGCCCGACGTGTCGGTGTAACCCGCCAGCATGATCGGAACCACGTCGCAGTTGCCATAAGCCGTCACCGCGCTGTCCAGGATGCCCGCAGCTTCCGCCGTGATGTCCGACTTATCCCAGTCGAAGAACACGATGTACGGACCCTTCTGGCATTCCGCAACCGGCGGGGCCGGCGGCGGCGGAGGCGGAGGCGGCGGGGGAGCCGGCGGCGGCGGAGCCGGCGGGGCCGCGCCGAACAGGTAGCTCAGCGAGATCATGCCGGCATGACGCTCGACATCGCTCGAGAAGCGGCCCTGATAGCCGATGCTCGCGTCGAAGTTCGGGCTCAGCTGACCAGCCAGGCTGACTTCCACGATCGCCGATTCCTTCGAGAAGTCTTCGGAGATGATGCGGAAATCGCTACCCGCCGGGGCGTCGATGAAGCGGGCCGAGAAGTCCGCCGTATCGTCGCTGAAGGCGTGCTGCCAACCGAGCTTCAGGCTCGGGACGACACCACCCATCTGGCCGGACAGTTCGAGGCCCAGTTCGGAAACGGCGAACTCATCCTTGCCGCGAACCGAGAGAGCCGCACCGCCGCCCGGGACACCTTCTTCGTCGAAGCGGCTGATCTTCGCCGAAGCATAGTCGAATGCCAGGTACGGGGTCAGCGTGGCGTTCGCGCTCAGCGGAATGCGATAGCCGGCTTCCAGGTTGACGGCCCAGATCTTGGCATCCGGGTCACCCTCGATAACGCCATTCAGCGCCGGGTTGGAGCGGAAGCTGATCGAGCGGACCGAGTCAGCATTCAGGTCCGAATAGCTGACCGCACCCTTGATGTAGTACTGGCCCGGATCATAGGCGCCATAGACGCCCAGCTGCCAGCCCTTGCTGTCGATCGACCCGTCGAACTCGTCGAAGTCCATCTTGTTCTCGATATAGGCACCGGCGATGCCGAGAATGGCATCCGAACCCACCGAGAAGTCGACACCCAGAGCGGCGAACCACTGATCCGTCTCGAAGCCACCAGCTTCCACGTCGCCATCCGTATCGGTCACGCCGTAGTTCAGCTTGCCCCACACGCGAACGCCGTTCTCACCTTCGTCGCGGCAGATCTCGCTTACCACCGTACCACGCTGGCATTCCGACATATCGGCGAGCAGCCCGTTGAAGCGGGTGCCCATCCAGCCCAGCTTGCGGAGGTAGCCCGCATACTGGACGCCCGACAGCTGATCCAGAGCATCCGCATAGGTCGCCTGGTCGCCGATCAGGAAGAGATCGGAAACGAGAGAAGTGAAGGCAGGAGTCGCACCCGGAGCGAGGAGGAGCGCGTCATAGACGTTCTCGATCCCGTTACCCACCGAGGTCTGGTTGATCGTCAGGCCATCCACATCGCCGAAGGCGATACGAGTGACATTGAGGTCGACATTGCCGTCACCCACGCCGTCGCCATTGTGGTCGCCATCGTAGACCGCATCCGCGCTCAGCAGCACCGAAGTGGTACGAGCCGCGACATCGGCCGGACCCGTCAGCGTGTTGCCGGATTCGATGACGTTGTCGTAGCTGTAGCTGTCGGCATAGAGGCCGTTCGGCACCGAGGCCGGACGGACTTCGATCACCGCATTGGCGCCGATGACGACGTCATTGGCATAGACGCTCGGATAGGTTCCGACGGTCTGAGCCCCACCCGTTGCCGAGTTCGGGAGCTCGAGAGCCAGAACACCGCCCGATTCCATCGTGAAATCTTCCACGAAGGCATGAGCCGGACCGGCATAGACCGCGCCGCCACCCGTATTGTTGCGGAGAAGCAGGACACCGTCATCTTCGATCGTCAGCGCACCATCGACCAGCAGCGAAGGATCGGTAAGCGCGTCGCCATCAGCCCAAGCGGCGAAGGCATCCGCGTTCACGATACCATCGAAGCGGGTCTCACCGGCGGAAACGTTGATCGTATCGCCAGCCTTCACTTCGATGTTGCCGTAGATGTTGCCGACAGCGTTGCTGGCACCACCCTTCAGCGCAATCGCAACCGGGGCCGAAGTGCCGTCCGTGTCGATCGCATCGCCCCAGGTCCAGGTCGCGCCACCATCGGTGCTTTCGCGGACGATGATGTCGCCAGCCTGGTTTACGATGCTCACGGGACCAGTGCTGCCGCCGGCATCCGTAACCAGGATACCCGTCGCAGAAGCCGTACCACCCGTGGACGGGCTGATTACGGCATCGACGCTGAGCGTACCCGTGTTGGTCACGGTCACGTCACCGGCATCGCCGTTCAGCCAGATGCCGGTCGCCTCAGCATTGTTAGCTGCGAGATCGTCACCGGCGGCATCCGCTACCACGGTGAAGTCGCCGCTATTGGTGATCTCACCCGCAACCGGACCGCCGGTATTGTTGACCGTGAGACCTGTTGCCGAGGCGCTCGCTACACCCAGACCAGCGGAAGTAGCCGTCGCGGAGACGTCGAACGAGCCCGAGTTGTCGAATTCGACAGCGGCGCCCGGCGTGTCGAGGTTCTGCTCGACACCTTGAGCGCCGGCGACCGCCACGCTGCCGGCAACGACGCCGGTGGACGTAGCGTCCGCAGCGACCGTGAAGTCGCCAGCATTGGCGAACTCGGCCGTTCCGGCCACCCCGTTGTCGTCAGCGACGGTCTGGTTAAGACCGAAAGCGGTTGCAACGGCATCAGCATCACCGGCAGCCGCATCCGAAGCCGTAGCGTCGGCCGTCGAGGTGACTTCGAACAGACCACCATCTTCGTTGGTGAACGAAGCCACCGGCGCGTCCGGGTCGTCGGTCGGCGCTTCCGCATCCTGGATCGCACCGCCGGCGGTCGCGACGGCAGTCGCGCCAAGGACACCCGAAGAGGTGGCGGTGGACGAGAAGGTCGCATCACCGCTGTTGGTGATCACGGCCTGCGATCCATCGACCTGCTGCGCAATACCTGCACCGAGGGCGGCGACAGCCGTCGCGCCGGAAGCGGCGCCCGTTGCTGCCGACGTGGCGGTGACAGCAACATCGAGCGTGCCGGTATTGTCCACCGTGGCGATCGCTTCACCTTCGGCAGCCTCACCTGCGGCGGTATCGTAGGACGTGATATCCTGGCTGATGCCCGTACCGATGCTGGCCACGGCGACGGAACTAGTCACGCCACTTGCATCCGCATCAGCCGATAGGGTGATCTCACCATCATTGACGACGTCCGCCGTGATGCCGCTATCGGTCGAAAGACCGCTTTGGGAGATACCCGACGTGAGGGCGGCCGTGCTGACACCGGTCGCCGTCGCTCCCGTTGCCTCGGCGGTCAGCCCGACATTGATCGAAGCGTCTGCAGCGTTGGTCAGAGTCAGATCGACCGTGCCAGCCGTCTCGCCGCCGGCATTGTCCTGGACACCGCTCTGCGAGATGCCCGAGCCAACCACAGTCGCGACGCCGGTGGCGCCCGAAGCCGTGGCGGAACCGGTAACGTCGATCAGGCCGGAATTGTCGATATTCGCGGATGCGACATGGTCGGCATCGTTGGCTTCGACAAACTGCCCACCGCCATTGACCACGGCGGTTGCGACCCCGACGCCAGCGCCCGCGGCAGTGGCCACCGCGGAGGAGTCCACGGTGATGTCACCGCTGTTCTGGAGATCGGCAACAGCATCACCTTCGTCGGATTCAACTTCCTGACCGAAGCCACCAGCCGCGACCGAAGTCGCGACAGCGGTCGCCCCGGCGCTGCCGGTCGACGTAGCCGCCGCGCCGACATTGATGAGGCCCGCGTTGTCGATCGTGGCCGCCGCACCGGCAGGAGCAGCACCCGCACCCGCGCCGGCGCTTTGGTCAACACCGAGGGCGGCAACGGCGGTCGATACCGCAACAGTGCCATTCGCCGTCGCATCGGCCGTAGCGAGCACATCGACGGTGCCCGTTTCCGAGTTCACGAAGTCGGTGGTAGCCGTAGCATCCGAGAGAGCGCCGGCCGTGCTGGCGAAGGCGACCTGAAGGACGCCCGCACCGCCGATGCCACCGCCGGTAAGGGCGGTTGCCGTAGCGGCTTCGCCGGTGACATTGGCATCAGCCGTCAGAGAGACCGCACCGTCATTGGTGAAGGCGAGATCCGCAGCGGCTTCATTACCGGCCGAAGTGCCGATCTGAGCAACGCCCACGCCGGCAATCGCCGTGCCCGTGGCGGATTCATCGCCATCGACAGTAGCGACCGCGTCGACGTTGATCGAGCCATCTTCACCGTTCGCAGCCGTTAGAGTGGCAGGGCCATCGCCTGCAAGCGCGATCTGGCCAGCGCCGATCGCCGCAATCGCGGTGCCGTTGGCAACACCAGCCCCATCGGCGAATTCGACATTGTCGACATCGGCCGTGGCGGAAACACCGATCGCGCCATTATTGGTCAGATCCAGAGTTGCCGAGTCCGTGAAGAGAGCAGCCTGGGCCGCGCCGGCGCCGGCAATCGCGAAGCCGGTGGCGGAATCGTCACCAGAAGCATTAGCCGTCGCGGTCACGTCGATCGTGCCGGCACCAGCCGGCGTCGGATCAGCCGCCGCAGTGGGTTCGTTGGTCAGCGTGAGATTGACGTCGTCGCCGCCAAGGGCAACCTGGCCGGCACCGAGGCCGGAGATCGCAATCGACTGCGCATTGGCCGCCGAAGCGGTGCTCGTCGAAGCGACACCGATGGCGCCATTGTTGTTGAGATCACCCGTGACGGTTTCGGCGGCACCGAGCTGGAGCGCCCCGACACCGGAGATCGCAGAGCTCGTGGCGACGCCATCGTCCTGATCGCCCGTCGCCGTCGCCGTCGAGGTGACGTTGAGAGCACCGCCCGGCTGGTTGTCGAGATTCAGCTCGGCATCATCGCCGCCGAACGCGATCTGGCCGGAAGCGATACCGGCAACAGCAACGCTGTTGGTCGTGCCGCCGACGAAAGCCTCTTCGCTATCGACGGTCGAGGTTGCGGTCGCCGTGACATTGACGGCACCCGCATTGTCGGTGGTGAGCGTCGCGGAGTCAAAACCAGTCACAGCCTGACCCACGCCGATCAGAGCGATCGCCGTCGCGTCAGCGCTGGTACCTTCCGGAGCCAGGCCCGAGGCCGCCGCCGTGACATCGACCGTGCCACCCGCTTCATTGGTCAGCGTGAGATCGGCAGTGCCGACGCCCGTAGCGAGCTGGCCAAGACCGATACCCGCAACGGCGTTGCCTGCGGCGTCGTAAGCCGTGGCGCTGGCGTCAGCCGAAACATCGACGTCGCCGCTGTTGGTCAGTTCCGCAGAACCGGTTTCCGCGCCATTGATCAGCTGGAAGCCACCGATACCCGCGATCGCATCGGCTTCAGCCGTGTTGCCGACTGCGATACCGCCGGTCGAATCCGATTCAGCCAGGACAGCGAATTCGCCGCCATTGTCGAATGCGAGATCGACATCCGTACCGGTCGCGATCTGGCCGGCGCCCGCAAGAGCGCTCGCACCCGCGACGACGTTGGTGCCGTCAACAGTGGATTCAGCCGAAACGACGAAAGAGCCCGTGTCGCTGTTGGAGAAAGAGGAGGTGGCCGAGGTGCCGGAAGTCTGCTGCAGGAGACCGACATCGACCGATGCCAGAACCGTGCCCGCCGCAAGGGCCTCGTCCGCCGCCACAGCGTTGATGCCGATCGAGGCGGTATTGGCGAAATCGTTGGTGGCCGGACCTTCGGTCGCGGTCGAAACGAGGCTGATGCCGATACCCTCGACCGCCGCGTTGCCGTCCGTACCCTCGGCGAGGATCACGACGGTGCCGTCGTTGGTGATGTCGAGAGCCGCCGATTCAGCGCCGATCGCGCTCAGGTCGATCAGGCCGTTGGCCGTCGAATTGACGGTCGACACCGCCTCTTCATGGACGCCGAGGCTGCCGGAATTCGTGATATCGCTCAGGTCGAAGACAAGCGAAGCATCCGGATTGGCGTCAGTATCCCCATAGCCAGGAACCGTTGCCGCGACTGCCGGAATGACCGGAACGGCTGCAACCGCCAGACCGGACACGCCGGCCGACAGAATGCGACGAAGATTGCGATTCATCAACCAAACTCCCTCATTGTGCCCCCCGATCGCTGGAGGCGAATCAACCGATCGATGAATGGATTACGTGCCCCCAAAGCGCGCGCAAACCACCCCTGAAACTTTTGCGAGGCGACCTTGACGACGAAAATCGCTTCACGTCAACCTCTTCTTTCAACATTCCTGACGATTATGCGGCGATGCGACATCGGCACATCAGGGGGTCAAGCCTTTCGGCCGGTCTCCCAAATGCCACAGCTTGTGGCGAGTTCCTCTACTCGTCGCAAATTTCCCGTCGCACCCTTTCCGCCACCGCGAGAGACGCCGTGAGACCGGGCGATTCAATGCCGAAGAGATTCACCAGCCCCGCCAGCCCGTGCTCGGCCCGCCCCTGGATCACGAAATCGGCCGCGGGTTCTCCGGGCCCGGACAGTTTCGGCCGGATTCCGGCATAGCCGGGCTGGAGCCGGTCCGCCTCGACCTGCGGCCAGATTGCCCGGGCGGCGGCGAGGAAATGCGGCTTGCGCGCAGGATCGGCCGCGAAATCCTCGGCATCGATCCATTCGACGTCAGGACCGAAACGCGCCTGACCGGCCATATCGAGCGTGAGATGCGTGCCGAGTCCACCGGGAACGGGAACCGGGTAGATCAGCCGCGTAAAGGGAACGCGGCCCGAATAGGTGAAATAGCTTCCTTTCGCGCGGTGCAGTTTCGGCACGAGATGCATCGGCAATGCGTCCACGCTGGAGGCAACGCCCGTCGCGCCAAGACCCGCCGCGTTGACGACCGCCGCGGCCATCAGCCGCGTACCCGCCGCATCGACGATCCAGCCGTCTCCGGCCTGCTCGACGCGGCCCACCCGGGCATCGCCGACGAGCATCGCGCCATGCTCTTCCGCTTCGGCCAGCAGCGAGAGCATCAGGGCATGGCTGTCGACGATCCCGGTCGATGGGGAATGCAGGGCCGCCACGCAGCCGAGCGCCGGCTCGAGCGCTTGCGCCCCGGTGCGGTCAAGCAGGACGGCGTCGGCCACGCCCGCCTCGATCGCGCGGCGTGCGATCGTCTCCAGCGCGGGAAGCTCCTCTTCGCGCGAAGCGACGATCAGCTTGCCGCAGCGGCGGTGCGGCACGCGACGCGCGGAACAATAATCATACAGGCGCTGCCGTCCTTCGATGCACAGCGCTTCCTTCAGCGAGCCGGGAGGATAATAGAGCCCGGCATGGATGACTTCGCTGTTGCGCGAGGAGATGCCGGCGCCGAAGCCGCGCTCCGCTTCGAGGATAATGACCTCGCGTCCGGCGAGCGCGAGGCTGCGCGCCACCGCCAGGCCGACCACTCCCGCCCCGATGACCACGACATCGACAGTGTCCATGGCTCGCTGTGAACCGACCATCCCGCCTCGGCAAGCCGCGTCCGGCGATGCGTGCACGTTTCGGCAACAAAAAGGGCGGCCCCGAAGGACCGCCCTGAATGGGGACTGCCGGTTGATCGCTTGAGGGAGCTTGACAGTCCTTTATCGAAAGCCGTTCCGGCTTTTTCGAATCATTGGGCAAGAAAGTACGCTTTTTTGTCCGCAGCCGCAAATCGCGTCGAGGAATGCGTCCTTTACCGGGACAGTCGACAGGGCGACCGCTCGCCAGCGGGAGCGCCACACCAGAGACCGGGCACGCACGCTCTTCCCTTTCGGCGCGCTTCGACGCAGAAATGTGAACATCGATTCACCGGCGAGAGGGCCATGGTCAACATATCATCTTTCATAGCCTATCAGGCATCGATCAGGCCGGACGCCGATGCCGTGCTGTTCGAAGGGCAGCGGATCAGCTTCGGCGAATTTCACGAGCGTATCCTGACGACGGCGGGCTGGCTGCAGCGGCAGGGGATAGCGCCCGGCACGGTCGTGGCGCTGCTGATGAAGAACAGCCCCGCCTTTCTGGAACTCGCTTTCGCGGCGAGCCATGCGGGCGCGGTGCTGCTGCCGATCAATTTCCGCCTGTCGGCCGCCGAAGTCGATTACATCTGCGCCAATTCCGAAGCGAAGCTGCTTCTCTGCGACGAGGAACTGATGGTGACCGCGTCATCCGCCTGTCCGGTCGTCACGCTCGGATCGGAAGCGCAGCGCGACAGCCGCAAGCTGGGCAAGGCCGGTGCGCCCGGACAGTTGCAGCGCCGGAGCGCGGGCGATCTCTATCGCCTGATGTACACGTCCGGCACGACCGACCATCCCAAGGGCGTCTGCCACGAATATGGCAATTACCACTGGAAGGCCGCGGCGCTCGCGATGGGGCTCGACCTGTCCTCGCAAACGCGGTTGCTGATGGCGGGTCCGCTCTATCATGTGGGCGCGTTCGACCTGCCGGGGATCACGGTGCTGCAATTCGGCGGCACGCTGATCCTGCATCGCGAATTCGAACCCGGGCGCGTTCTCGCCTCGATCGCGGAAGACCGGCCGAACGGCGCCTGGCTGGCCCCGGTGATGACAGGAGCTGTGCTCGACGCGGCGCGCGGGCACGGCGGGGATCGCTCCTCGCTGCGCTGGACGATCGCCGGGGGCGAGCGCACGCCGATCGCGCGCGTCCAGGCTTTCTGCGATGCTTTCCCCAATGCCCGCTATATCGACGCCTACGGGCTGACCGAGACCTGCAGCGGCGATACTCTGATGCCGGAGGGCTTCGCCTTCAGCCGGATCGGGTCGGCCGGCAAGGCGGTCGCCTTCACCGAACTGTCCATCCGCAATGACGATGGCGAGGTGCTGGCGACCGGCGACGAAGGCGAGATCTGCGTGCGCGGGCCGAAAGTGTTCAAGCGCTACTGGAAAGCGCCCGAGAAGACGGCTTCTTCCTTCTTCGAGGACTGGTTCCGTACGGGCGATATCGGCTTCCTGGACGAGGAGGGCTTCCTCACCATCACCGACCGCAAGAAGGACATGATTCTCTCCGGCGGGGAGAATATCGCCGCGTCCGAGATCGAGCGCGTCCTTCAGGAACACCCGGCCGTTTCCGACGCCGCGGTGGTCGGCGTGCCCGATCCCAAATGGGGCGAACGGCCCGTCGCCCATGTCGTGCTGGCGGCAGGCGCCGCCGGCGACGAAGCGGCGCTGCTCACCCATTGCCGCGAAAAGCTGGCGGGCTTCAAAGTGCCAAAATCGGTGGTCTTTCGCGACGACCTTCCCCGCAACCCCTCGGGCAAGGTGCTGAAGCGCGTGCTGCGCGAGGAGATCGCGGCGGGGTAGGTTTCGCAGCGCGATCCAATGCCGTTGGCTCTCCTACCCGAAGAAAGGCGCCAGCGGCCTGAAGCCCAGCGCTTCCATCATGTCGGGCGCGATGAAGGAGAATTCCGATTCCCGTTCCGCCTCGTTGACATAGGCGGCCAGCAGGTCGGGCGTGTCGAGGATATTGATCGAGCCCGTCCCGCTGGCCTGGACGCGGGCCAGAACCTCCGCCACTTCGGATCTCTCATGCGAACCGAAGGCGGCGTTGAAGAAACACTGGTCGGACGCGCGATGATCGGCAGGTCGCGGCTTGCCCACCGGATCGTCATAGCGGACGATCTCCAGCACCACATCGCCGCTGCGCACGAGGAAACCCTCGCGCTTTGCACCGGCGAGACCCCACAGCGCCTCGTCCTCGAGCGTGTGGAGTTCGTCTATCGGTCCCAGCTCGAAGCCGAGCACGTCGCGGTAATAGTCGCGCGCCCGGTCGAGATCGGAAACCGAAGCCGCGCCATAGATCGTCTCGGCGGCCTCGATCCCCTTCTTCTCCCGCAATTCGACATGGGCGCCGATATAGGGATCGAAGAAGGCGACCCGGCGTGAGCCGTCAGGGCCTGCGCCTTCGCCGCTCAGCGCGATGTCCCAGGCCTTCAGCGTTGCGACGGCATGGTCCAGATCGGCCACGTTGAGGCCGAGACGCACCCAGCCATGATCGCAGGCCCGCCAGCCCGCCGGCCGCGGCCGCTGGGGGGGATTGGTGTGCTGGAATATCTCGAGCTGGAAGAAAGGCTGCTTGCCCACCATCCACCACATCGTCGCCCGCGCTTCGGGAGGGAGGCCCTGGATGCCGATGACCGTGCCCCAGATCCCCTGCCCGCCGGCGTTGCGGAAACCGAAGGCTTCCGAATAGAGCCGAAGCGTGGCCGCCATGTCGGAGGTATTGAGGCCGAACTGAATACATGTGAGCAAGCCGTCTCTCCCGATTGCCGGGAGGTCCTGCCTGCTCCGGTCCTCGAACGATGTCGCCATGATCGGCAGCGGCCTGTCAACCGGCTTCTTGCCGCCCCACGCGCAAGTTTGGTCTCCAGCGGAATCCTCGGTCGAAAGTTGACCCGGCGTTCTTGTGCGCAGACGCCCAGTCTCTATGGCTCCGCGAACCCGGAAGGCATCTGAGAGGACATGACCATGCAGATCGGCGTAAGCATCCCTTTCCGGACCGATCCCGGCGAGACGATCAGGCTGGCGGAAATCGCGGACCGCATGGGCCTGGACTTCCTGTCGATGGGCCATCACGTCTTCACGCCGGACTATCCCAGCGCTTCGCCTTTCACGATGCTTTCGGCGATCGCTTCGCGCACGGAACGGATCAGGCTCGCCAGCATCATCTTCCTGCTGCCGCTGCACCATCCCGTCGCCGTGGCGGAACAGGTCGCGACGCTGGACATGATCTCGAAAGGCCGCGTGATCTTCGGTGTGGGCGTCGGCTATCGTCCCTATGAGTTCGAAGGCTTCGGCGTCGATCCCGCGCGGCGCGGCCCGCGCACCAGCCAGGCGCTCGCCGCGATCCGCCAAGCCTGGACCACCGGGCGCTGGAGCTTCGAGGGCGAGGATTTCAAGATCCCCGACCTTCCCGCCGTGCCCCTGCCCATCCAGAAGCCGCACCCGCCGATCTGGGTGGGCGGCGTCTCGGGCGCGGCGCTGCGCCGCGCGGCCAAGCTCGGGGATGGTTGGGTCACGGCCAACATGCAACCGCTCGACGATCTCAACGCCATGATCGCGACCTATCGCGGCCATTGCGAAGCGGGAGGCCGCAAGAGTTTCGTCTGCGTCAGCCGCGACAGCTGGGTCTCCGCCACGCGCGAGGACATGCTGCGCGACTGGTATGACGATACGCTCAACCGCCATCTCGGCTTCAAGCGCATGGGCTTCGCCGCGTCCGACCCGCATGGCGTGATGGAGCGGCTCGACAAGGGCGAGGCGGTCGACCCGCAGGACTTCCTGCGCGACCGCGCGGTGGGCGGCACGGCTGACGACTGCATCGCGCAGATCGCCGGCTGGCAGGAAAAGACCGGCGCCGACGCTTTCCTGCTGCTGCTCAACAAGAAAGCGAGCTTCGAGCAGCTGGGCGACGTGATCGAGCGCTTCGGCAGGGACGTGCTGCCTGGATTGCGGTGAGGCCCATCTCGTCATCCCAGCGCAGGCTGGGATCGTTGTGAATTATCGCGACAGATCCCAGCCTGCGCTGGGATGACGGCTAAAGATCAAATCCCGCCGACCGCGCCAGTTCCAGGTCCTCGGGACTGTCGATATCGAAGCCGAGGCCGCGGCGCTCCACCAGGCGGGCGCCGGGCCCGGCCGTCTCGCGATGGGCAGCACAGCTGCCTACGCCGAACGCGAAGCGGAAGGGACGGCCCGCCTTCAGCGCCACGCCGTTCGTGCCGGCGCCAAGCCGGTCGGGCGCGATGGCGATCCCGGCGGCTTCCGCCGCATCGAGCAGTTCGCTCACATCCTCGGCCGACAGGAACGGCAGATCGGCATGCAGGATCACGATGTCCCGATCGGCCAATGCGCCGCGCAGGCCGGCAAGTTCGGGATTGAGCCCCCTGCCCTTGTCCTCGGCCCATTTCAGCGCGGGATCGCCGGGCGCGGCAGGCGACAGGACCACGCACTCGGCGATCCGCTCATGCGTGCCCAGCACCGCCAGCACATGATCGAACATCCCTTCTGCCAGCGCCTCCCGCTCGCTCGCGGAAAGCACTTCCGACAGGCGGCTCTTGCGCGCACCGCCGATGCGCGCCGGGACGATCGCCGTCCAGCTCATCGCCCGCGGATATCGGCGGCGAGCGCCAGTGCGTCGCGGGCCACACGAGCCCGATCATTGAGCGTCTTCATCATCGTATCGGCAAAAGCATGGGCGATGGGAACCTGCGCATCGCGATCCTGCTCGTCGATCAGCAGCCCGTCGAGAATCGCCTCGTAATGGGCGGCGATGGCGGCCGGCGTCACTTCGAGCCCGAATTCCTGCATCAGCTTGGCCGTCGGGCCCTTCACCGCCTGACCGCCGATCACCGGCGTCACCGCGACGACCGGCGCCGGCGCACTGGTCAGCGCGGCCCGAATGCCCGGTATTGCCAGGATCGGATCGACGCTGAGGAAGGGATTGGACGGCGCGATCAGGATCGCGTCGTTCTCCGGATTCGCGATCGCTTCCAGCACGCCCGGCGCAGGTCGGGCGGTCTCGATCCCGTCGAACCAGAGCGACCGGACGGCGGGCGCACAGCGGCGCTCCACGAAATAGCGCTGGAAATCAAGCTCGCCCTCGTCCGTCAGCACCTTGGTCGCCACGCGATCGTCGCTCATCGGCAGGATCTCGACGCCGATGCCCCAGCTCTTCGCGAAATCGCGTGTGATCTGGGACAGAGGCCCGCCTTGCGCCAGCGCATGGCTGCGCACCACATGCAGCGCCAGGTCGCCATCGCCCAGCAGGAACCAGTCCTCCGCCTCGAGCGAACGCAGCGCTTCCATGAAGCTCCAGCTCTCGCCCTCGCGGCCCCAGCCCTGCGCCTGGTTCGCCTTGCCGGACAGCGTGTAGAGCAGCGTGTCGATATCGGGCGCGACATGGAGGCCGAAATGGCGGAAATCGTCGCCTGTATTGACGATGGCCGTGATATTCCCGGCCGGCATCACCTGCTGCAGTCCCAGCACCAGCTTCGCGCCGCCGACGCCGCCTGTCAGGACCGTGACACGACCGCTCATCGAAACAGATCCTCTTGCGTCGGACGTACGAGATCGGCCGCCGGCCTGTCGCCCTCAGGGATCGCATAGCCGCGCACAAGCGCCGCGGGAATGCCTTCCGCGCCTTCGCCGGTAGCAAGCCCCGCAGCGGTCGCCAGAACGTCTCCCAAGGCAAACTGGGTCACTTCCAGCACGCGCCCGTCGCGATCCTTCTCGCCGCGCCGATCGACCAGCGCCGGGAGGCCAGCCGCCCCGATCGCGACGCCCGTCACGCCATAGCGCCAGGGGCGGCCGAAGCTGTCCGAAATGACGATGGCCGGGATCACACCGATGCGCTGCGCGATGGAAGCGCGCAGCGCACGGGCGGAGCCATCCGGATCGACCGGCAGCAGCAGCAGATCCTCGCTGCGGCCCGGTCCGAGATTGGATCGGTCGATGCCGGAATTGGCCATGGTGAAGCCCAGGCGGTGCCGCGTGATCAGGACATTCGGCCCCGTGCGGATCACCGCACTCGATTCCGACAGCACGGCCTCGACGAAGGCGGGCTCCTTCCCTGTCAACTGGGCAAGGCGCAGCGCCTCCTCGCCCGGCGTGAAACTGCCGAGCGGAACGAAGCGGCCTTCCGCCTTGGACACGATCTTCTGCGTGACGACGAGCACATCGCCGGCTTGCAGTTCGATGCCTTCCGCCCGGACGGCATCGAGCAGCGCGTCTGCAAGATCGCAACCGGGCGTGACCTCGCCGATCGCGCCAAGCGCGTGGATCGCGATCACGCGGACGCTCCTACGGGATCAGCTTGCCGGTGATCCGCAGGCCCGCACCATCGACCTGATGCAGCTTGTTGATCGCGATCAGCACCGAAGTGAGCGCTTCCCCCGCAGCCGAATTGACCAGCGCGCCGCCATGGATGCCGCGCAGGCCGGCATGTTCGGCGAGCTTGATAACCTTGGCGCGTTCATCCTTGCTGTCGCCGAAGACCAGCACGTCGCAATCGACGTCATTGTCGGTGATCAGCTTGTGCGCGGCAACGCTGTGAAAGCCGGAACACATCGAAACGCCTTCGCCCAGGATGCCCTGCGCCTTGACCGCGGCGCTGCCTTCGGGCGGAAGCTGCACGCGCATCACCTTGGGCGGGACCAGCGGCACGGTGGTGTCGACCACCAGCTTGCCCTGCACCGCGTCCTTGATGTCCGCCAACGTCCCTTCCTGCGCGGCGAAGGGCACTGCGATCACCACGATATCGGCCTGCGCGGCAGCATCGGCATTGGCCGCGCCCTTGAGGCCGAAGCCAAGCTCTTCCGCGCGCGCCTGCGCGCTTTCGGCGGAGCGCGAACCAATCGTCACGTCCAGCCCGGCCTTCGCCCAGCGACGCGCCATGGCCGCACCCAGATTGCCCGTTCCGCCGATGACGGCGATCTTGCCCAAATCACTCATGCTTCAACCAATGTCTCTTCTACTGGCCCGTAAAGGGTGGTGCGTTGTCTCACATGCCGACCGGCCGCTTCCGCCGCCTGCCGCATTCTTTCCCGGTCGAACAGCTGGCCGTTCTCGCCGCCTGCGGCCCGGGTGATGGATTCGTCCATCAGCACGCCGCCGAGATCGTTCACGCCCGCCTGCAGCGCCTTCACGACGCCGTCGAAGCCGAGCTTCACCCAGGAGGCCTGGATGTTCGAGATCCTGGTGTGCAGCACCAGCCGCGCGACGGCATGCATCAGGATCGCCTCGCGGAAGCTGGGCCCCGAACGCGCATTCCCGCGCAGCCAGATCGGCGCTTCGAAATGGACGAAAGGCAGCGGCACGAATTCGGTGAAGCCGCCTGTTTCCGATTGCAGGTCACGGATCGTCAGCAGGTGATGCGCCCAGTGGGAGTAATCCTCCACATGGCCGTACATGATCGTCGCGGTGGAGCGCAGGCCGACCTTGTGCGCGGCGCGCATCACGTCCGCCCATTCGCCCGCATCGAGCTTGTCCGGACAGATGATCGCGCGGACATCGTCATGCAGGATTTCCGCCGCCGTGCCCGGCAGGGTGGAAAGCCCAGCTTCCTTCAGCTGGGTGAGATAATCCTCCAGCGACAGGCCCAGCGTGGTCGCGCCATGCGTCACTTCGAGGGGCGAGAAGGCGTGGATGTGGATGCCGGGCGCCGCCTTGCGCACGGCTTCCGCCACGCCGAGATAAGTGTGGCCGTCATAGGCGGGATGGATACCGCCCTGCAGACAGACTTCCGTCCCGCCGCGCTCCAACGCTTCCGCCGCGCGCCGGCCAACCTCTTCCAGATCGAGCTTGTAGGCCGCCCCGCGCAAGGCCCGCGTGCTGCCCTTGGAAAAGGCGCAGAACCCGCAGCGATAGAGGCAGATATTGGTGTAGTTGATGTTGCGATTGACCACATAGGTCACCACGTCGCCCACCACTTCGCGGCGCTGCTCATCCGCCGCCTTGGTGATCTGCTGGACTTCCGGCCCTTCGGCCTCGAACAGGCGGACGATCTCGGCCTTGTCCAGCCGCTCGCCCGCGCGAGCGCGGGCAATGATCCGGTCGATCTCGGCCGCTGCCGCGCTTTCCCCGGTTCCACCGATCGCGGGTACGGCATCGCCGCGCCCGGCATGCCAGCCTTCTTCCACCGGCAGACCGCGCGCATCGACCGCGCGGCGGACCTTGGTCGCAAGTGCGGGATCGAGCCAGACATCCGGCTGGCGCGCATAGGCGGGGCCGATCGCCAAGCGCTGGCGCAGCGTGCGGCCGGCCTTGCGCGTGGCGTCCGCCAGCGCGTCGAGATGCGGCCAAGGTGCTTCGGGGTTCACATGGTCCGGCGTGACGGGCGAGACCCCACCCCAGTCGTTGACCCCGGCCTTGAGCAACTGCTGCAGCCCTTCCGGCTGGAGATTGGGCGGCGCCTGGATCGACATGTCCGGCCCTAGCATCAGACGGGCGACGGCGATGGTCCAGAGCTGCTCGTCCAGCGACGGCTCCGGATGGTTCGCCATCTTCGTGCCCGGCTTGGCCCGGAAGTTCTGGATGATCACTTCCTGGATATGCCCATGCCGGTGCTGCAGGTCGCGAATCGCGGCCAGCGCCTCTATCCGTTCGGCCCGCGTCTCCCCGATCCCGATCAGCAGGCCCGTAGTCATCGGGATCTTGTTGCGGCCCGCAGCCTCGAGGCTCGCGAGGCGGGGTTCGGGGAGCTTGTCGGGCGATCCGAAATGCGGCATGCCCGGCTCCGCTAGGCGGGCGGACGCGCTTTCCAGCATGATGCCCATCGAGGCGGAGACCGGCCGCAGCATCCGGTAATCGGCATCGTCCATCAGACCCGGATTGAGATGCGGCAGCAGGCTGGTTTCGGCCAGCACCGCTTCGGCCATTTCGCGCAGGTAGGACAGCGTCGTCTCATGCCCGGCAGCGGCGAGTTCATCCCGCGCCTGGGCGTAGCGCAGCTCCGGCTTGTCCCCCAGCGTGAACAGCGCTTCGCGGCATCCCGCAGCCTCGCCCGCGCGGACGATCTCCAGCACCTGCTCCTTCGTCAGGAAGGCGGCCGGGATGCGCTTCGGCGTCTTGGCGAAAGTGCAGTAGTGGCAGACATCGCGGCACAGCTCGCTCAGCGGAATGAACACCTTGCGCGAATAGGTCACTAGCGAGCCATGCACCTCCAGCGTCGCAGCTTCGCTCGCCGCAAGCAGGGTTTCGAGCGGCATGGCGAGCAGGAGTTCGCGGAGTTCCTCAGCCGACGCATCGGTCACGCCGGAACGGATTTCTGATGGGATGATCGTCACAGATTTGCCTTTAGACCCTTTTCACCGTTTTCGCACACCCCTTGCATACATGTCTAGACAAGTATCGGGTATTCGCGTTCGGTGGCCGGCGCTCCTTTGCGGGAAATCAGCCGACCCGCTGACGGATCTCGTTGTAATAGTCGATGTGCTGTTCGGGTGTCTTGAAGCCCCTGCCCATCGAGACGATGCTGGCCTCATGGCCGCCGGCATCGCGCCATCGCTTGACGTCGTCGGCTGCGGCTTCGACTTCCGGGCCCTTGTAGCCCGGTCCCATGATGTAGGTATGAAACTTGAAGTCGTCCGCCGAACGGCCTTCCGCCTTCAGCATCTCCTTCATGTCGTTCATCACGCCGATGATCTCGCTCACCGGCGATCCGCCGAACAGGAACCCGTCGCCCAGCTTCGCGGCGCGACGATAGGCGGGTTCGCTGAGGCCCCCGCAATAGATCGGGATCTGGCGCTTCGGCTTGGGGATCAGCGTGGCGCGGTCGATCCGGTCGAACTGGCCCTGCCAGTCGATCACGCCTTCGCTCCACAGCCGGCGCAGGAAGGGGATCTGCTCGTCCATCCGCTTGCCGCGCGTCTTGAAGTCATATCCGAGGCCGTCATACTCGACATAATTCCAGCCGATGCCCACACCCAGGATCAGGCGGCCGTTAGAGAAGAGATCCACGTCGGTCGCCTGCTTGGCGACCAGCACCGTCTGGCGTTGCGGCAGGATCAGCACGCCCGTGATGAAGTCGATCTTCTTGGTAATGCCCGCGAGATAGCCGAAAGCCACGAAAGGATCATGGAACGGGTCGTTCTCGGTATAAGGGCCGAAGAGCGGGGGATCACGATCCGCATGGACCGCGCCCAGCACGTGATCGTACATCACCAGATGTGCGAGGCCCATCTCTTCGACGGCGGTGCCAATCGCGTGGACGGCTTCCGGCGCGCCCGACAATTCGATCTGCGGATAGACTGCTCCAAGCTTCACAAACGCTCTCCCTCTCACACGTGGTGGTGCAGAATCTCTTTCCGGTTTTGCTGTGCCGACAATCTGGGGCCAACACAATCCCCGGACCAGTCGCTAGATGAACCGGCTTTTGGTTTCGTTGGCAAGGACAACAGCCGTGACGATCAGGCCCATGGATCGATCATCACCTTGATCGCCTGCTTGTCCGAACGGAGGCTTTCGAAGCGTTGCGGCACTTCATCCAGCCCGATCGTGCCGCTCACCATCGCGCGCGGTTCGACGCTGCCGCTCGCCAGCGCATCGAGGCAGATCTCGTATTCGCGCTTCTCCGCCACGAAGGAGAACCTGATCGTCACTTCGTTCAGCACGGCGGGGAAGGTGCTGATCGGATCGGGCGCCATGCAGATCCCCAGCACCACGATCAACCCGCCTCGCTTCACGCAGGAAATCGAGCGGTCGATCATGCCGGACGCGCCGGCGCATTCGAAGACGATATCGGCCTTCCTGCCCCCCAGTTCACGCATCATGGCCTGGTCCAGCGTCTCGCCTTCCGCAGGCAGGATGAAATCCGTCGCCCCCATGTTTGCCGCAAGCCGCTCCCGCCGGTTGGAACTTGCGGTCACGATCACCCGACCGGCACCCGCGCGGCGCGCCCAATAGGCGGTGGCGAGGCCCACCGCGCCCGCGCCGATCACCAGCACGCTGTCGCCCGGCGTCAACCGCGCCATGCGTACGCCATGCAGGCCCACCGAAAGGGGCTCGATCAGCGCGGCATCGTCCGCCGTCAGCGCCGACGGCAGCGTCACGCACCAGGGCGCCATGGCTTTCGTGTACTCGGCGTAACCGCCCCAGGTCTCGCCCACGCCGATCGTGCGGCTGCCTTTCTCGCAGGCGAACGGCCTGCCCGACCGGCATGGACCACACTGGTTGCAGGACATCACCGGCAGCACGGTGACCCGGTCGCCCACGCGCACGCCTTCGGCCCCGCTGCCGAGCGCGACGATCTCGCCCCCGAACTCATGGCCCAGCACCCCGCCGGCATGGATCGCGTGATCATGCCCTTCGGTCATGTGCAGGTCGCTGGAACAGATGCCGCAGCGCCCGATCTTCACGACGACCTCACCCACGCCGGGCACCGGATCGTCGACGCTCTCGATCGCCAGCCCCTTGCCGTCGCCCCGGTACATCGCCACCCGCATCGCGCTCTCCCATTCCTCTTGCCGGAAAGCGTAGCATCGTGCGGCGCATCGGCCAGCGCCAATCGGCCTTCTATGCAGGACGAGGCAAGCCGATTGCCACGGAACCAATCCCGAGGACCGTCCCTGAGCGCCCGAAGTTCGGCATTGCATTACCGCCGCCAGCCGCGGCAATTGCAGGCGGATGCGGACGCGATGATGCGCACGCGACAGGTTTCGGGACGAGAATGACAGTCAATCAGGAAAAGCTTGCCGGACGGCATGTGTTCATCACCGGCGCCTCATCGGGATTCGGAGTGCATTTCGCACGTGTCGCCGCGCGTGAAGGCGCGGTCGTGACGATAGCCGCGCGCCGCACCGACCGGTTGGAGGAATTGGCCGGCGAAATCCGCGAGGCCGGCGGGAACGCCAATCCGGTCGAAATGGACGTCACCAGCGAAGCATCCACCATCGCCGCCTACGACGCGGCGGAAGCGGCGCTCGGACCGGTCCACAGCGTCATCGCCAATGCCGGCGTGACGATCGACGGCAGCAGCCTCGACATCCCGGTCGAGGATTTCGAGTGGATGTATGCCGTGAACGTCAAGGGCAGCTTTCTGACCGCACGCGAAGGCGCGAGGCGCATGCGGGCGAGCGACAATGCCGGCCGTGGCAGGATCTTGCTGATCTCATCGGTCACCGGCAAGCTCACCACGCCCGGCATCATGCCCTACAGCTCGTCCAAGGCGGCGGTCAGCCATATGGGCAAGATCATGGCGCGGGAATGGGTCCGCAGCGGCCCGAACGTGAACATGCTGTCGCCCGGCTATGTCGACACCGAGCTTGCCGGCGGCTGGTTCCAGACCGAAGGGGGGCAGAAGCAGATAAACTCCTGGCCGCGCCGCCGGCTGATGGATGCGAGCGCGCTGGACGCTATGCTGCTGTTCCTCCTGTCCGACGCATCCCAGCAGGTCACCGGTTCGGATTTCACGATCGACGACGGCCAGTCACTTTAGCCGGCGGCGGACCGAAGGAAACCGAGAGTCATAAACGTGTCACACGAGCTTTGCATGGTCGGGACAACCGGAGGGCCATGGTGTGACACGGAAAGTGGTGAACATTTTTCTCACCGACTCGATCGGGGACGTGCTCGAGGATTTCGAACACGACAATCTGCTGCTGAAATTCTCCACGATGGACAGCCAGGGACCCCGCCGGCTGAGCGAGGGGCCGATCCTGTGCTTCATCGACTGGCTGCTCCACGACATGTCCGGGCTCGAACTCTGTCGCCGGCTGCGTGCCAATCCCGCCACCCAGAATGCGCATCTGACCATGGTGCTGGATCATGACGGAATCGATGAACGCCGCCGCGCGCTGGCGGCCGGGGCTGACAATTACATTGTCGGGCCGATCGAACGCGACGCGCTGCTCGATCATGCCATGGCGCTCCATGCAGACCAGCAGCAGCGCCACGCGACCAAGCAGATCCGGATCGGCGAATTGTCCATCGATTCCGCCAGCTTCCTCGTCAGCTGGCGCGGCAAGCCGGTGCTGATGCGGCCGAACCAGTTTCGCCTGCTGCGCTTCTTCGCCGAACATCCCAACGAGCTCATGACCCGCCGTGAAGTGATCCACGGGCTGGGCAAGGTCGACGAAGTGCTGGACGAACGCACGGTCGACGTCTGGATCAAGCGCCTGCGCCGCAACCTGCGCGATGCCGGTGTCAGCAATCTGCTGCGCACCGTGCATGGCCGGGGCTACGTGCTCGATCTTCCCTGAGGTCCTGACGAAGCGCTTCCTGAGGCCGCAAGCCTAACTCACGGATAACCATCGAAGAACCTCTTCCGTGGGCGTGTCGGCGTGGCGATCGATTGTCATATTTATGACACTTAATTGTCTCCGTTCTGCCTCGGAATCGTCGTTTTGTTGCAACGCGGCACGCCTAGGGCGGGGCCGGGCTTAGGGGGAAACGAAAGTTCGATTCGTCCCCATGCCGCCACTTGCATCTTTTATGATGAGGGATTTTTCCAAATGACTCGCTCTGCCCTGAAACTCACTGCCTCGCTGGTGTCGCTCGCGGCTCTCCAGTGCGCTTCCAGCGCCTATGCCGCCGAAGCTGAAGCGACAGATACGGCCGCAAGTAGTGACGCGGCCGGTCTCACCGAAATCATCGTGACCGCCACCAAGCGCGAAACGAAGCTTCAGGATACGCCGATCGCCATCGCCGTGATGGATTCCGAATATATCCAGAAGCGCCATGTGCAGAGCCTGCTCGATCTCGCCGATGGGGGCGTCCCGAGCCTGCGCGTCGCTACCTTCGAATCGCGCCAGTCGGCTCTGACCGTCGGTATCCGCGGCATCGTGCCGTTCGATCAAAACCAGACCGCGCGCGACTCTGGTGTCGGCGTTTACATCGACGGCGTCTATCTCGGTCGCTCGCAGGGCCTCAACGCCGCCCTGTTCGACGTTCAGCGCATCGAAGTCCTGCGCGGTCCGCAGGGCACCCTGTTCGGCCGGAACACCGAAGGCGGCGCGGTCAGCATCGTCACTCGCGAGCCCACCGGCGAATTCGGCGGCCGAGTCAGCGCGGGCGTCGGCAATTTCGGCAGCTATTCGGGCGAAGCGCATATCGACCTGCCGGCTTTCGCCAACTTCGCCCTGAAGTTCGACGGACTGGTGCAGCATCAGGGCCCGACCACGAAGAACCCCCTCAGCGGCCAGGCCGGCTGGAACCAGTATCACCGCGTCGGCGGCCGTGTATCGGCCAAGTGGACGCCGTTCGAAGGCTTCACCGCCCTGCTGTCGTTCGACAAGGCCAAGGACGAGAATACGCCGTTCTACAGCCAGCTGATCAACTACAATCCGACCGGCCGCACCATCGGCCAGTATGACTCTATCACCAAGAAGCTGGTTGCCCCCGGCAGCCCGGCGGGCACCAACATAACGTGCTCCAGCTGCATCGCCCCGCTCTCCCCGCTGGTCCATGTGAGCGGCGACAAGCGCCAGAGGGTCGCCGAGATCGGCGTGCCCCAGCAGGTCAGCGTCGACCGCACCCAGGGCTTCACCGCCACGCTGAAATATGAGCTGGCCCCGCAGATCGAAGTGCGTTCGATCAGCGCCTGGCGCGAGGTCGAAACCGAGCAGTGGGACAATTCCGGCGGCGCTCATCGCACGCTCTTCGCACCCAATACGAATTTCAGCCGCTACAGCCTTTCCCATCTGGATCAACGCCAGTTCAGCCAGGAACTGCAGCTCGTCGGCTCGATCCCGCAGGTCGACTTCGTCGCCGGTCTCTATTATTTCAACGAACGCGCGCAGGAGGAAGCTGCGACGCCGTCCACCAACAAGTGGAACGCCGACGGCACGGGCTACACGATCAACGACGCCCAGACCTGGCAGCGAGAAAACTGGTCCAGGCAGCGCGGCTCCTATGCCTTCGCCAAGAGCTATGCGGTCTATGGTCAGCTCACCTGGACCCCCGCGGGCTTGGAGCAACTGCATCTCACCTTAGGCGGCCGCTATACGCACGATAAGCGGAACGGCGCGCTCTACATCGTCCAGAACAAGGTTCCGGCCTCCGGCCCGTTCCTCTTCACTTTCAAGAAGAGCCGTTTCGACCCGATGGTGACGCTGGCGTTCGACGCAGCGGACGGTGTGAATCTCTACGCCAAATACTCCACCGGCTATCGTGCGGGCGGCGCCAACTCCCGCTCGCAGACCTTCGCCGCTTTCGGGCCGGAAACGGTCAAGGCTTATGAAATCGGCGCGAAGACGGACCTGTTTGACAATCACGTGCGTCTCAACGTCGCGGGCTATTACATGCGCCGCAAGGGCACCCAGACGGACTTCGACAATGTCGATACCAATCCCAACAGCCCGACCTTCAACCTCCACACGCAAGAGACCGACAATGCGCCGGGCACTTCGAAGATCAAGGGCGTCGAGGTCGAATTGCAGGTGCGGCCGGTGGAAGGCCTGACGCTGGGTGCGTCCTATGCCTATACCGATGTGAAGGTTCCGCTGACGCCCAACCCCTTCATGGGCAATCAACTGGTCCAGGTGTTCACGGTGTTCACGCCGAAGCACGCACTGTCGGGCGATATCGAGTTTGAAACGCCGCTCAGCGGAAACGGCACCATGCTGCGCCTGCATCTCGATGCAAGCTACGCCGGGAAGCAGTACAGCTTTCAGGATGAAGACGTGAAGACGGACTCAAGCTTTGTGGTCAACGGCCGCCTTGCGGTCGCCGAAATCCCGATGGGCATGGGCAACACCACGGCGCAGATTGCTCTGTGGGCGCGCAATCTGCTCAATGAGACTCACATCTATCGCCGCTCGAACGCCAATGACAAAACCCTGGGCTCGTACGCCAACTTCAACGCACCGCGGACCTTCGGCGTGGAAGGTACGATCAACTTCTGATCGGAGAGACCGGCATGATCGTGCGGAATGAGGGAACCGCACGATCGAAAATCCACCCGACTAGGCCCGGCCGCCCCTTGGCGCCGGGCCTTTTTTCTGGCGAGAGAAACTATCACGGGAAAAGCCGTTGCAGCCCGCGCCGAACGCTTATAGAGAGCCGCCCGAAGCCGCTTTAGCTCAGTTGGTAGAGCACATCATTCGTAATGATGGGGTCACGTGTTCGAGTCACGTAAGCGGCACCATCCCGCCATATGGCGGTTGGCCGGATGCCACCGCATCGATGCTCTCGAAAATCGGAAGAAGCGCGACCGCTTTGCGCTGTGCGCATAACAGCGCCGCCTGGCAATGCCAAACTCTAGCGAATATGTTGAAATGAGGCGGTACATCGGTAGCATGCGGTCATGTTATCGCAAAAAAGCCGATACACGATCCGGGCCCTGCAGCATCTGGCCGACATCTACCCGGATGGTCTCGCCCAGATGGCCGAGATCGCGAGCGCGCAGAACATCCCGCCGAAATTCCTTACGGTGATCCTGTCCGAACTGACGCGCGACGGCATCGTGATTTCGCAACGCGGCCGCGTCGGCGGCTACCGCCTAGGCCTTGCCCCGATCGACATCCGCTATGGCGACATCATCCGCATCACTCGAGGTTCGCTCGCGCTCGTCCCCTGCGCCAGCCGCTTCGCGCATGAGCACTGCGATCACTGCCTGCCGGAAAAAGACTGCCGCCTGCGCGCCCTGATGCTGAAAGTCCGCGACGAGACGGCTGCAATCCTGGATTCGATCACGCTGGCCGATCCGATCCTGCCGATCCCGGAATTCGCGGAAGAAGAGGAGTAGGCGAGAGGGAAGCTCCCTGTCCTCACGCACTGCCTGCACAATTGCCGACACCGGCCAGGCCACCAGCTGGCCCAGCGGATTCACCGGTCCCGGCGAGCCGCCGGAAGACAATTTCATCGAGCTCGCCAAGGAACACCTCGGAGAGATCCACGGCTCGCCCGCCGATATGCCGAGCGGCATCCGAGATCTGTGAGGATTGGAGGCCCGAGCCGGAATCGAACCGGCGTGCAAGGATTTGCAGTCCTCTGCGTCACCACTCCGCCATCGGGCCCCGATGCGAGAGAAACGGGCACCTAGCGAAGCGATCGGAGCAAGGCAATCCGATTCCTGATCGACGGGCCGGAATTAGGGGTCGACGAAATCTGCGGCCCGGCCTTCCATCTGGCTGGCGACGGCCTCTACCTGGTTGCGGCTGCCCTTCAGCTTGTGCTGTTCATGGCTTTCCGCCAGCAGAATCTCGTCCATTCGCGCTTCGACCGAACGGTTGCAGAGCGATTTCGCGGCGCGGATCGCGTGCGGGTTGCGCTGGGCGATCACGCGGGCGATCTCGGTCGCCAGGCCCAGCGGATCGTTGTCGACATGCGTGGCAAGGCCAAGCTGCAACGCTTCTTCGCCCGAGACTTCGCGATTGGTGTAGATGAGGTCGCGCAGCACGTCGTCGCGCACCATGCCTTTCCACAGCGCATAGCCGCCCATGTCGGGCACGAGACCCCATTTCATCTCCATGATCGAGAGCCGCGCGCTGGGCGCGACCACGCGGATGTCCGCCCCGCTCGCGATCTGGAGGCCACCACCAAAGCACACGCCGTGTACAGCGGCGATCACCGGGACGGGCAGCTTGCGCCACTGGAGCGCCACGTGCTGGAAGCGGTTGGCATTGCCATGGGTGCGCGCGGTGAAATCGGGCGCGGCGCCGTCCGTCCATTTGGAGAAATTGCCGAGATCGATGCCGGCGCTGAACGCGCGCCCCTCGCCCGCGATCACCACGGCGCGCACGCTGCGATTGTCGAACAATACCTTGCCCGCAGCGATCAGCGCGTCGAACATGTCGGCGTCCAGCGCATTGAGCTTGTCCTTGCGGATCAGGCGCAGCTGGGCGACACCGTCCTCCTCGATCTCCAGCGAGACCCGTTCGTTGGGCTTGAACTCCAGAGCTTGCCTCACGCTCATTTCCATCCTCTCTGCCCGATCCTGCAGGGCGGCGCGTCACATAAGCTGCGCCGCCCATCAGGAGCGGCAGGCGTCAGGCAGCCGAGCTGTTGACCCCCATGCTTGCCAGATAGCGCCGGACATTGCGCGCCGCCTGGCGCAAGCGCTGTTCGTTCTCCACCATGGCGATGCGGACGAAGCCTTCGCCATCTTCGCCATAGCCCACACCCGGCGCCACGGCGACACCGGCATGGGTGAGGAGCTGCTTGGAGAATTCGAGGCTGCCCATGTCCTTCAGGGCCGGCGGAAGCGGCGCCCAGGCGAACATCGAGGCGCGCGGGGAGGGGATATCCCATCCGGCGCGGCCAAAGCTTTCCACCAGCACGTCACGCCGCTTCTGGTAGAGTTCGCGGTTCTTCTCGACGATGTCCTGCGGGCCGTTCAGCGCAGCGCAGGCGGCCGCCTGGATCGGCGTGAAAGCGCCGTAATCGAGATAGGACTTCACCCGGCTCAGCGCCGCGATCAGCTTCTGGTTGCCGACCGCGAAGCCGACGCGCCAGCCCGCCATCGAGAAGGTCTTGCTCATCGAGGTGAATTCGACCGCGATGTCCTTCGCGCCTGGCACCTGGAGGATCGAAGGCGTCGGGTTGCCGTCGAAATAGAGCTCGGAATAGGCAAGGTCGGACAGGACCCACACCTTGTTCTCCTTCGCCCAGGCGACCAGCCTTTCATAGAAGGCGAGATCCACCGTCTCCGCCGTCGGGTTCGACGGGTAGTTGACGATCAACACCGACGGGCGCGGGACGGTGAAGGCCATCGCCCGGTCGAGCGCGCGCCAGTAATTCTCGTCCGGCGTGGTGGGCACGGAGCGGATCGTGGCGCCCGCGATGATGAAGCCGAAGGTGTGGATCGGGTAGCTGGGATTGGGGGCCAGCACCACGTCACCCGGTGCGGTCATCGCCGTCGCCATGCTGGCGAGACCTTCCTTCGAACCCATCGTCATCACGACTTCGGTTTCCGGGTCCAGCGTCACACTGAAGCGGCGGGCATAGTAGTTCGCCTGCGCGCGGCGGATACCGGGAATACCCTTGGACGCGGAATAGCCGTGCGCGTCGGGCTTCATCGCCACTTCGCACAATTTGTCGATGACGTGCTGGGGCGGAGGCAGATCGGGATTGCCCATGCCGAGGTCGATGATGTCCCGGCCCGCCTGGCGTGCTGCTGCTCGCATCGCGTTGACTTCGGCGATGACATAGGGCGGCAGTCGCTTGATGCGGTAGAACTCGTCTTCCATGACCTCTTACAATCCAAAGAAATGCGGCGGAAATGCCACGGGGCCGCGACCCTAGGCGATAAATGCGCCGAGGCAAATGGCTGATTAAGCTTCCTGCACGCGATTATTCGGGCGTGTATCCCGGCAAGAACACCTATCGCTGGGACACAGGATCGCTATGCTGACCGCCGCGATAACGGGACATGAATGAATGGGCGGCGATTCCTCCTCCGATGCGAGCGATCTGATCCACAAGATGATCGCCTTCCAGAGCGAGGCGGCGACTAAGATGCTGGAGCAGGTGCTGCCGGGCGGCAACGTCACTTTCCCGGATCTGAAGGAAATGTCCGAATGGGCCGATGTCGCGCATCGCCTGCAGACGATGTGGCTCGCCTTCCAGGAGGAACAGGCGAAAGCGCATGTGGACGCCTATAGCGCCGGGGCAAGCGGGCAGCCGGCGGATGGGCTGCCGCCGCTGCCGTTCGATCCAGGCAGATGGGCGGACTTCGCGCAGAGCTGGTATCGCCAGATGCCGCTTGCCCATCCCGAGACGCAGGAGAAGCTCTGGGCGGACGGCCTTGCCTTGTGGGAGAATGTGCTGGGCCAGTACGGCATCGGCGCCAAGGCGGATGCCAAGGCGGGCGGCGCACTCTCGCTTCCCCGGATCGATCCGCGTTTCTCCGACCCGAGCTGGAGGGCGAAACCGATCTTCGCGCTGATCCACCAGACCTATCTGATGCTGGCCGAACAGATTGAAGCGATGGTCGATTCCATCGACGATCTGGAGGAGGACAAGCGCGAACAGCTCCGTTTCGCCACGCGGGTGCTGCTGGAAGCGCTGAGCCCGGCCCACTTCCCGCTGACCAATCCGATGGTGCTGGAACGCACGCTGGAGACCAAGGGCCAGAACCTGGTCAAGGGCATGGGGGACGAGAT
>CAMLQG010000041.1 GCA_946482075.1 uncultured Erythrobacteraceae bacterium
AATTGCCGGCGATATGAGTGAAAGCGATCTGGTCGCCGCGCGGGCTCCATTCCGGCGTCGCCGCGCGGCCGCCGAAGAAGCTGATCCGCCGCTGATCGGAACCGTCCGCATTCATGACATAGACCTGCTGACTGCCCGAACGGTCGCTTTCGAACACGATCTTGGACCCGTCGGGCGAATAGCTGCCGCCGACATTGATGCCCGGCGTATTGGTCAGCCGGGTGCTTGGACCGCCCATGGCGGATACGCGATAGATGTCCGTATTGCCGCTCACCGCCATCGAATAGAGTATCCAGCGGCCATCCGGCGACCAGCGGGGCGCGAAAGTCGGATTGGTGCTCTGGGTCACCAGGCGCTGCTTGCCGGTGTTGAGATCGTAGATGTAGATGCGCGGATTGCCATTGAGATAGCTCAGATAGACGATCGACTTGTAGTCCGGCGAATAGCGCGGCGTCAGCGCGGTGGCCTGGCCGGTGGTGATGAAGCGGTGATTGGCGCCGTCCGAATCCATGATCGCCAGCCGCTTCACGCGGCGGTCCTTCGGGCCGGTTTCCGCGATATAGGCGATGCGGCTGTCGAAGAACGGGCTCTCGCCCGACAGGCGCGAATAGATGAGGTCGGCGCATTTATGCGCGGCCCGGCGCCATTCGGCGGGCTGGATCACCCAGCCCTGACGCACCAGCTCCTTCTGGAGCTGCACGTCGTAGAGATAGCAGCCGACCGTGAGCTGGCCGTCGCCACCCGCGCGGACATAGCCGTGCACCAGCATGTCGGCACCGTGATTGTTCCATTTGGGCCAGACCGGCGCGTTGATTTCGGGATAGGTGGGGGAAGGCAGGGCATCCGGGCCCACCGGCACGAACAGCCCGTTATTCTTGAGATCCGCGGTGATCACCCGCGCCAGCTCGCGCCCCAGCGCGGTGGTGCCCTGCGCGTTCGCCGGAGTAGGCCGTTCGGCATCGGTGGCGAAGGACGGGATGTCGATCGACAGGTCTTCCCAGGCCTTCTCGTCCGAGACCGAACCGGTCAGCCCGCCGTCATCCGGGGGGGGCGCGTTCACGACAGGGGCGGGCCCCGTGTCCTGGGCTGCCAGGGGGGTGGCAAGCGTGGGCGCAATCACCACCAGAAGAACTGCGATCAGCTTTCTCATTGCGATAGTTTCCTGTCGAAGCGGAAGGCGGACACGCGCTTCCAGGCGTTGTATAATTCCGGCGGCAGATCGAACGGGGCCGCCAGTTGCACCGCGCGGATCGCCATTTCGGCATGCCGTCCCGCCTGCGCCTTGTTGGCGTCGGTGATGCCGCTCTGGCTGACAACGCGCGGAGTGCCTGCCAGGCTCCCATCGGGATTAAGGCTGAAAGTCAGAACCGTTACCAGCAATTCTGCGTCGGCGCCCTGCGGCGAGGTCCATTTCGGCTTGAGCTGGCGCGCGATGGCCTGGGCGAGCGAGGCTTTTTCCGCCGCCCCGATCTGCGAGGCCGGCACGGCCGCATCGGATCGCCCGGTTTCCGCACCCTTGAGGAAATCCGCGCCGATCCGGCTCCCTCCACCCTTCTTCGGCTGTGTCTTCGGCGGCGAAGGCTTTGCGGCAGGCTTCACCGGGGTCCTGGGCGCTGGCCTGGCTTCGGGCTTTGCGCGCGGCGCAGGGCGGGGCATAAGCCGCGGTTCGGGTTTGGATTGGGGGACGGGTTCCGGCTGGTTCTCTTCGGGCGGGGCGATATCGCGCGAAATCTCAGGAGCGACGGCCTGGCGAGTGTCCTGCGCGATCTGCGGGCCCGTGGCTTCCATCGCGACGTCGTCCGCCAGACTCACCGTCATCCGGTCGGGTATCGGCACCACCGCATCAGGGCGCGGCTGCAGCAGCAGCGCCGCGACGAGCGCCACATGCAGCAGGAACGCGATGACCAGCCCGGTGCGTTCATCGGAGCGGAGCGAAGCGACTGCCATCGACCGTCCGCTATTGCGCCTTGCCTGAACTGTTGGTGACCAGCGAGATCGAATTGAAGCCCGCATGGTTCAACTCACCCATCACGCCGGTCACTATGCCGTAACTCAAGGCCTGATCGGCTCGCAGCGTGACGAGCGGCGGCTTGCCGTTGGCATCCTTGGGGATCTCCGCCAGCCGGTCCGACAGCGTGCCGGGCGCGAGTTCCTGATCCTCCAGATAGATGCGGCCGGCGGAATCGATCGAGATGGTGATCTGGTCGCCTTCCTCCGCCATCGCCTTTGCGCGGCTGTCGGGCAGTTCCACCGGCACGGCGGCCTTGAGCAGGGGTGCGGTGACCATGAAGATGATCAGCAGCACCAGCATCACGTCCACCAGCGGGGTGACGTTGATTTCCGCCATCGGCGCGCGCTTGCCGCTCCTGCGCCCGCCGCGCGAACCCTTTGCCACACCCATCGCCATCAGCGGCCGTCCAGTTCACGGCTGAGCGTCGCGTGGAAGCGATCCGCGAAACGCTGCAGGCTGGCTTCGAACGCGTTCACCTGGTGGGAGAAGCGGTTGAAGGCGATCACTGCCGGGATGGCCGCGAACAGGCCGATGGCCGTTGCGAACAGCGCTTCGGAAATGCCGGGCGCCACCACCGCGAGCGAGCTGTTCTGCTGCTGCCCGATCTGGAAGAAGCTGTTCATGATGCCCCACACCGTGCCGAACAGGCCGACGAAGGGCGCGACCGAGCCGACGGTGGCGAGGAAGTTCAGCCGATCCGCCAGCGTATCCGCTTCGGCCGCGACCTGGCTTTCCATCGTCACGGCGAGGCGCGCGCGCGTACCGTCGCGATCGATCGTCTTGCCGGAAACGGAGCGCCGCCATTCAAGCAGCGCGGCAGCCGCAATGCGTGACGACGGATTGTTCTGCTTGGCGCGCACATCGTCCAGCGTGCCATTGTCCACCCTGTGCATGAAATCCTCCTCGTAATCCTCGCAGCGACGGCGCAGCCCGCCGATCCGCCAAGAGAAGGAGACGATGATCATCCACACCCAGATGCTGGACAGAACGAGGCCGCCCATCACCACCTGGACGACGATGTCGGCCTGGAGGAACAATTCCACCGGATTGAGCCTGGTGGGCGCGCCAGCAGCAGCGGCGGAAGCAAGCAGAGAGAAGTGATTCATTCGCGATTTCCGGGATTTACAAGGGTTTGGAGCGCGGCGTGGAAGGACGCCGGATGGCGGCGCGCACGGCCGCCGGGGGAAATGAAACCGATCCGGGGAGTGGATTCGGCCAGCAGTTCGTCACCGCGCAGCGCCACCTGCTTCATCCGCCAGCTGGCCGCGCCGACTTCCAGCGCGCGGCTTTCGATCACCACCGCATCGCCCAGCTTCGCGGGCCGCAAGTAACGGATGGAAAGATCGGCAATGGCGTAGGCCCCTTCCCCGCGCTCGATCGCGGCTCGCTGGTCAATGCCCAGCAGGCGCAAAAGATCCGACCGCGCGCGTTCGAACCAGCGCAGATAATTGGCGTGGTAAACGATGCCGCCGGCATCCGTATCCTCGAAATAGACCCGCAGCGCAAAGCGGTGAACAGGGCCGTCGAGACGACCTTCCGAAGGTTCCATGAGGTTCGGCATGCACGGGACGGTTTAGCCGTGCGACGAGTCGTTGGGCAAGCGCGGGGATGAAAAAGCGCGCCCGCTTGTCTCGGGCCAGTTTCGTTCCGGCCCGAATCAGCCGGAAATCAGACGCCGATCATCCCGCCGAGCTTCCTGCCGGCAAAGATATGGACATGGAGATGCGGCACTTCCTGGAGGGAATCCGGCCCCGTATTGGCGAGCAAGCGATAGCCCGGCTCAACCAGGCCGGCTTCCCGCGCGACCTCGCCCACGGCGCGCACGAAGCCCGCCACCTCGGCATCGCTCGCCTTGGCGGTGAAATCGTCCCAGCTCACATAGGCGCCCTTGGGGATCACCAGCAGATGGGTGGGCGTCTGCGGATTGATGTCGTGGAAGGCCAGCGCCCATTCGTTCTCGAACACTTTCCTGCACGGAATCTCGCCGCGCAGGATCTTCGCGAAGACGTTCTCGTCGTCGTAAGGCAGCGTGGCATCAACGGGCATCAACTCTTCCTCGCGGCTTTTTCGTCCAGGCCGGATACCCCTTCGCGCCGATCGAGCTCGGCCAGCACGTCCGCCAGCGCGATGCCCCTGGCGGACAGCAGCACCATCAGGTGGAACAGCATGTCCGCCGCTTCGCCCACGAGTTCCCTGCGCTCGCCCGCAAGCGCGGCGATCACCGTCTCCACCGCTTCCTCGCCCAGCTTGCGCGCGATCACCGGCAGGCCGCGCGCATGGAGCTGCGCGACATAGCTGGCATCCGGCGCGGCTTCGCGCCGCTGCGCGATCGTCTGTTCGAGGCGGCTGAGCGTATCCATTGCCGCTACCCCATGGATGGACGCGGCTGACCGGTCAAGTCGAAGCGATCAGCGATGCTCGGTCGGCTTGCGCTTCGGCGCGGGATCGGCGTCGCGCTTCTTCTGCACCCGGACCGCGCGATAGCCCAGAATCACGCCGAGCAGGCCCAGCGCGAACAAAGCGAGGTCCGACGGTTCCGGCACCTCCGCGCCGGTCGGCGCGGCAAGGGCGGGCGCGGCGCTCAGCAGGAGCCCGAACAGGGAGAAGATAGGGATGATGCGCATCGACTTCATTAATGCAATCATCGTACCATGGTTGGATAACAGCCTGAATTCATGCAACACGAAGGTTAACCGGACGAGCCGGTTTCCGCGAGTTGTAAAACGGGCCGACATTTTCAGCTTCTGGCAGGCAGTCCCACCGCGCGCAGCGCCGCATGCGCCTCGGCGATCGTATGAGTCCCGAAATGGAAGATCGAGGCTGCCAGCACCGCGCTGGCATGGCCCCTGGTCACGCCTTCGACGAGATGATCGAGCGTGCCGACCCCGCCGCTCGCGATCACCGGCACTCTGACTCGATCGGCGATCGCGCGCGTCAGGTCGAGATCGTAGCCGGCTTTCGTGCCGTCGCCGTCCATCGAAGTGACCAGCAATTCGCCCGCGCCCAGCGCCGCGAGCGTCACCGCATGCACTACTGCGTCGATCCCCGTCGCGCGGCGGCCGCCATGAGTGAAGATTTCCCAGCCATCCCCGCTGCGGCGCGCATCGACCGAGGCGACCACGCACTGGCTGCCGAACTTCTCCGCGATATCGGCCACCACTTCCGGGCGGGAAACGGCGGCGGAATTGACCGCGACCTTGTCGGCACCGGCCAGCAGCAGCGCGCGGGCATCCTCCACCGTGCGCACGCCGCCGCCCACGGTCAGCGGCATGAAGCAGACCTCGGCCGTGCGCGTGACGATATCGAGCAGCGTGCCGCGCCCTTCATGGCTGGCGGAAATATCCAGGAAGCACAGCTCGTCCGCGCCCGCCGCGTCATAGGCGCGAGCCTGCTCCACCGGATCGCCCGCGTCCTTGAGATCGACGAAATTGACGCCCTTCACCACGCGGCCGTCGGCCACGTCGAGGCAGGGAATCACGCGGACGCGGACGGTCATGCGCCAGGTCCTTCGAGACGCCGCTTCGACAAGCTCAGCGGCTCCTCAGGATGAGCGGATACAGCGCTGATCCCGCTCATCCTGAGGAGGGACTGAGCGAAGCCCGCAGGGCGCAGCCGAAGGCCCGTCTCGAAGGACATCACGCCGCTTCCGCCATCGCGATCGCGGCCGCCAGGTCCAGCCGCCCGTCATACAGCGCGCGGCCGGTGATCACGCCTTCAATGCCTTCCGAGGCATGGAGCGAGAGCATGCGGATATCGTCCAGCCCCTTCACTCCGCCGCTGGCGATCACCGGAAGGCTGGTGCGCCGCGCGAGATCCACCGTCGCGTCGATATTGCAGCCCTTCAGCAGCCCGTCGCGCCCGATATCGGTGAACAGGAGGCTGGCGACGCCGGCATCCTCGAACCGGTGGGCCATGTCGACGATCGAGACGTCGGACACTTCCGCCCAGCCTTCGGTGGCGACCATGCCGTCGCGGGCATCCACGGCCACGACGATCCCTCCCGGGAACGCTTTCGACATGTCCTTGACGAATTCCGGGTCCTTGAGCGCGGCCGTGCCCATCACCACGCGGGCCACGCCGAGATCGAACCAGCCTTCCACCGCCTCGCGCGTGCGGATGCCACCGCCGAGCTGGACGTGGCCGGGAAAGGCCGCGACGATCGCCTCGACCGCTTCGCGATTCTCCGCCCGGCCGGCGAAGGAGCCGTCGAGATCGACCACATGGAGATGCCGCGAACCGGCTTCGGCAAACAGCAGCGCCTGCGCGGCCGGATCATCGCCATAAACGGTCGCGCGGGCCATGTCGCCTTCGGCCAGGCGCACGACCTGGCCCGCTTTGAGATCGATGGCGGGGAAGACGATCACGCCAGGAAACCCGTCATGGGCGCCACTCCAGGAAGCGGGCTAGCAGGTCGATCCCGTAGGACTGGCTCTTTTCCGGGTGGAACTGCACGCCGAGGATATTGTCGCGCGCCACGGCCGCGACCAGTCCGCCGCCATGATCGGTCATTGCCGCCACGTGGCGGCCGTCCTCCGGCGCGAAATGATAGGAATGGAGGAAATAGGCCTCGCCGGCCTCGATCAATGCCGCGCCGTCGGCATGATGCGCGGGCACCACATCGTTCCAGCCCATATGGGGTACCTTGATCGCGGGGTCCGTCCGTTCGATCGCACGGACTTCGCCAGCGATCCACCCCAGGCCCGGCGTCACGCCATGTTCCAGCCCCTGCGTGGCGAGCAGCTGCATGCCGACGCAGATACCGAGAAAGGGCGCTGCACCCACCATCACGCGCTCTTCCATGGCCTGCACCAGGCCGGGAATGGCGTTCAGCCCGCCCGCGCATGCGCCGAACGCGCCGACGCCGGGCAGCACGATACGGTCGGCCGCGCGGACCACGTCCGGATCGGCGGTGAGGCTGACCTCTTGCGCGCCGGCCGCGAGCAGCGCGTTCCGGACCGAATGGAGGTTGCCCGCGCCGTAATCGACGAGAGCGAGGACTTCAGCCACCCAGCTGGCCTTTCGTGGAAGGGATCGCCCCGCCCTTGCGCGGGTCCAGTTCCACCGCCTGGCGCATCGCGCGGGCGAAACCCTTGAAGATGCCTTCGATGATGTGGTGGTTGTTCTTGCCGTAGAGCAATTCGATATGGAGCGTGATGCCCACGGCGCCCGCGATCGAGTGGAACCAGTGCTCGAACAGCTCGGTATCCATCTCGCCCAGCTTTTCCTGGCTGAATTCCGCCTTCCACACGAAGAACGGCCGCCCGGAAATGTCGAGCGCGACACGGGCCAGCACTTCGTCCATCGGGGAATAGGCGGCGCCGTAGCGGCCGATCCCGGCCTTGTCGCCCAGCGCCTGCGAAATCGCCTGGCCGATCGCGATGGCGCTGTCTTCGGTCGTGTGGTGCTGATCCACATGCAGGTCGCCGTTGATCCTGCAAGTGATGTCGATCAGCGAATGGCGCGAAAACTGCTCGATCATGTGATCGAGGAAGCCGATTCCGGTCGAAATGTCATAGGCGCCGGTCCCGTCGAGATTGACCTCGACGGCGATGTCCGTTTCCTTCGTCTTCCGGGCGATCCTGGCTGTACGCATGGCCCCGCCTATAGGCCGCCTGCCGCCAAGCGCAATATCCCGATCATATTGGTTTAGGCCCACCCCTTTGGTTTAAGCTTGACCGGCTGGCCGGCCAGCGCCACTTGTTAGGGCGATGAGCGATGACGCGCCCGACAGCCTGATCCCCTATGACGAAATCGTGCAGGAGGCCCTGCGCGCCGTCGTCGGCCGCGTGCTGGGCGAAGTGGAGCAGTCCAGCGGCCAATTGCCGGGCAATCACCACTTCTACATCACTTTCAAGACCAACGCCCCCGGGGTTTCCATCCCTGTCCATCTGCGGGAACGTTTCCCCGATGAGATGACGATCGTGCTCCAGAACAAGTTCTGGGATCTGAAAGTGGAAGAAGACGAATTCTCCGTCGGCCTGACTTTCAACCAGATCCCGGCCAAGCTGACGATTCCCTTCGCCGCGATCACGGCTTTCGTCGATCCGGCGGTGGATTTCGGCCTCCAGTTCCAGGCCGCTGTGGCCGACATGGCCCCCACTCAGCCCGACCAGCCCGAAAATGATTCGCCGGAACCCGGCGAACAGCCTGACGTTGGTGGTGGAGATGACGGCTCCAATGTCGTGACGGTGGATTTCGGCCGCAAGAAGTGATCGGACTGCCCTCGCGATCGAGGCGAGGATGAAGCGATTATGGCCAGAGACGATCCCCAGACCGTATCCCGCAAGCGCCTTGGCGCCAAGCATCACGCAAAGCGGGCGATCGGCAAGATTCCCGCGCCCACCAGCAATCCGGTCACCAATCTCATCATCGCCGACATAGTCCTGCGGGCGGCATCGCGCCTCCTGCGCCGGGGCGTGGAGCGTGCCTTCATCGGAGTAAAGCATTCCCCGCACGAGGCGAAGGCCGTGCTCGCGCGCGGCAGCGCGACGAAATCGCTCGCCAGTTCCGCGGTGGCGCGCTTCGCCACGAAATCGCCGCAGGGCGCGATCCTGGTCGGCACGGCGCTGGTGGTGAAAGCGCTTTACGACCGCGCGCAGGACCGGCGCGCGGGCAGACGACAGGTGGTATAACTGCCTCACCCCGTTCGTGTCGAGCTTGGTCGAGACACGAACGGATGTTGTTGGTTGCATCCCTCTCCCTCTTGATTCCCGCCCCCTCCTTGCGCCAACAGCGCGCATGGCTTCCACAAACACGCAACGCCGCGGCCTGATGTTCGTGCTGTCCTCGCCCTCCGGCGCGGGCAAGACGACGATCGCGCGCAAGCTGCTCGCCGCCGAAGCCAATCTCGCCATGTCGGTATCCGTCACCACGCGGCCGATGCGTCCGGGCGAAGTGGACGGAAAGGACTATCATTTCGCGAGCCAGGCCGAATTCGATGCCCAGGTGGCGGACAACGCCTTTCTCGAATGGGCGGAAGTCTTCGGCAATTGCTACGGCACGCCGCGCGCGCAGATCGAGGCGGGGCTTGTCGCGGGGCAGGACTATCTCTTCGACATCGACTGGCAGGGCACGCAGCAGCTTTACCAGCGCGCCGGCGACGATGTGGTGCGCGTCTTCCTCCTGCCGCCCAGTATCGGGGAACTGGAGCACCGCCTGTCCTCGCGCGGGACCGACAGCGCAGACGTGATCGCCGGAAGGATGGCCCGCGCGCGCTCCGAAATCAGCCACTGGGACGGCTACGACTACGTCGTGGTCAACAACGACATCGAAACCTGCTTCGAGCAGGTGCGCACGATCCTGCATGCCGAACGGCTGCGCCGCGCGCGCCAGACCGGCCTGGTCGATTTCGTGCGCGGCCTGATGCGCTGAGCCTGGCTCAGGCCAGACGCTGATCGAACTGGACGAGATTGCCGTCCGGATCGCGCAACACGCAGCTGCGCACCGTCCCGCCCGTCCTCTCGCCATACAGAATCGCGTCGTGATCGCCCGGCGGGACGACCACATGCGCGCCCGCATCCAGGGCCCGCTGATGGATCGCGTTCACATCGTCCGCCCAGAAGCCGTAATGGTGATAGCCGTAGTCGAAGAAAGGCTTGGGTTCGACACCACCCTTGCGCGCGTGATGGTCGAGCACGATGAAGGCTTCGTCCCCGCCATCCTTCCAGCGCATATAGACCCCGCGCCTTGTATGGGCGGCCAGTTCGCCCATCGCTTCGAATTCCTCGGTATCGTCGAAAGTCGCTTCGAGGCCAACGACGTCGCGATAGAAGCGTACCGCCGCATCCATGTCGCTGACGCCGATCGCCACGTGAGACAGGTTCCTGATGGACATCATGATATCTCCCAACCGGATTCCGTGCGATCCGTCGGTTTCCGTCTAGCAGACCGCGTGGGCAACGGAAGATCGCAGCGCGGCCCCTTGCCGCTCATGCGGTAACCCGTTAGGCGCGGCGCGAAACGAAACGCAGGAGCCGCTCATCATGTCCGCCCAACTCGAAACCGCGATCGAAGCCGCCTGGGAAGCGCGCGACACCGTCACGTCGGCGAGCGACGATGTGCGTGCGACGGTGGAAGCTGCGCTGGCTCTCCTCGAAAGCGGCGAAGCGCGCGTGGCGGAACCGGACGGCCAGGGCGGCTGGAAAGTCAACCAATGGCTCAAGAAGGCGGTGCTGCTGTCCTTCCGCCTGAACGACAACGTCGCGATCGAAGCCGGATCGGGCGGCGCACCCGCTTTCGACAAGGTGCCTTCCAAATTCGCCGGCTGGGGCGACAACCAGTTCAAGGCGGCCGGTTTTCGCGTGGTTCCGGGTGCGGTCGCCCGTCGCGGCAGCTTCATCGGCAAGGGCGTGGTCCTGATGCCGAGCTTCGTGAACATCGGCGCCTATGTCGATGAAGGCACGATGGTCGACACCTGGGCCACGGTCGGCAGCTGCGCCCAGATCGGCAAGAACGTCCATATATCGGGCGGCGCCGGCATCGGCGGCGTGCTCGAGCCGCTGCAGGCCGGCCCAGTCGTGATCGAGGACGGCGCTTTCATCGGCGCGCGTTCCGAAGTGGCCGAAGGCGTCGTGGTCGGCCAGGGCGCGGTGCTGTCCATGGGCGTATTCATCGGCGCGTCGACCAAGATCGTCGATCGCGCGACGGGCGAAGTTCACATCGGCAAGGTCCCCCCCTATGCCGTGGTCGTGCCCGGCTCCATGCCCGGCAAGCCCCTGCCCGACGGCACCCCCGGCCCGTCGCTCTATTGCGCGGTCATCGTGAAGACGGTGGACGCGCAGACCCGCTCCAAGACCGGGATCAACGAACTCCTGCGGGACTGATCGCGCAAGCAGGCATACTCTGCGCATCCGGAACGTTTCCCTGCCCCATCCGTAGAATCTTCCATGGACGGCGCATCCGCGCCGTATGGGTACGGGAGAACCATCATGGAAAAGCAGGGAGACGAAGTCCACATCCAAACGGATGAGGCACGTGGCGGGGCGACGCCGCATATCATGCGCTATGTCCTGGTGATCAGCCTGCTCCTGGCGATCGCCTTCCTGTCGATCACCTGGATCACCGGCGCGCTGATCAACTAGGAGTATCGAGCCATGCCTGCCACTTCCAAGGCGCAGCAGAAAGCCGCCGGGGCGGCCTTGTCGGCCAAGCGCGGCGAAACGAAGAAGAAGGACCTCCAGGGCGCCTCGAAGGGCATGTATGACAGCATGAACGAGAAGCAGCTGGAAGAGCTGGCCCACACCAAGCGCAAGCGCCTGCCCGACAAGAAAGGCTGACTTATTCGGGCACCGGGGTTTCGATCGGAGGATCGCCCCGGTGCGTCGCGGCATAGGCTTCCACCGCGCGTAGCACGCGCATCATGTTCCCGCTGGAGATCTTCTCCAGTTCGGCTTGGCTGAAACCGCGTCGGGCCAGTTCCGCAAACAGAGCGGGATAACCCGAAACGTCTTCCATGCCGCTCGGCCCCTTTTCCATCCCGTCATAATCGCCGCCGACGCCCAGATGATCCACGCCGATCCGCCGCGCGATATGTTCGACATGATCGGCCACGTCGGATACGGTCGTTTCCGGCTCCGGATTGGCGCGTTTCCATTCGACCAGCCCAGCCTTCACTTCCGCCTCGTCGGCCGGAAACAGGATTTTCAGCCGCGCTTCCTCGCCCGCCAGCCGGGCACCCCATTGCCGGCGCGCTTCGCTGGCATAGGCGGGCAGCGCCACCACCATCACGATGCCGCCATTCTGCTTCACCCGATCCAGTACTGCATCGGGGACATTGCGCATATGCGCGTCCACCGTCCGCGCACCCGAGTGGCTGAAAATGACCGGGGCCTGGGCGACATCCAGCGCGGCATTCATCGTCTGCTCGCTGACATGGCTGAGATCGACCAGCATGCCGATCCGGTTCATCTCGCGCACCACGTCGCGGCCGAAATCGGTGAGGCCGCCATGTTCCGGCCCGTCGGTCGCGCTGTCGGCCCATTCGATGTTCTTGCTGTGAGTCAGCGTCATGTAGCGTACGCCCAGCGCGTACATCTGGCGCAGCACGGCCAGGCTCGAATGGATCGAATGCCCGCCTTCCATCCCCATCAGCGACGCGATCCTGCCCGATTTCATCGCGCTGTCGACGTCGGCCGAGGTAAGGCAAAGCTGCAGATCGGCAGGATAGCGCGCGATCAGCCGCTTGGTGACGTCGACCTGCTCCAGCACGGCCTGCACCGCATCCGCGCCCTTGAGATCGGCCGTGACGAAGACCGACCAGAACTGCGCGCCCACATGGCCCCTGCGCAGGCGGGCGAGGTCGGTCTGCATCGCGGTGCCCGTCTTGCCGGTGGATGCCGTATCGCGCGTATCCCCGAAATTCACACCCGCGATGACATTGCGGAAGCGCGCGCGCAGCTGGATCGGCACGTCATTATGCCCGTCCCAGACCGGAGCCGCCTGGAGCGCTGCCCGGGCCGTCAGCTCTTCCGGGCTCGGTGGAGCCGGCGGCGGCGCGGCCAGATCAGCGGGAACGTCCTGCGCGGCAAGCGGTGCCGTACCAAGGGCGGCCAGGACCAGCCCCGTCATCAACCATGCGCGCATGAGCACTCCCTTTGCCGGCCCTGAATGCGGTTCGGCCCAGGCGATCGAGAATGCGCCGCGCGGAGGAGAATCTCAATCCTCGTCGGCTTCGTCGCCCCAGTCCTCGTCTTCTTCGACGCGGGCATAGGTGCCGGTCAGGAGAGCCACGCCGACGACATGGCCTTCCATCGCCGCGACCAGCTGGTCGCGCGTGGCGCCGGGCATCACGGTGAGCGGGAGATCCAGCGCGAAGAGCTGAAAGACATAGGAATGCGCGTCATCGTCCTGCGGCGGGGCGGGCGGCAACCATTCGCTGTTGCCGCGCGCATTCTTGCCGACGCGCGGGGGCACTTCGCCTTCGAGCAGCTGGCCTTTCTGGGCGGCCAGGCCCCAGACCAGCCAGTGGCAGGCCGGCCCTTTCGCCGCATCCAGATCTTCGACCGCGAGCACGAGCTCGGCCGCGCCCGGAGGCGGCGCGCTCCACTCCAGCGGTGGAGCGACGGGATCCTCCTCATCCGCCGTGAAGCACGGATCGAGCTCCTCCCCATTGTCGAAAGCCGCGCTTTTCAGCGCGAAGCCGGACTTGCCGATCAACCCTTCCCCGCCAAGGCGGGCGACGAGCAGGCGCGTATCGGAATGGTGGTCGGCCATGGAGAAGATCCTGTTGCGGTAGGACGCGGGGCTTTCGCGCGGTTCGAACGCGGTGGCAAGACCCTAAACGGAAATGGGGCGGCCCGGGAGCCGCCCCATCCGGTCGATCGACGTAAACCGGTCCTGTTCAGGCCGGGGCGAATCCGCGCGGCGGTGCGATATTCCAGTCCCGACGGAACTTCGCGATATCGAAATTCGGACGCGCATCCTCGAAGCGGCGATGCAGGGACTGGAGGATCAGGCGGGCCCGCTTGCGACGCGCCTTGCGCGACTGAAACGGATTCACCCGATCGGGTTCGGCTTCGACCATCTGCTGGATCAGCTCTTCGCGCTCTTCCGGATCGGTCGGAACCGAAGCGGGCGTGATATTCGACACCGAATTGACGGTGGAGGGCAACGAGGAGGCGAGCGGCTCGAGCAGCTTGGGAGCGAGTCGCGTCGCTACGAACGGCTTGGGCGTTTCCTGCTTGCCGGCCGCAGCCAATGTCGCAGCGCTTGGCATGTGAGGCCGGCTCACCGGCTCCACGCCGGCCATCGGCGGCGCAACCGCCTCTTCGCTGCGAAGCGTGTCGGAGAGCCGGCGGCGAGGCGGGCCCGGCTCCCGCCGCACTTCGTAGCGCACGGGTTCTTCCATGTCGGCCATCCGGTGGCGACGACGGCGCATCGCGCCCATCACCAGGAAACCGCCCACGCCAGCCACCGCGACGGCAAGCAGTGCGGCAAGGATTGCGGCAAAGTCGTTGCCTTCCCGCACCGGAACGGGCGGCTCGGCCATGGCGGGCTCCGTCGCCGCGACCGGCTCATAAGCGTCGATCGGCATGGTATCGGCGGGGGTCATCGCGATCTCCGCGTCGGCCGCCGGAGTGACGGGGGCCGGAGCGGCAGCAGGCGTCGCCGCAGCGGCAGGCGCAGCTGCGGCCGGAAGCCGTTCGCTACGGGCGACAGGCGCACGCTCGGCCCGGACCGGCGCACGTTCGGCACGCGGCGCCGGATCGGCGCGCACATTCGTCGGCGGTTCCGGAGCCAGGCGCGTAAGCAGCTGCGGGTCCTGCGCGGGTGCAGTCACGGCAGGCGCAGGCGCGGGGATGGGCGCGGGGGAAGCCGACACCGGCGGCACCATCACGACCGGCGGAGCGGCCGCTGGAGCCCCCTGTGCCGTGCCGGCTTCCTGCGCGAACGACGGAGTTGATCCAAACGCCAGAACAGCGGCAATCGCGGCTCCGGCAAGGCGGCTGTGTGTATATCGATATTTCATGGCAGCGGCCTAACGGCCCGTCAAAAGAGGCGGTTTCCGCAAGTTGCGTAGATTCACGTTCAGTTGAGCTCAGCCAGCGATGAACAGATTTCCGTCAGCTCTCCGCCGCATGCCGATTACTGCTGATCCGGGGAGAACTCCAGCCCGTCGCCGATCATGGCAAAGGCCGTGTCGGCCCAACGGAAGGTGTAGGTGGTGGAGAACGTGTTGGCGATTGTTCCAATCTTTCCTCGCCATTCCCGCGAAAGCGGGAATGGCGAAGGAGAAGAACGAAGATTCCCTATGCGAAGGGGATAATCCCGAACGTGTCCACCCGCCCGCACTCATGAACACATGCAGCTCGATCTTCAGGGCGCCGCGTTCGATCGCCACGCCGTCGAAATCATCCTCCGACGCTGGGCGCAAGCTCCGGATAAGTCACCTCCGGAACGCGCAACTCGCGCTCTTCCTCCGCTTGCGCGATGTTCGCGTAGCCAAGCGCAAGCACCGCTGCCAGGGCGGATGCTCTCACAAAGCCGGCCTCAGCACCCGCAGGCTCTGCAACAGGGTGAGCAGGTGATCCCGCCCAAGCCTGCTCCAGACATTGTAGAGACAGGCTTCCCCGGCCACCCGCAGGTAAGCGAGCGATTCCTCATCTTTGCCGGACGGGTTCGCATCGCCATAGGGCGCCGCGCCGACGAGCCCGTATCCCGCGACGCTGCCTGCGGGCAGGCTGTCGTCGAGCGCGATCACGTAGGGCCATTGCGCCACCAGGGCACGGCGCTGTTCTTCCAGCGGGAGCTTGTCATCCTCCAGCAGGCCGACGCCCGCGAAGCCATAGGCGCTGCGCGTCCCCGGCAGGTCGAAGGCGACGGCCCAGCCGCCGGAAAATTCCGCCGGCCGCTGTGCGCCCTTGGCGCCACCATCGTCGACCAGGGCCAGGGGCGCGCATCTCGCGCGGTTCTCCGCCAGCGCCCAGCGGCTGATCGCCGTCCTTTCGCCGATCCAGGGGCGCGGCGGCTCGGATGCGAGTGCCGGCGTGGCCGCAGAAAGGAGCAGGCCGAAACCGACGGTGGACAGGATGCGGGACCATATCATGCCGCGCTGCATAATCCTTCCGCGCGCGCATCGCCATTGCCAAGCTTGCGCGCGCGCCTTTCCCCGCCTTAAGGCAGGGCAGTGGAGCGGTTCGACTACATCATCGCAGGAGCCGGCAGCGCCGGATGCGTCCTGGCCAACCGGCTGAGCGCCGATCCGCGCAACCGCGTGCTGCTGCTCGAGGCCGGCGGCAATGACGACTACATCTGGGTCCGCGTGCCGGTGGGCTATCTCTACTGCATCGGCAATCCGCGCACCGACTGGTGCATGGATACGGATGCGGAGCCGGGCCTCAACGGACGCAGCCTGCGCTATCCACGCGGGCGCGTTCTGGGCGGCAGCTCGTCGATCAACGGCATGATCTATATGCGCGGGCAGGCGGCGGATTATGACGGCTGGCGACAGATGGGGATGACCGGCTGGGGTTGGGACGATGTCCTCCCCTATTTCCTGCGGGCGGAAGACAATTGGCGGGGCAGCGGCCAGTTCCATGGCGTGGGCGGTGAGATCCGGGTGGAGCAGCAGCGCTTGCGCTGGAATATCCTCGACGCCTTCCAGCATGCCGCGGACGAGCACGGCATTCCCCCGTCACCCGACTTCAACTGCGGCGACAATGAGGGCTCCGGCCTGTTCGAGGTCACGCAGCGGCGCGGACGGCGGTGGAGTGCGGCCGACGCTTTCCTCAAGCCGGTGCGCCATCGGCCGAACCTGAAAGTGGCGACGGGGGCGCTGGTCGATCGCCTGATCGTGGAGGAGGGCCGCGCGGTCGGTATCTCTTACCGGCTGGGCGCGGAGCTGCGCGAAGCGCGCGCCGATGGCGAAGTGCTGCTGGCGGCCGGCGCGATCGGATCGCCCGCGATACTGGAGCGCAGCGGCATCGGCGACGCGGCCCGGCTGGCCCAGCTCGGCATCGCGCCATGCGCGAACCTGCCCGATGTGGGCGACAATCTGCAGGATCACTTGCAGATCCGCTGCGCCTGGAAAGTCTCCGGCGTCTCCACGCTCAACCGCCGCGCCGCGACGCCGTGGGGCAAGGCGCTGATCGGCATCGAATATCTCCTCAATCGCAGCGGCCCGATGGCGATGGCGCCGAGCCAGCTCGGCATGTTCGCGAAATCCGGGCCCGGCAAGGCGACCGCCGATCTCGAATATCATGTCCAGCCGCTGAGCCTGGCGGCCTTCGGCGGCGCGCTCGATCCCTTCCCGGCCTTCACTGCCAGCGTGTGCCATCTGCGGCCGACCAGCCGGGGCACCAGCCGCATCGCCAGTGCCGATCCGGCAGCCCATCCCGCGATACGGCCCAATTATCTCTCGACCGAGGAAGACCGGCAGGTCGCGCTTGCCGCCGTGCGCCTGACGCGCGCGATCGTGGCCCAGCCTGCCCTCGCGCGATACGCGCCGGAAGAATTGCGGCCCGGCGCCGGAATCACGGATGATGCGAGCCTGATCAAGGCAGTGGGCGATATCGCCACGACCATCTTCCACCCCGTGGGCACCGCCGCCATGGGCCGCGTGGTCGATGAGCGGCTGCGCGTGAAAGGCGTGGAGGCGCTGCGCGTGATCGACGCGTCCGTGATGCCCACCATCACCTCAGGCAATACGAACGCGCCGGTGATGATGATCGCGGAAAAGGGCGCGGAAATGGTGCTGAAGGACGGGCATTGATTTTTCTTCCGTTCGTCCTGAGCTTGTCGAAGGACAGCTTTTCTTTCATTGGGAGAAGTGGAAAACGGTCCTTCGACAAGCTCAGGACGAACGGGGTAAGCCAGTTTCGGGTTCCGCCCGCTCCAGCAGATCGTCGGTCACCTGCATCAGCAGCAGCGGCTCGTCCGCCCAGCCTTCCAGCGCATCGACGAAGGCCCGGCGCGTCTCCGCGTCGTCATAGACCATCTTCGCATCGAAGGCCGTCTGCCAGGTTTCCTTGTCGGGCCATTCTGCCACCCCGATGAAGCGGATACGGCCGTCACTGCGATCCTCGCGATGAAGGCGCGAGCCCAGACTGCCATACTTCTCCCGGATCAACTCCGTACCCCGGCGCCAGGCCGCGCGGAACTGGTCCTCCTTGCCGGGTTTCACATCCCACCAATAGGCCGCGACATACATCAGCGGGCCTTGCGCGCCGCCTGCTCTTCCGGCGTAAGCTTGCGGATCATCCGGACCGCGCAGCGCTGCGGCGGCCCGCCGCCCGGCCCCGGCACGAGCAGGTCGACATCGATGCCGTTGCAGATCTGGCCGGGCCCGTTCTGGTCGAAGCCGATCGTTTCGGAAAAATTGAGATCGTGGCAGGGGCCGAACGTCTCGAAAAGGTAGGTCTGGCTGGGCCCGGTATGAACATAGATCCGGTCGGACCCGGCCTTGTCGTCGGGCGCATCGTTGAAACCGCTGACCTGCGACAGCCAGAAGCACTGCCGCCCCGAGGACACGGGCGAAGCGGACGCGCTTTCGGGCTGATCGGCCGGCGTGCAGGCCGCCAGCAGGACCACTGCCGCAGCCACTCCTGTGAGACGATAAAGCATCACATGTCTCCCACGCAGTTCTCTTTCTTGGACAACACGCGCAATAGCGCGATGTTCCGCTTCAGCCCGCGATGCGGATGGGCGGCGGCAGGAAGACTTCCAGTTCCTCCACATCGCCGACCGCGCAGGGCCGCTGCCTGCGGTAAAGAAGGAAGGCGACCAGTCCGAACAGCCAGAAGAAGATCGTGCCCGCCGTCCAGCCCAGCCAGTCGCGCCTTTCGCTGATCGTCAGCGCCAGCACCGTATAGGCGATGACCGGGATCAGCAGCAGGAACAGGGTGATATGCGCCCACATCGCCGTCGTGCCGCGCTCCACCGCCGTGACACCGCGTTGGACGGCGACCTTGCGAGCGAACAGACGCATGACGGTGCCATAGGGGATTTCATCGGGCTTCTGAGGCTCGAGCTTGATCGGTTTCCGCTCGCCCATCAGCCACACCCGCGTCTCGTAGAAGCGGCCGTATTTTCCCTCGATATATCCGCAGCGGATGCGCTGGACCATCGCGCTGTCGATCCGCAAATGCCCCTCCTGCGCGCCTGTCAGGGCGAGCGCGGCGCCCGACCATTCGCCCGTCACCGGCCCGCCGCGCAGGCCCGCGCGCTTCAGGCTGCGCGTCAGGCGCAGGATGCAGGTCGCCACTTCCGGCAGCGGCGCGGGCAGCGGCAGACCTTCGTCGCCCCAGCGCTTCTCCGCCCGCCGATGATGGAGGAAGGCGAGCATCAGGATCACGCCGACGAGCCCGGCAAAGCCGCCGCCGATCATCCCGACGATCATCAGCGCATCGACCGCGGCCTGGGGATCGTCGGTCCTCGCGCCTTTGAGCTCCACCAGCAGCCAGATGGTGCCGCCGATGATCAGCGGCTCGAGCACCGCAAGGCCGACCAGCGCGCTCGTGGACCTCTTCATCGCCCTTTCCCCTATGCCGGCCCTCTATGTCGGCAGCGCCATCGCTATCACGATGATGAGCCACAACGGCACCGCCAGCCATACGCCCCAGCGCTGCTTCGCGAAGATCGCCGCGCTCGCCCCCAGCAGAACCAAGGCCACGCCCATCATGAAGCGGTCGCCCGCTTCCCTGGATGTCCCGCCATCCCAGCCCGCCGCGAACCAGGCATAGGCCAGCGTCAGCAGCGCAACAGCCGCCGACGCCAGCCCTAGGGCACGCATGGCTGCCCCGCCACGTACCGCGGCCGGATCAATGGGTCTCGGGGTCCTGGCCGATATTGCCGGGCGATTCCCCAGGCATCAGCAGGACGCGCCAGATCAGCCCGCCCAGCGCCCCGCCGGCGAGCGGCGCCACCCAGAATACCCAGAGCTGCCCGAGTGCGCCGGTCGTGGCGAACAGGGCGACGCCAGTGGACCGCGCCGGATTGACCGACGTGTTGGTGACCGGGATCGCGACGAGATGGATCAGCGTCAGCGCCAGGCCGATCGCCAGCGGTGCGAAACCCGGAGGAGCGGCCCGCGACGTCGAGCCGAGGATCACGATCAGGAAACCTGCCGTCAGGATCACTTCGATCAGGATGGCGGCTTGCAGCGAATAGCCGCCGGGCGAAAGATCGCCGAAGCCGTTCGACGCGAAACCGCCGGCTTCGAAGCCCGCTTTGCCTGAAGCCACCGCATAGAGCGCCGCGGCGGCCGCGATCGCGCCGGCGACCTGCGCGATCCAGTACAAGGGCAGGCTGCTCCAGGCAAACCGGTTGCCGATCGCAAGGCCAAGCGAAACCGCCGGGTTGAAATGCCCGCCCGAAATTCCGCCGACGGCATAGGCCATGGTCAGCACCGTCAGGCCGAATGCAAGCGAGACGCCCACGAAGCCGATCCCCAGTTCGGGGAAAGCCGCTGCGAGCACGGCCGACCCGCACCCTCCAAACACCAGCCAGAATGTACCGAAGAATTCGGCCGCAAGATTTCTGGTCACACCTACCCTCCTGCACCTGTTGTTATTGGGTGGAGAATAGCTCGATCGCGAGATGTTCAAAAGTGGACGTTACAGACCATCCACTATTTCGTGGCCAGTCTTTCGATCAGCGACTGGGCGGCGGCCGGCGCGCGTTCCTTGGCGCCGTTGATAAAATAGAGGAACACGTCGCGTCCGCCTTCGGCCCAAGCCCTCGCCTGCACGGCCCAGCGGTCAAGCTCCGCCGCGCTGTAGCCCGTCGGCTCATCCTCACGCGCGTTCTGCAGGCGCGCATAGGTGAAACCCGCCGTCTGCTCCTCGAAGCAGGGATATTTCGCCGCATCGGCATAGACCACGGCCACGCCCGCCTTGCGCGCCAGGTCGAAGAACGCAGGGTCGCGGAAGCTTTCGTGCCGCGGTTCGATCGCATGGCGCAGCGCAATGCCGTCCTGGCTTTCCGGCAAGAGGGCGAGGAACCCCGCGATATCATCGGCGTCGAACTGCTTGGTCGCGGCAAGCTGCCACAGGATCGGGCCGAGCTTGCCGCCCAGTTCGCTGATCCCCTGGTTCACGAATTTCCCGATGCTTTCGCCCGCTTCGGCCAAGATCTTGCGATTCACGCAATAGCGGCTGGCCTTCAGGGAGAAGACGAAGCCGCCGGGCACGGCATCCCGCCATTTGGCGAAGCTTGCAGGGCTCTGCCCGCGATAGAACGTGCCGTTGATCTCGTCCGCCGTCAGCCGCTCGCCCAGATAGGCCAGTTCCTTCGCATGGGGCAGGCCGGGCGGATAGAAAGTCCCGCGCCACGGCTCATAGGTCCAGCCGCCTATACCGACGCGGATCGTGCCCTGGCCCATCGCCGCTCCCTCCGTCTCAAGGATTGCAGTTGGCGCCGCCCTTGCGCACCCGGCCGTCAGACGAGAAGATTCGTGCCTTGCCGCCATTCCGGCCGGCCTTGAAATAGCAGATATCGGCGGCCGAGCCGTCCGGCGTGATCTGCACCAGCCATTGGTGAGCGCCGCAATCATGCTGCTGGCATCCCCAGGCGGTGACCTTGCCGCCCTTCATCACGATCGCGCTGGAAGGGCCGTCCACCGTCAGGATCGCATCGCGCGCGGCCTGATCGGTCACCGTCCGGGCGACCGCAGCCCTCACCGTGGGATTCTGGTTCCATGTGTAGCCATTCACCTGATCGAACGGCCATTTGCCGACATAGGCCGAGAGGCTGCCGCCCGCCGGCGCGGCAGCGGGCGCTGCGGCTTGGGCGGTATCGCTGGTCTGTGCCGCTTCCGACGCATCCCCGCCGCAGGCGGCGAGCAGCGCGAGCGGGCCGAGCCAGGCCAGTCTAGCCATCATTCCATCCTTTCCCTTTTCGCGCCCCGCTCAAGGCCGCGCCGGTTCGGCGAGCGGCTGCTTGTCGGTCCAGGCGCAGCCGCTGCGCAACTCGCCCGCCGCCAGCCGCAGCGTGGCGGCGAAGGGATAGGTGCGGTCCGACATCCCGTCGCTGCAGCTGCCCGGCGTTATCGCCAGGGTGAAGTCCTGCCCTTCGAGCTTGCCGGTGAAGGATATCCCGTTGCGCCCGGCGAAGCGCGCCACCGTGGCAGTCACGCCATCGGGGTTTTCCATCGGCTTGTAGGTCAGCACCGTACCCTTGACCTCGCCGCCCCAGAACGGCTCCGTCCCGCTGAAATACACCGTCTCGCTTTCGCCGATGCCGGCATAGGGCGTGTGCGACTGGCTGTCGCCCGGGACGTCGCCCGCGCCATGCCCGCCATGGCAGGCGGTGACAGCCAGCGCGAACAGCGGCGCGGCAGCGAGGCGGAAGGGGCGAGGGGTCATAGGCCGAGGATAGACCTGCGGGCGGCGCTTGCCCACCCCCAACCGTTACAGCTTCGCAGGCCTGCGGCTCCCCGCGAGCGGGAAGGGAGCGAGACTGGCCGCGCCTCAGGCCCGGCCGGTCGCGGCGGGGTGGGCAGGTGCATCAGCCCTTCTTCCCCGGTTTCGCCTCGTTCAGCGCCACCGCTTCGCGCACCAGCGCCTTGAAGGCCTCGACATCCACCGCCTCGCCCTCGCGGATATCGATCGCCCGCCTGGCATTGCCCTCCAGGCTCGCATTGAACACGCCCGCCGGATCGGGCAGCGCCGCACCCTTCGCAAAGGTCAGCTTGATGTAGTCCTTGTAGCTTTCGCCGGTGCAGATGATCCCCGCATGCTCCCACACCGGCACGCCGGCGGGGTTGCTCGGCTTGCGCCATTTCACGGTCTCCACCACTTGCGGGTCGGCTTCGTGGATCAGCCTGCGCATCGCCGCCAGCGCGGGCCCGCGCCAGCCGTCCAATTCGGCGATCTTGCAGTCCACCAGTTCGGACGCGCCAGGATTTTTGGGTCTCTCGCTCACATCTTCTCTCCCGACAGCTTGCTGGCTTGGCGGACCCAGTCGGCGAATTGCACCGCGTCGAACGCGCCTTCGCGGATATCGAGATAGCGGACATGCACCATCTTCGATGTGCCTGGCGGCACGGGATCGAGCGAGGCGCCTTGGAAGAACGTCACTTTCACGTAATGGGTGAAGCAATGCATGCCGAGGAACCAGTGCTTCTGCTCGTCCAGTCCGTCATCCACGCCGTAGAGCGGCGTGTTCCACTTCACCGCCTTCCGCACGCCCGGCACCTCGCGCGCCACGATCGCATCGATCTGCGCCCCGAGCGCGCTCTTCCAGCCAGGCATGGCGGCAATATAGGCCTGCACCGGCCCATCGCCATGCCCCTTGGCGATCTGCGGATTGCCCCCTGACAGGAGCCTGGGTGGGTCTTCGGGCATAAACGCGCGCAGCCTCTCGGTCCGTTCGCCCTGAGCTTGTCGAAGGGCAGTTCTTCTCTTCTTAGAAGACAAAAGCGGTCCTTCGACAAGCTCCGGACGAACGGTAACGGATGGGCGAACCGGTTTACACAAAACGCCCCGAAAGTGCGCGTTGCCAAGCCCCCTCATCGCCATCTCTCCCCGAACGGCCTGCTCGGCCGGCCATAGATCGCGACCAGCCGCAACAGCGCATTATTGCTGGGCTGGCGATGGAAGAAGGCACAGCGCCCGCGCCACAGCCGGACGGCAACCGGCCCTTCCAGCGCGCAGACCCGCAGCTCGCGCGGTGTGACCTTTCGCGCCGGGATCTCTCTACCGGTCCGCGCGGCCTCCAAGGCCGAGCCGGTGGCCGCCAGCACCACGATGGCCAGCCGCGTAGCATTCCACCGATCGCGGCGATTGCACACCGGCACGGGGATGAATTGAGGAATGCGCCGATAGGCAGACCAGCGGGCGGGTTTGTGGCTTTTGCGGGAACGACGGGACTCGGAGTTCATCTGCAAGGTTAAGGCAGATTTTGGGCGTGTAGGAAAGGGATATGTAGCATTGCAGATCACAGAACGTTATTTGCATATCTCTAAAGTAGCGCTGTATTTTTCACTAAAGATAGCAATACGATGCTGGATATGCCCATGGTTCTGTTTTTTTCGCTTCTCGTCGGAGTAGTCATCGGAATCGGAATCGAACGCTTCCGCAACAATATTCATCGTCAGCAGCGCCGCGCTTATTGGCGAGGTCGAAATTTCAAAGGAACGAAACAACCATCGGAACTGAAGGCGGTTCGATCAACACCCCAGTCGCTTACCGCAAACCCAACTTCTACCGAAGCGGCTGCCAATCAGCTTCGGGCGGTGATGGGAGCAGATTTCAAGCCACGAGCCCTATTGAATAAACCCGAACGCCGACTGCTGGACTGCATCGATAGAGTGTTGGCCGATGAAAGCCCCGGCTGGCGTGCGATGGGACAGGTTTCGCTTGGCGAAGTTCTTTATAGTCAAGACAAAGACGCTTTCTGGGCGATCAACGCCAAGCGGGTAGACCTTCTCATCATCGACCGCGACTGCCGTCCGCTCCATGCCGTTGAATTCCAAGGAACTGGCCATCATGGAAGCCCGGAGACAGCCGCGCGGGACGCGGTTAAGAAGGAAGCCCTGCGTCGGGCAGGGATCGGCTATGTGGAGGTGATAAGTGGCGATACCCCCGCGCAAGTGCGCGAAATGGTGAGAAAGCTTGTAGGCCGGACCAATATCCAACCTTAAGACGGACACCTCAAAACAACGACCCCTGCCGCACTTCTCCCTCCCTCAACGCCCAGCGCGCCAGCACTTCGTAGAGGCTTGCGCCCACATGGCTGCGGATCAGGACGAGTTCCTCCGCTTCCCAGGCGAAGCCCTCCACCGGCAGTGCGAACGGCGAGGCAGGTTCGCGGTAGAACAGAGTGAGGTGGGGGCTGAACCGGTATTTGTCGCGCATCGGGGCGTGGGCCGCGCGCATGTGTTCCGCCAGTTGGGCGTGGAGCGCTTTCAGATCCGCCTGGCCCTTGCCGGGCAGGAGGACGATATTGCGGTTCGCCGCCACGCGGGCGAGCGTGATGCGGAACGGGGCTTGCGCCACCCGGCTGCCCACGATCAGCAGCCGCTCCACATAGTCGCCGGGCCAGGCCTGGAAATCCTCGCTCAGCGCCAGGGTGATGTGCAGCATCTCCGGCCGGCGCGGGGTGCGGTCGCTCAGCGTCCTGGAGAATTCATGCAGCGCCCGCGCGACGGCCGGCGGCGGCAGGATCGCGAAGAAGAAGCGCTGCGGGAAGACGGCAGCTTGCGGTCGGTCGGGCATGGCGGCAGCGCGAGTCATTTGTTCACTATACGTTCCGATGCTCACCTCGTCACCCTGAACTTGTTTAGGGTTTTCCCGTTCGTATCCGTATCGTCATTGCTTCGCTCCGCTCGCAATGACGAGGTTGCGGATGCCGCAGGCGTGCGAAGCACAAACCCGTTCAGCATGACGAACAGAAAAGCGCCCACAATATCTCGCGGTCTTTATCCGTAAGCGCATCCGCCGACGCCTTCAAAGCTCGCCACTCTTCCCAACCCCTCCCCCATCTGCCATGCCCCCTCCTCAACAGGAGCAACCCAGATGAACGGTGGTGATGAAGACTACGTCTTTGACGAGGACAGCGGCGAATGGATGCCGGCATCCGAACTCGCCGCCAAGCGCGCAGCCGAGGGGGTGGTGGAAGTACGCGATGCGGTGGGCAATCTGCTGGCCGATGGCGACCAGGTGACGCTGATCAAGGATCTGGACGTCAAAGGCGCGGGCCGCACGCTGAAGCAGGGTACGGTGATAAAGTCGATCCGCCTGACGGGCGACGCGCAGGAGATCGACTGCCGCTTCGACGGGATCAAGGGCCTGGTGCTGCGCGCGGAATTCGTCCGCAAGCGCTGAGGCACAAACGCCTTCACTTCCCGATCAGGACGTCGCTCGCCTTTACCAGCACCGTCACCCTGTCGCCCACCGCCAGCGCGAGGTCGGCGATGGCTTCCTCGGTGATGCTGGAAGGGATCACATTGCCGCCGCCGATATCGACCTTGACCGTCCCGTTCACTGCCCCCGGCGTGATCGCGATGATCGTGCCGGCGAGCTGGTTTCTTGCGCTGATCCTCACGGCCTAGACCTCCTCAGTCGTGCTCCCGGTCACCGGCGCCCATGTAGAGTTCGCGGCCGGTCTCGTCATAGACCTTGCTCATCCGCCTCATGCCCTCTTCCGCCTCGGCCGCCACGAAACCGTCGGAAGGCTGGTTCTGCAGCCGGGCGAACTCCCTCACTTCCTGCGTGATCTTCATGCTGCAGAATTTGGGCCCGCACATGGAGCAGAAATGCGCCGTCTTCGCGCCTTCGGCCGGCAGCGTCTGGTCGTGATACTGTTCGGCCGTGTCCGGATCGAGGGAGAGGTTGAACTGGTCGCGCCAGCGGAATTCGAAGCGTGCCTTGGACAGCGCATCGTCGCGCACCTTGGCGGCCGGGTGCCCCTTGGCGAGATCGGCGGCATGGGCGGCGAGCTTGTAGGTGACGACGCCGACTTTCACATCGTCGCGATCCGGCAGGCCGAGATGCTCCTTGGGCGTGACGTAGCAGAGCATCGCCGTGCCGTACCAGCCGATCATGGCCGCGCCGATGCCGCTGGTGATGTGATCATAGCCCGGCGCGATGTCGGTGACGAGCGGCCCCAGCGTGTAGAACGGGGCTTCGCCGCAGGCTTCGAGCTGCTTGTCCATATTCTCCTTGATCTTGTGCATCGGCACGTGGCCAGGGCCTTCGATCATCACCTGCACGTCCTGTTCCCAAGCGCGCTTGGTGAGCTCGCCCAACGTGTAGAGCTCGGCGAACTGGGCTTCGTCATTGGCATCCGCGATCGCGCCGGGGCGCAGCCCGTCGCCCAGCGAATAGGCGATGTCGTATGCTTTGCAGATCTGCGTGATCTCGTCGAAATGCTCGTAGAGGAAGCTCTCCTTGTGGTGCGCCAGGCACCACTTGGCCATGATCGAGCCGCCGCGCGAGACGATGCCGGTCACGCGCTTGGCGGTCAGCGGTACGTGGCGCAGCAGCACGCCGGCGTGGATGGTGAAGTAGTCCACGCCCTGTTCGGCCTGTTCGATCAGCGTGTCGC
>CAMLQG010000042.1 GCA_946482075.1 uncultured Erythrobacteraceae bacterium
TGTGCGTCGCGAGGCGATCGAGGAAGAAGCGGTCGTGGCTGATGACCACGGCGCAGCCCGCGAAATTCTCGATCGCCTCTTCCAGCGCGCCCAGCGTTTCGACGTCGAGGTCGTTGGTCGGTTCGTCGAGCAGCAGCACGTTGCCGCCGCGCTTCAGCATCTTGGCGATGTTCACGCGGTTGCGTTCGCCGCCCGACAGCTTGCCGACATTCTTCTGCTGGTCCTGGCCCTTGAAGTTGAACGCGCCGACATAGGCGCGGGTCGACTGATCGTGGCCGTTGACCTTCATGTAATCGAGCCCGTCGGAGATTTCCTCCCAGACGTTCTTGCTGTCGTCCAGATGGTCGCGGCTCTGGTCGACATAGCCGAGGCGCACGGTGGTGCCGATGTCGATCTCGCCTTCATCCGGCGTTTCCTGACCGGTGATGATCTTGAACAGGGTGGACTTGCCCGCGCCGTTCGGCCCGATCACACCCACGATGCCGCCCGGCGGCAGCATGAAGGAGAGGTTCTCGAACAGCAGCTTGTCGCCATAGGACTTGGTGAGGTTCTTGGCCTCGATCACCTTGCCGCCCAGACGCTCGGGCACCTGAATGACGATCTGCGCCTTGCCGGGGGTGCGGTTTTGCTGCTGTTCGACCAACTGGTCGAACTTGGCGATACGCGCCTTGGATTTGGTCTGGCGGCCCTTGGGGCCCTGCCGAATCCATTCGAGCTCGTCCTTGATCGCCTTCTGGCGGCCGGATTCCTCGCGTTCCTCCTGCTCAAGGCGCTTGGCCTTCTTTTCCAGATAGGTCGAGTAGTTGCCTTCGTAGGGAAAGTATTTCCCGCGATCGAGTTCGAGAATCCAGCCCACCACATTGTCGAGGAAGTAGCGGTCATGGGTGATCATCAGCACCGCGCCGGCATATTCCTTGAGATGGTTTTCCAGCCATTCGACGCTTTCCGCATCGAGGTGGTTGGTGGGTTCGTCCAGCAGCAGGATGTCCGGCTTCTGGAGCAGCAGGCGGGTGAGTGCGATGCGGCGCTTCTCGCCGCCCGAGAGGTTCTCCACCGACCAGTCGCCCGGGGGGCAGCGCAGCGCTTCCATCGCGAGTTCGAGCTGGCTGTCGAGCGACCAGCCGTCAACGGCATCGATCTTCTCCTGCAGCTCGCCCATCTCGGTCATCAGCGCGTCGAAATCGGCGTCTTCCGGCGGATCGGCCATCAGCATGCTGATCTCGTTGAAGCGATCTACCAGGTCGGCGGTTTCGCGCGCGCCGTCCTTGACGTTTTCGAGCACGGTCTTCTTCGGGTTGAGCTGGGGCTCCTGTTCCAGATAGCCGACCGTGATGTTCTCGCCCGGCCAGGCTTCGCCCGTAAAGTCGGTATCGACGCCGGCCATGATCTTGATCAGGGTGGACTTGCCCGCGCCGTTCGGGCCGACGATGCCGATCTTGGCGCCCTGGTAGAATTGCAGATTGATGTTGCTCAGCACCGGCTTCTGCGCACCGGGAAAAGACTTCGTCATGCTCTTCATGACATATGCGTATTGGGCGGCCATCAGTCGTCCTTCGGGGATGATCGGAATTGGGTCTGGAGTTTGGCGGCCATGTAGCGATGGCGGGACAAATCGGCAAGCGTGGCCGCGGGCAAGGCGGTTTAGTTGATGAAAACACGGGCGCGAACAACCCTGACGGATATAGTCCGTCAATCATCCCCATATCGGTGCGCCAGGATGGATTGATGCCCGCTGTTCCTGTGGGTTACTCAGGAATGCGAGAACAGCTCGATCGCGAGGATACGCCCATGCATATCGGCCTCAGCCGCCCGCCCACGCCGCCGCATCCGATTCCGGACGTGGACGGCGCGTTCGTCGCCCGTGCGGCGGAGGAGTGCGGCTTCGAGTCGATCTTCTATGGCGAGCATCCGATCACCCCGGTGGGGGATCCGGGGCAGAGCGTGCACAGCCATGGGGTGCCGTTCTTCCAGGACACGCTGGTGATGCTGGCGCGCGCTTCCGCCGTCACCAGCCGGATCAGGCTGGGCGCAGGCGTGTTCCTGATCCCGATCCATCAGCCGGTCATGTTCGCGAAACATCTTGCCTCGCTCGATTTCTACAGCGCCGGGCGCCTGATTATCGGCGCGGGCGTGGGCTGGAGCCGGGTCGAGATCGAAGTGATGGGCGGCAATTTCGATCGCCGCTGGGCGCAGACGCGTGAAGCGATCGAAGTGATGCAGCGCCTCTGGACGGACGATGTGGCGGAATATCACGGCGAGTTCTTCGATGTGCCGCCGGTCACGCTTTATCCCAAGCCCGCGAGCAAGCCCTGGCCGCCTTTCCTCCTGCCGGGGCCGCAGATGAAAGCGATGATCTCGGGCGAGGAGGGCGGGGAAGTGCTCGACAGCGAACCCTACCTCACCGCCTTCCGCCGCATCGTGCGCTATGCCGATGGCTGGCTGCCCGCGCGCATGGGCACGGCCGCAATGAACAGCGGGCCGCCAGTGATTGCGGAAGGCCGGCGGATATTGAAGCGCCTGTGCGAAGAGGCCGGTCGCGATCCCGCGGAATTGCAGACCACCGTGCTGCTGCGCACGCAGATCCACGATGGGGACATGAACTGGCCGGAACTGGTCAGCCGGGATGTGCTGAAACGCTACGAGGATATCGGCGTGGAACGGGTAATCGTGACCATCCCGACGCTGACGGACGAGGACCAGGCGAGAGGCGTGATCGAGCGAATGGCGAGGGAGTTGCTGTAAGCCCGGGACCCCGAACCCGTTCGTGCTGAGCTTGTCGAAGCACGGCTTTTCTCTTCTGGCAGGAAAGAACCGAAGAACGGTCCTTCAATGAGCTCAGGACGAAGGAAGTGAGGACACCACGCGTCCTCACTCCGCCGCGAGCAATTGCTCCGCGCCGCCGAGGTCCACGCTGACCAGGCGCGAGACGCCGCGTTCCACCATCGTCACGCCGAACAGGCGATGCATCCGGCTCATCGTCACGGCGTTATGGGTCACGATCAGATACCGTGTGTCGGTTTCCGTCACCATCTGGTCGAGCAGATCGCAAAAGCGATCGATATTCGCATCGTCCAGCGGCGCGTCGACTTCGTCCAGCACGCAGATGGGGGCGGGATTGGTGAGAAACAGCGCGAAGATCAGCGCCACTGCGGTCAGCGCCTGTTCGCCACCCGACAGCAGCGAGAGCGATTGCAGCCGCTTGCCCGGCGGCTGGGCGTAGATCTCCAGCCCCGCTTCCAACGGATCGTCGCTGTCGATCAGCGCGAGATGCGCCTGGCCGCCTTCGAACAGGCGGGTGAACAGGCGGCGGAAATGAGCGTCGACCTGCTCGAACGCGGCGCGCAGCCGTTCACGGCCTTCGCGATTGAGATTGCCGATCGACCCGCGCAGGCGGTGGACTGCCTCGGTCAGTTCGGCCTGTTCGGCGACATTCTCGCCATGGGTGCGTTCGAGCTCGACGAGTTCGTCCGCCGCCACGAGATTGACCGGCCCGATCCGCTCGCGCTCGCTCACCAGACGGTCCATCGCTTCGGATTCCATCCCCGCGCCCGCTATGTCGGCGGGCTCGAAGCCGAAGCGGCTGGCGAGCATCGGCGGCGGGCACTGGAAGCGCTCGCCCGAGATACGCCCCATCTCGGCGCGGCGGCCTTCCTCGTTCTCGGCGCGCGCAGCCGCGCCCGCGCGAGTCTCGCGGGCGGAAGCCAGCGCTTCGGTGGCTTCGGCCAAAGTACGATCGGCGAGCGCTGCCGCATCGCTCGCCTCCGCCACCGCCGCTTCGGCTTCGGCGAGTTCGCGGCCCAGCCGCTCGCGCACTGCTTCGCCATCCTCGATCTCGCGCATCAGCGAAGCGGGTCTGGCGGCGATCACCGCGCGCTCTTGCTCGATATCCCCGAAACGGCGGCCCATTTCGGACAGGCGGCCGGCGGCATCGCCCGCGCGGGCCCGCCAGCTTGCCATGTCGGAACGCTGGGCGGAGGCGCGTTCGCGCGAAACGGCGAGGCCTTGCTCATGGGCGGCTAGTTCCGCCATCGCGGCCTGCAGCGCGGCGCGGGCGGCTTCGTGCCGGGCCTGCGCCGCATCGAGCACCGCGCGGCCGCTTTCCGGGTCGGGCAGGGCGGCGCGCTTCGCCTGCGCGGCGGAGATTTCGCCGCGCGCCTGTTCGAACTGGGCGGCAAGATCGGCGCGCGCGGCGTCCAGTTCCTCAAGTCGGCCGGCGAGCCGATCGCGCGCGGCTTCGGCCTGGTCGAGCGCGCGCAGGCTTGCGCGCTCTTCCTCCATCGCGCTTGCAATAGCGCGCTCGGCCGCGATCAGGTTGCGCTGTAATTCGCCGAGCTGCTCCGCGGCTTGCCCATGCGCGGCTTCCGCCGTCGCCAGCGCGCTGCGCCGCGCCGGGAGTTCCGCATCGAGATCGGCGAAGCGGTTCCCCGCTTCCAGCCGGGCGGCTTCGGCCGAACCTTCGCCGCGCGCGACGAAACCGTCCCAGCGGCGCAATGCGCCATCCTTGGTCACCAGCCATTCGCCGACGCCGAGTGTGCGGCCATCATCGTGCTCGACGACATGGACCAGCGCAAGACGGGCGGCGAGCTCCGGCGGGCAATCGGGCACATGGGCAGCGAGATTGTCTGCGACGGGAGCGGGGGCGGGAGCGCCCGCCCAGAAACGGCCGTCCGATCCATCCTGCGGCTGGCCGAGCAGCGCTTTGGCATCGCGTCCGAGCACGGCGGCGATCGCGCGTTCATAGCCGGGCGCGGCGCGCAGCCTGTCGAGCGCGACAGGCAGGCCGTGCTTGTTGGCGGCCTGCTTCGCGCGGGCTTCCCGGTCGCGCAGGAGCGCGGCATGTTCGCGTTCGATCCCGGCGAGTTCCGCCTTGGCCGCCGCCATCTCGCTTGCTGCCTCGTCACGCCGCGCGGCCAGACTTTCCTTGCGCTCCTGCCCTGCCGCGAGTTCCCGGCGGAGTTCCTCGAGCTTCGCAGCGCAGCTTTCCGTCCGCTCCTTCGCGGCGCCGATCGCCGCCTGCGGATCGCCCTGCGCATTCAGCGCCGCGCGCGCATCCTCCTGCCGCCGCGCTTCGCTTTCCAGCCGGGCGAGCCGCGCCTCGGCCTGTGCGATCTCGGCTTGCACGACGCGCCATTCCGCTTCGACACCTGCATGATCGGCGGTCGCCTTGGCAAGTGCGAGTTCCGCCGCCCGCCCGTTGCGATCGGCATCCTCGGACTTCGCGGCAAGCGCCGGGCCGTGCTTCTCGCGTTCGGCCAGCAGCTGTTCCGTACCGGCGAGCTCGTCCTGCAGCCGCTTCATCGCGTCGGCAGCGTCTCGCGTCATCCGATCGGCTTCGTTGCGATCTTCCTCCAGCCGGGCCTTCTGACGGTCGAGATCGGCGAGGCGCTGCTCGGCCGCATCGAGCTGGCTGGACAGCGTGGCCATGCGGTGGCCATGGGCATTGGCATCGTCGCGCCGGTCGGCCAAAGTGTCGCGCGCCTGGGCCAACGCTTCGGCGCTTGCGGCTTGGGCCTTCTGCACTTCGCCTGCCGCCTGCTGGGCCTGGACTACGCGATCGTCGGCCGCCTTCGCTTCGGCCCGCGCCGCTTCGGCCGCTTCGGCCGCATCGCGCCAGCGCGCGAAGACGAGGCGAGCTTCCGCGCTCTGGATCTTGTCCGACAGGGCCTTGTAGCGTTCCGCCTGCCTTGCTTGGCGGCGCAGCGAGCCGATCTGCGTGTCGAGCCCCGCCATGAGGTCTTCCAGCCGGGCGAGATTGGCTTCCGTCTGGCGCAACTTGCCTTCCGCATCGCGCCGGCGGACGTGGAGCCCCGCGATGCCGGCGGCCTCTTCCAGCATCTGGCGGCGTTCGGCTGGCTTGGCGGCAATTACCGCGGCAATCCGGCCTTGGCTGACGAGGGCGGGGGAATGCGCGCCGGTGGCGGCGTCTGCAAAGACGAGCGCCACATCCTTCGCGCGCACGTCGCGCCCGTTCACGCGATAGGCGGAGCCCGCCCCGCGTTCGATCCGGCGAGTGACTTCGAGTTCTTCGCGGTCGTCCGTTTCGGCTTGGAGGACGACTTCGGCGAAATCGCGCGGCGGGCGCTGCGCGGTGCCTGCGAAAATCACGTCTTCCATTCCGCCGCCCCGCATCGACTTGGCGGAATTCTCCCCCATCACCCAGCGGATGGCTTCGAGCAAATTGGACTTGCCGCACCCATTCGGCCCGACGACGCCGGTAAGCCCCGGCTCGATACGGAGTTCGGCGGGCTCGACGAAGCTCTTGAAGCCGCTGAGCTTCAGCTTCCTGAACCGCATCGCCGCCCCCGGCCCGCGTTAGAAGGAGGCGAGGCGGATCAGCGCGCCCCGGCCTTCTGGAGGATGGGTTCCAGCTCGTCCCAGCTCTTGGTGTCGAGCTGCTGCCCGTTGAGGATGAAAGTGGGCGTGCCGTTGATGTTCAGCTCTTTCGACTGGGTGTCGGAGCGGTTGACGATGTCTTCCGCCACGCCGGGCTTGGCGAGGCACTGGGCGATCTGGTCATGGCTGAGGCCGCGCGCGGCGAAGAAGTCCGCCAGTCCGGTGGCATCCGCAATGGCGACATAGCGCTTGGCCTGGTCGGCATTCTTCATCGCCGCGTCCACCTTCGCGCCGTTCTTCTGCGCTTTCTCGTAGATCGGCTGGAGATTGGTCCAGACCTGTTCGCTCAGCGGGTGGTAGCTTTCCGGCGTGCCACAGCGGACCAGCATGTTGAGCGTCAGATCGAGCCCGTCATGAATCTGGTTGCGCAGCTCGTAGCTGACGACACCGCTGTTGACGTATTTCTCGCGCAGGGGCGCTGCCGCCTCCTTGGCGAAATCGGCACAGTGCGGGCAGGTGAGCGAAGCATATTCGACGAGCTTCAGCTTCGCTTCGGGATTGCCCAGCTGATAACCGCCTTCCGGGGTGATCGTAACGACGTCTTCCCACTTCTTGCCTTCGGGCGGCGCGACCTTGGCGACCGCATCGCCTTCCAGAGCGCCTTCGGCCTTGTCCCCGCCGGAGCAGGCGGCCAGCGCAAGGCCGATGGAAGCGAAAAGCGTGACCAGCGAGGCACGGCGGAAAGGCATCATCAGTTGAATCCCGTTGTTCTTCGCAGGAAGGCTAGCGCAAGCGGAGCGGTCGGCAAAGCTGGAGGCCTGCGAAACAGCCACTTATTCCACAATTTGGCCCACAGCGATCACATCCGGGCGGCGAGCTGGGGCCGCAGCTCGTCCCAGCTATGCGTACCGGCGAGCAGCGCGCCGTCCAAGACGAAGCTGGGCGTCGATTCGACTTCGAACTCCTTGGCACCGGCTTCGCTCAGCTCGGCCAGGCGCTTCGCCTTCTTGTCGTCAGCGAGGCAGGTATCGAGCGCGATCCGTTCATAGCCCCGCCCTGCCATGATCGCGTAGAAGCCGAAATCGGTCGCGATCGCGCGCCGACGGGCCGCGGGCGTGCCGCTCTCCCAGCGCTTCTGCATGGCAGGGCCGGCCTTTTGCAGCGTGGCGATCCATTTGGACTGGCTGCGCAGGATGGCGTTGTGGTTGAGGAAGAACTTACCCTTGGGGCCACAGGTGGTCATCATCAGCGCGGTCAGATCGATCACGTTGCGCAGCAACGGGCGCACTTCCACCGACATCTTGCCCGGCGCGACATAGCCCACGCGGATCGCGTCCTCCGCTTCGGTATGGAAATGGGCACAATGCGGGCAGGTATAGCTGATGAATTCGATCAGCTTCACCTTGGCGTCCGGATTGCCCAGGCGATAGCCGGTGGCGGTCTGGCCGACCGTGTTGTTCCAGTTGGGTGCGGGGGCTGCCGCCACCAGCAGCATTGCGCCGGCCACGGCTGCGATCCGGCTGAACAGGCGCCCGAAGGTCAATCCAGTCATCACTCTTCTTCCCCCTCTTTGTCGCCCAGGCTGCGGGCGAGGGATTCCAGGACCTTGCGCAGTTCCGGATCGCCGATGTCGCGCAGGCTGTCGCCGAGTTCGATCGGCACCGGGCGCAGCGACGGCGGGCTTACTGGCCGCACCTCATCACGCGGCGGCTTAACCTCGCCTTGCCGGAGCTTGACCTTCACCACTGCCTTGTAGCCGAAGAAACGGTTCACCCGCTCGATGATCTCGGGAATCACATGCTGGATCAGCGGCGCATGGGCTGGCTGCACCACCAGCTGGAGGATGCCTTCGCTCTTCTCGCCGGGCGGGAAGCGGATCGCCTCGGGCATGCAGGCGCGGGCATGGGCTTCGCCCACGATTTCGGACCAGCGGGTGACCACGCTCGATTGCACGAAGCCGAAGCGGCGGAACGCGGTGCGGCCGATCTGCGGCGTCAGGTCGCCGATCGCGCGCGCCGCCCCGCCGCGCGGCCGTTCATAAGCGCGCGCCTGCTTTTGCTTCTTCTGGTCGCGGTCCCGTTCCATTGCGGAGAACGCCATGCCATAGGCTGCGCATGGATCATAGTGTCGCGGCGCTTCTGCTCGAATGGTATGACGTGCATGCGCGCGCGTTGCCGTGGCGTAGTCCGCCCGGCGCCCCGCCACCTTCGCCCTATCGTGTATGGCTGTCGGAAGTGATGCTGCAGCAGACCACCGTGGCGGCGGTGATTCCCTATTTCGAGAAGTTCACTGCCCGATGGCCCGACGCGGAGGCACTCGCCGCCGCACCGGAAGCGGAGATCATGGCTGCCTGGGCGGGGCTCGGCTATTACAGCCGCGCGCGCAATCTCGTCGCCTGCGCCCGCGCGGTGGTGGAACGAGGCGGTTTTCCCGACACCGAGGAGGGGTTGCGCGCTCTGCCGGGCCTGGGCGCCTACACTGCCGCGGCAGTGGCCGCGATCGCGTTCGGAAGACGAGCCGTGGTGGTGGACGCGAATGTCGAACGCGTGGTCGCCCGCCTGTTCGCCATCGCCGATCCGCTGCCGAGCGGGCGGACGGCGATCCGGGCCAAGGCCGAGACGATCACGCCATTCGACCGCGCCGGCGATTTCGCGCAGGCGATGATGGACCTTGGCGCCACCATCTGCACTTCGCGCGAACCGCGCTGCCTGCTCTGCCCGCTCTGCCCGCTCGCTGCGAAATGCACGGGCCGGGCTCAGGGCGATCCCGCCCGCTATCCGGTGAAACCGCCGAAGAAGGCCAAGCCCGAACGGCGCGGCCGGACCTTCTGGATCGAACGCGACAAGGCGGTCTGGCTCGTGCGCCGTCCCGGCAAGGGCCTGCTGGGCGGAATGCGCGCGCTCCCCGATGATGGCTGGCATGCGCGGGCTGACGGATCGGGCGAGGGGCCGCTGGCAGGCCCGTGGGATCTGGGCGGCGCGGTTCAGCATGGCTTCACCCATTTCGGGCTCACTCTGGATGTCGCGCTGTATGGCGGGCATGACTGGGCGGGCCTGGAGTCGACCGAAGGCGAATGGTGGCCGCTCGATCGGCTGGACCAGGCCGGGCTACCGACTCTATTCACCAAGGCCGCCGGGCTCGCGCTGGTATGGGAGGAAGACGCATGATCGAGACGACAGCCCTTTCGCGGCGCGCGGCGCTGGGCGGGATCGCGGCGGCCTTCGGCGCGCTGGCGCTGCCGACAGGCGTCGTTCATGCGCTTCCGGCGCCGGTCCCCTGGCCCAATGTGGCCAGGACGCTCAACGATTACGTCACCTCGGGCAAGCTTGCCGGAGCCTTCGCGGCGATGGGGATCGGCGTTCGCGAACCCACTCCTATCGCGCGCGGGGTGCAGAGCCTGGGCCAGCCCGGCGCGATGACGATCGACAGCCTGTTCCGCATCTATTCGATGACCAAGCCGATCACCGGCATGGCCGCGATCATGCTGATCGATGACGGCAAGCTGAAGCTGGACCAGCCGCTGGCCGAAATCCTGCCCAGATTCGCCGATGTGAAGGTGCAGCGCACGCCCGACGGATCGATCACCGATCTCGTACCGCTGGAGCGGCCGATCACCATCCGTCATCTGCTGACCCATACGGCGGGGCTCGGCTATTCGATCGTTCAGCAGGGCCCTCTCCGCCGCGCCTATATCGAAGCGGGCCTCGCGCCCGGTGTCATCAGCCGGTTGCCAATTGCGGAGATGTTCGGCGCTTCCCCAACCGTGCCCAGTCTCAAGACATTCGCCGACCGGCTGGCGGATATGCCGCTGGTTTACCAGCCCGGCACGCGGTGGAGCTATTCGGTCGCGCTCGACCTCATGGGCCGGGTGATCGAAGTGGTCTCGGGCAAGAGCTTCGACACATTCCTGCAGGAAAGACTGTTCACTCCGCTGGGAATGACCAGCACTTTCTTCCAGGTACCGCAGGATCAGGCGTATCGGCTGACGAGCAATTACGGCGTATTGCAGGGCATTCTCGTGCCGCTGGATCCGGCGGGTGCCTCGGCCTTCTTCGACAAGCCGCCGTTTCCGTTCGGCGGGGCGGGCCTGGTGAGTTCTCCGCGCGATTACGACCGCTTCCTGCGGATGCTGATCGGCCGCGGCCAGTTCGACGGCAAGCGGGTGATGAGCGAACAGGCCGTAGCGCTCGGCACGTCGAACCTCCTGCCTCAAGGCGTGGTCACCACCGGTACGCTCGCCAATGGCGGTGGTTTCGGCGCGGGCGGGCGCGTGGGGCTGGGTGCCGAGGCGGGCACGTTCGGCTGGGGCGGGGCGGCGGGCACGATCGCCTTCGTCGATCTGCACCGCGGTTGGCGCGGCGGCTTCTATACGCAATATATGCCGGTCGACGCCTATCCCATCCAACGCCAGTTTCCGGAGATCGCGATGAAGGATGCGCTTGCCATGCTGCCTAGCGCAACGCCGGCCAGTCTGCCCCGGATGGGACCGACGCCATGAGCGACGGCACGGCCGATATCGGCTTTTCCGGCTTCGCGCTGGACCGCGCGGACCATATCCGCAGCAACCCGGAACGCCTCGCTGAACTGATGGATTGGCGCGCGCGGCTTATCAGGCTCGACGGGCTGGACCCGGTGATCGATGCGGAAAATCGCCTCGAATGGGGTTCGCTTGCCGATTGCCCACCCGATGCGGAAATCGTCTTCCTGGGACTGAACGAAGGACGTGGTTGCTTTGCCGCCGTGCCTCCTGCGGGTGAAGCCGGCATGGTCCGCGTGGGCGGCCGGGCCTGGGGCGCGATGGGCATATTGGGCCGTGAGGATCTGGCCGCCTACGGCATGGCCCGCAGTCTGGTGGACTGGCACGCCCGCCACCGCTTCTGCGCGCAATGCGGGCAGGCCACCGCCATCGCCAAAGGCGGCTGGCAGCGGACATGCGGATCGTGCGGTGCGAACCATTTCCCGCGCGTCGATCCGGTCACCATCATGCTGGTGGAGCGGGCCGGCCACCTGCTGCTGGGCCGCCAGCCACGCTTCCCGCCGCGCCGCTATTCGCTGCTGGCCGGCTTCGTGGAGCCGGGGGAATCGATCGAGGAAGCGGTCGCGCGCGAAGTGCTGGAGGAAGCGGGCGTGGTCTGCCGCGACGTGACCTATGTCGCCAGCCAGCCCTGGCCGTTCCCATCCCAGCTGATGATGGGGTGCCATGCCTTCGCCGATGATGATAGCATCACGATAGACGAAACCGAGCTGGAGGATGCCCGCTGGTTCACGCGGGACGAAGTGGCCGAAGCGATGGCGGCTGGCGATGATGGCGCGGCCTTCATTGCCCCGCCGCCTCAGGCGATCGCGCATCAGCTCATGAAATGGTGGTTGAAGAGATGAGCAACCGGCTGACGATCGATATCTGGTCCGACGTGATGTGCCCCTGGTGCGTCATCGGCTACAAGAACCTGGAAAAGGGCCTGGCGGAACTCGATGGAGAGATCGAGGCGGATATCCGCTGGATGCCGTTCGAACTCAACCCCACGATGTCCGCCACGGGTGAGGATCAGGACATCCATATCGCCAGGAAATACGGCCGCTCGCCGGAAGAGGCGGCGCAGACCCGCAGCACGATCAGGGATCTCGCGGAGAAGGCCGGTTTCAGCCTCTCTTATCAAGGCGAGGGGGCTGCCCCCGCGCCGATGATGTGGAACACCAACGCCGCGCACCGCCTGCTGCGCTGGGCTCTGGAAACCGCCGGGCCGGAAGCGCAGACGCGCCTCAAGCTCGCCCTGTTCCGCGCCCATTTCCAGCAGCGCCGCAACGTGTCCGATCCCGAAGTGTTGGCGGACGTGGCGCAAGCCGAAGGCCTCGATCGCGCTGGCGCGCTGGCCGCGCTGACGGACGACCGCCTCGCCAGCACCGTGGCCTGGGAAGAGGACCGCGCGCAGGACATGATGATAACCGGCGTGCCGGCGATGATCGTCAACGGCAAGATGATGATCCCCGGCGCGCAACAGCCCGAGGTTTACGTGGCGGCGCTGAGGCAGGCTGTGGCGCGGGGGTTGTAACGGCCGACCGGAAGGTCAGGTAAAAAACCCCAACGTTCCGTGGGCCTGCGCTTCATGCATTGAATAGGTGGGCATGGGGCCGGCATAATTGCCATCGGGCGTCATGGTGCCGGGATTGCCGGAACAGGCCATTACGCGGCAATTTCGATTGCGGATCAGCCAACGCCCTCCGCTGCGAACGAAACTGTCATCATACCAGCCTCGGCCCAGCCACGTATCCCCGCCTTCCAGTCCGGTGCGCACGATGTGCCAATTTCCATGCGCCAGCGTCTTCGCGGTGTCCCCTTGGATGCGGATGGCGACGTTCGTTATGGAATGCTGTGAAGCATCGAACGCGCCCCATGCCGCCCGGGCTCCTGCCTTGAAACTGGCGAGACCGGAAAACAGGAATGGTGCGCCGTAATCCGCCGTTACATCATCGGTGAAGATATTGTCGAACAAGTCCCACTGGCGTGTGTCGATGGCCAATGCATAGAGATATAGTTGCTGCGCAAGACTATTGTGATCGTCCATAGGCATCCCTCCCCGGAATCGCATTGGACATATCGTGTCACAATTCGCGCATCGCTGCGAGCTTCACGAGGTAAATTTCCTCTCCTCCCCTTTAGGGGAGGGGGGCTAGATCCCGAATGAAACCGTCACGGAACCCCGCGTCCAGTTTCCGTTCGGCTGGCAACGGCATTTGTAATCCAGGTCGAAGGTCTGCGCGCCGTTCGCGCCGGTCGTGATGTTGAGCTCCACCCCGATCGTCGCCGGATCCACCCGCCAGACCGACTCGATCGTGACGAAGCCGGTCTCGTTGCCCGACGAATCCGTCACTTCCGGCCGCTTGTAGGTCTTCCCTCCGCCGAGCTTGTGGAGGGCCCAGGCCATCAGTCCCCGATCCTTTTCATCGAGCCGGATCTGCGGTTGCGCGCGCTGCTCCTCGCAAATTGCCTTGAGCTTGAGGCTTCCGAAGACGCGCCCGCCCGGAGCACCGCTGCCGAAAGGTGTGGAGACGAGGCCGGAGGTATCGGCCGTGACTTGGCATGACATACGACAATACCTCCCATCCCAAGGGTATGCGTCGAAGTGCTACCGGGTAACGTAACGCGATTAAGCCGCGGTGTGGGACCGCGGTGAACCGGAGTTAAGGACGAGTTAGCGGAAAGGTCAGATAACGTCGTCATCCCAGCGCAGGCTGGGATTTCTCCCGAATATGTGGCGCGTCGCTTAAAACGACCCCAGCCTTCGCTGGGGTGAAAAGAGGGAGAGAGAGGCCCTAGACCAGTCCCAGCCGGTTGAGCTGGTTCAACAACTTCCCCGGCAGCATATCGCCCGCATCGCCGTCCGCGCCCAGATCGGCGGGTGCGTCCGCCTGTTCGAGATAGCGCCAGCCCTGGTGGGCGCGCTTGGGGCGGGGGTGGACGGGGATCAGCCTTGGTTCCAGGCGAATGGTCCACCGCCCGTCCTCGCGCTTCTCGAAGCCCAGGATCGGGGAGCGGCCGATGATCGTGTGGTCGAAGATCCAGAACAACGAGCCGCCGATCATCTCCTCGTGCCGCTTGGGCAGATAGCGCGTGGTCATGAACGCTTCCGGGCGGCCTTCCAGCCATCCGCGCAGTTCCTCGATGCTTGTCGCGCGGAATGCGATCTTGGTCATGTTGAGCGGCATGGAATGGAAATAGGAAGCGTGGGCCCGCAGGCAAGGTTCAGCCGGCAACGCCGCTTGCCGTGGCGAGGCCGAGGAAGGCGAAGAAACCCATCGAATCCGTGATCATCGTCACGAAGACGGAACTGGCCACCGCCGGGTCCTGCTTCAGCCGGTCGAAGATCACCGGCACCAGCACGCCGGCAAGCCCGGCGGTGATGATGTTGATGACCATGGCGGAAGCGATGATGACGCCCAGCAGAGGCGTGAAGATCGCGCCCGTGGCGACGCCGATCAGCGCGGCGATGGTCGCTCCGTTTGCCAGCGCCACGCGGAATTCGCGCCACAGGACACGCCGGGTGTTCGATTGGGTGAGCTGGTTCATCGCGATGGCGCGCACGGATACGGCCATGGTCTGTGTGCCGGCATTGCCGCCGATCGAGGCGACGATCGGCATGAGGATCGCCAGCGCCACCAGCTTCTCGATCGCGGCGTCGAACAGGGCGATGATCAGCGAAGCGATCAGCGCGGTGCCGAGATTGGCGATCAGCCAGCGCACGCGCGAGGAATAGGCGTCGGAAATCGGCTCGTTGATGTCGCCGTCGCCTGCGCCGGACAGCAGCATGGCGTCTTCGGCCGCTTCTTCCTGGATGATGTGGACCACGTCGTCGACCGTGATCTGCCCGACCAGCCGCCCGGTTTCGTCCACCACGGCGGCGGAGATCAGCGCGTATTTCTGGAAGCGCAGCGCGACTTCCTCCTGGTCCATCGTCACCGGGATCAGCGTCTGGTCGCGCTGCATCACGTCGGTCAGCTTGATCGAGCGCGGCGTGCGCAGGACCCAGCTCAACAGGCAGGTGCCGATCGGCTTGTGCTGCGGATCGACCACGAAGACTTCCCAGAATTCGGTCGTCAGGTCGGGATTCTCGCGCAGGTAATCGATCAGGTCGCCCACTGTCATGTGGCCGGGCACCGCGACGAGATCGCGCTGCATCAGGCGGCCGGCGGTCTCTTCCGGATAGGACAGGGCGGATTCGATCGCCGCGCGGTCTTCCGGATCGAGCTCGGCGAGGATCGCCTGCTGGTCTTCCGGCTCGAGATCCTCGATCAGCTGGACGGCGTCGTCCGTCTCCAGCTGTTCGGCGATGTCCGCGACTTCGTCCGGGCTCAGCGATTCGACCAGCTCGTCGCGGACGTGGTCGTTGAGTTCGGCTATCACGTCCGCCGTCATCAGGTCGGTTATCGCGCGGGCGAGTTCCAGGCGCTGGTCGGGTTCGAGCAGTTCGAACAGGTCGGCGAGATCGGCCGGGTGGAGCGGTTCGACGAGGCGGTAGGTTTCCTCCCCGTCATCCTCGTCCAGCGCATCGACGACGGCGCGGACGAATGTCGACTTCAGCCGATCTTCCTCGTCCATACGATCGGCGCGGGAGGTTTCCTCCTCGCTCAGCCGTTCGGCCGGCCGGATTTCGTCGAGTTCTTCCTGCGCCATGTTGCGGGATTTATTCCGCCGCAGCGCAAAAGCAACCGCCGATCCGCTGCAGGCGTGACATTGCCGCAAGGCGGCCTATACCGGCGCCACATTTAGAGGAGATCACCTGATGGCCGATGATACGCTGACTTTCACTCTCGAGACGGGAGACGTCGTGATCAAGCTGCGCCCCGACCTCGCGCCGGGCCATGTCGCACGCATCACCGAGCTGGCGAATGAAGGCTTCTATGATGGCGTGGTGTTCCACCGCGTGATCGACGATTTCATGGCCCAGGGCGGCGACCCGACGGGCACCGGCATGGGCGGTTCCGACAAGCCCGACCTGCAGGCCGAGTTCAGCAAGGAACCGCATGTCCGCGGCACCTGCTCGATGGCGCGCACCAGCTATCCGCACAGCGCCAACAGCCAGTTCTTCATCTGCTTCGGGGACACCGGTTTCCTCGATGGGCAATATACGGTCTGGGGCCAGGTAGAGAGCGGGATGGAACATGTCGACGCGCTGCCCAAGGGCGAGCCGCCGGCGAAGCCCGGCAAGATCCTGAAGGCCACGATTGGCTGACGGGCAGCGACGGCGGGGGAGCGCTGAGGCGCGATGACCGAGCGGCTCCCTTCGCTGCGCAATATCGAGGCCTTCGTCTGCGTCTCGGAGGTGCTCAACCTTCGCGTCGCTTCCGAACGGCTCAACGTCACCGTCTCCGCCATCAGCCACCGCATCCAGGGGCTGGAGGCGGAGCTGGGCGTCCGCCTGTTCGAGCGCAAGGCGCAGGGCCTCACACTCACACCGGAAGGGCGCGCCTATCGCGCCCGCATCCTGCCGGGCCTGCAGGCGCTGCGCGAAGCGACGCGGTGGGCGCGGCCGTCCAAGCAGAGCCGCATCCTGCGCGTGGCAGCGCCTTCGATCTTCTACGACCAGATGCTGCTGCCGCGCCTGCACGAGTTTCTGGCGGATCGGCCCGACGTCCGGGTGGAACTGCTGACGCTCGGGCGCAAGCGGGCAGCGGGCACCGACGTGATCATCGCTCCGCTGACCAGCAAGACGGTGCGCGACGGGGCGGTCAAGCTGTTTGATCTCCTCCTGTCCCCCGTCTGCAGCCCCGAATTCGCTGCCCGCCACACGATTTCCGCGCCGGAAGACTTGCTGACCCTGCCGCTGCTGGATGCGGCGCATGGCGGGGGCGCCTGGGCGGACTGGTTCGTTGCCGCGGGCATTCAGGGCGATCCGCCGGCTGCCGCGATCCAGGTGGACAATCAGCTTCTGATCACGGCCTGTGCCGTACAGGGGCTGGGCATGGCGCTCGGCGTCCGACACATGGTGAAGAGCCTGATCGACAGTGGCGCGCTGGTGCGCCCGCTCGCCATCGAATGCACGCTCCAGCCCACGATCGGGATCACCGTGGCCAGTGAAGAGAAAGTAGCCCGCGCTTTCGCGGATTGGCTGTTCGACGTGCTGGGGGAGTAGGTGAGGATTAGAGCCCGGCGCTGACCAGCCAGTCGTGGAACAGGCGCACGGGGCGGTTTTCCAGATCCCTCGGCCGGCAGACGAACCAGTAGCTGTAGGGGCTTTCCACGGTGATGTCATAGAGCCGGGCCAGTCGGCTGTCGGCCGTGCGGCGGATATGGTCGTCATGCATCAGTGCGATGCCCAGGCCCTGGGCGGCCGCTTCCAGGATCAGCTGGCCGGAATCGTAGTGGTCGATCGCGGAGCGTTCGAACCCTTCCAGGCCGATTCCCTTCATCCATGCGGAGAAGCTGTCGGGCAGCTCGTTGTGGATCAGGAAGGTCTGCTTGCTCAGGATCTCCGCATCGGGCACCGGGCCGATCTCTTCCGCCAGTTCGCGCGAACAGATCGCGTGGAGTGTATTGTGGTCCAGCCGTACGGAATGGAGGCTCTTGTCCGGCTCGCGGCGCAGGATGATCGCGCAGTCCAGCGTATCGCCCACCCGCGCCTCGAGATGCGCGCCGGTCTCGATGTCGAGATGCAGGCGCGGATGCAGCTTGCGCAATTCGGGCAGGCGGGGGAACAGTCGCTGGCTGCCGAACAGCGGCAACACGCCCAGATGCAGGCGCATCAGGCTGTGGTTTTCCGACTGCGCTTCCACCGCCTGGGCCAGCGCTTCGAGATGGGGCATCACCGCTTCGTAGAAGGTCCGTCCTTCATCCGTCACCTGCATCGACTGGCGTGCGCGGGTGAACAGCTTCTTGCCGGTGAATTCCTCCAGATTGGCGACGCGACGCGAAAGCGCGGACGGCGAGAGGGACAATTCCTCCGCCGCCGCCCGGGCGGAGCCCAGACGGACGATGCGCACGAAGGCTTCGAGCGCCCGGAGTGGCGGGAGGCGGCGCGTAACCAAGAGTCAGTTTTCGCTTTCGTCGTCTTCCGTCACCGGCGGATGCAGCCGCAGGCGAGTGACATGGCGTTCATTGCCTGCGGTCACCTCGATCTGCCAGCCGCTGTCATGCCGCAATATCGTGCCTACTGATGGCACCTGTTCGGCCAGCACGAATGCCAGTCCGCCAAGAGTATCCACGGCTTCCTCGATTTCGGCAAGACGCGGGTCGACCTTTTTCCCAACTTCGTCGAGCTCGGCGCGCGCATCCGCGTCCCACAGCCCGCCATCCAGCGGAACCAGCAGTTCTTCCGGCGCGTCGTCATGCTCGTCTTCTATGTCGCCGACGATCTCTTCGACCAGGTCTTCGATCGTGATGATCCCGTCCACGCCGGAATATTCATCCAGTACGATGGCGAGATGGATGCGGCGGGCGCGCATGTCCGCCAATACGTCGAGCGCCCCGCGCGCCTGGGGCACATAGAGCGGTTCGCGCATCAGCGTGGTCCAGTCCTTCGGCGGCGGATTGTTCAGCGCCAGGAAGGTGAAGACGTCCTTCACGTGCATCATGCCGATCACCTGGTCCAGCGTGTCGCGATAGACCGGCATGCGACTGTGGCCGTGTTCGGCGAAAGTGGCGACCATCTCGTCCCACGTGGCGTCGGCCGACACGGCAATGATCTCGCCGCGCGGGATCGCCACGTCGTCCGCGTCATGTTCGCTGAAATGGAGGAGGTTTCGAAGCATCTGGACTTCCACGGGGGAAAGATCCCCCTTGGCGGTCTCGGCTTCGGCGTCGGCCAGCTCTTCCTCGTGTTCGTCGATCGCTTCCTCGATCTGCGCGCGCAGCGATTGCTCGCTGCTGTCGCCGTCGAAGAACTTTCGGATCACGCGCCAGAGGCCGCGTCTACTGTCCGCATCTCCGTTGCTGGACTCACCCTGTTTTGCGTCGGGCATCGCCCGTTACTCATCCCCCATAGGTTGCTGGTGATCGCCATATGGGTCCGCGACGCCCAGTAGCGCAAGCGCCTTTATTTCGCGGCGTTCCATATCGAGCGCATCGTCCGGCGAAGTCTCGTGGTCATAGCCGGCCAGGTGGAGCAGGCCGTGGATGATCAGGTGCGCGGTGTGATCGGCCAGCGAAACGCCCTTCTCCGCCGCTTCGCGCCCGCATGTCTCATGCGCCAACGCAATGTCGCCCAGCAGGTCGGGCGGGCCATCGGGGGCGAGCGCGAGCAGGTCCTCGCGCTCCAGCATGGGAAAGGACAGCACGTTGGTGGGCTTGTCCTTGCCGCGCCATTCGCGGTTCAGATCGCGGATATCGGCGTCCGAGGAGAACAGGAGGCTGGCTGAAAGGCGCGGATTGGCAAGCTCGGGCGCGACTTCGGCGGCTACGCGCGCGGCGTCTTCGGCCAGCGCGGCCCAATCCTCGCCGTCGGGCCATGGTGCTTCGATCTCAATTTCCAGTTCCAAATTCGCCTCAAGGATACTGCTTTGTGAGCCGTTCGTGCTGAGCTTGTCGAAGCACCGCTTTTTCCTTCCAGCAACAGAAGAAGGGAGGACTGTCCCCTTCGGCTGGCTGGCAAAGCCAGCCGCTCAGGACAGGCTTCGACAAGCTCAGGACGAACGGGTGGGAGAGGTTCTCGCCTCTCCGCTCAGCCATCCTTCCCTTCATAGGCCTCGACGATCCGTCCCACGATCGGATGGCGCACCACGTCGGCCGAGGTGAAGCGGATCATCTCGATCCCCTGGACGCCTTCCAGCCGGCGAACCGCATCGGCCAGCCCGCTCTGGGAATCGCCGCCCGGAATGTCGACCTGCTTCGGGTCGCCGCAGATCACCATCCGGCTGTTCTGGCCGAAGCGGGTGAGGAACATCTTCATCTGGGCCGGCGTGGTGTTCTGCGCTTCGTCCAGGATGACGAAGGCGTCGGCCAGCGTGCGCCCGCGCATGAAGGCGATCGGGGCGACTTCGATCTCGCCGCTCGCCAGCCGGCGCTCCACCTGTTCGGGCGGCATGCAGTCGTAAAGGGCGTCGTAGAGCGGGCGGAGATAGGGATCGACCTTCTCCTTCATGTCGCCTGGCAGGAAGCCCAGCCGCTCGCCCGCTTCCACCGCCGGGCGCGACAGGATCAGGCGCTGGACGCTGCCGGTCAGCAGCTGGCTGACGGCCTGGGCCACCGCGACATAGGTCTTGCCGGTGCCGGCCGGACCCAGGGCGAAGACGATGTCCTGCTTGGCCAGCGCGCGCATATATTCGATCTGCGTCGCGGAACGCGGCACGATCGTCTTCTTGCGGGTGCGGATCATGATGCCGGACGAATTCTCGTTGCCGGAGATGATCCCGTCCAGAGTGGGTTCGTTGGACATGGCGATCAGCGCTTCGATCGCGCCTGCATCCAGTTGCTGCCCTTCGAGCAGCCGCTGGTGCATCCCCCTGAGAACATCGCGCGCGCGCCCTACCGCGTCATCCGATCCTTCGATGAGAATGCGATTGCCGCGAGCCGAGATATAGACGCCCAGCCGGTTCTCGATCTGGACCAGATTTGCGTCGAATTCCCCGAACAGCGCCCCGAGGACAGTCGCTTCTTCGAAGCTTATCTCCGCCCTGGCACGACGCGATGCGTCGCGACGGTCTTCGGGATGGGCTAGCGCCGCATGTGTGTCGGCGCGGGATGCTCTACGGGCCATGCGCTCCTTTCGGTTTACGCTTAGGAGGATAGGCACTGTTGGGCCATCCGCAAGGGAGCGCGAAACATCGCGCGGTGGAAAAGTTCTCCGGCCGTCGCGGGTGATGCCTGGTTGACACAAAACTGCCCGAAAGCACCCTCTATTCTCCCTCTCCAAGCCGGCTCGGAGGCAAGGAAATCCGCCAGCCTGCGGGGCGAAACTGCCCTTCGCATCGTGTGACCTTTCGGAAAAGCCGTGTCGCCCGAAGGGGAGAGGTGATGGACCGAAGGGCCGGGAGGTCGCGTAAGCGCTTCATCTGAAAGGTTAAGGCAGATTTTCGCGATGTAGGAAAATGGTTTTTCAGCGCCCTTCGTCATTCTTGCCTATCGTCATCCCAGCGCAGGCTGGGATCGCTTTGGGCAGGGCACCTCTTAGCCGATAGAGATCCCAGCCCGCGCTGGGATGACGAAGAGTTGGAATGTCCGATGTGGCTGGAAAGCAGTCATTGCGTCGCCCGACCCAATCAAACGGCCGCCGTCTCCAACAGCCGCCCACCCAGCGAATTGGCGCCCGCTTCCACCAGCTCCACCTCAACCAGATCACCGATCGCCGCTTCGCCTTCGAAATGGACCGATTGCAGCCAGGGCGACTTGCCGAGCCACTGGCCCGGATACTTGCCCTTCCGCTCCACCAGGACCGTGCAGCGCGTGCCCACCGAGCGTTCGTTGAAAGCGAACTGGTCGCGGTTGATCGCGGCCTGCAAGCGCTGGAGCCGTTCGTCCATTACGGAAGCCGGCACTATTCCGTCCATCGTGGCGGCGGGCGTGCCTGGACGCGGGCTGTATTTGAAGCTGAAGGCCTGCGCATAGCCGACCGCGTCGACCAGCTTCAGCGTATCTTCGAACTCGGCATCGGTTTCGCCCGGGAAGCCGACGATGAAATCGCCCGACAGCGCGATGTCCTGCCGCACCGCGCGGAAGCGGTCGAGCAGCTTGAGATAGCTGTCCACCGTGTGGCTGCGGTTCATCGCCTTCAGCACGCGGTCATTGCCCGCCTGCACCGGCAGATGGAGATAGGGCATCAGCTTTTCCACCTCGCCATGGGCGGCGATCAGCCCTTCGGTCACGTCGTTGGGATGGCTGGTGGTGTAGCGGATGCGCTGGAGATCGGGCAGCCTGGCGAGATCGCGGATCAGCCCGTCCAGCCCCGCGGCGCGGCCTTTCGCGTCCTTGCCCGTCCAGGCGTTGACGTTCTGGCCGAGCAGCGTGATCTCGCGCGCGCCGTTTTCCACGAGCCGTTCCGCCTCCGCCATCAGATCGGCATAGGGGCGGGAGATTTCCGCGCCGCGCGTATAGGGCACCACGCAATAGGTGCAGAACTTGTCGCAGCCTTCCTGCACGGTGAGGAACGCGGTGGGAGCGGCGCGGCGGCGAGCGGGCAGGGCGGCGAACTTGGCAACCGCCGGCATGTCCGTATCGGTGGCGCGCTTGCCTTGGGTGGCCTGGTCGAGCAGTTGGGGCAGGCGGTGATAGGCCTGCGGTCCAACGACCATGGAGACCGATGGCGCCCGCGCCATGATCTCCTCGCCTTCCGCCTGCGCAACGCAGCCTGCCACGGCGATCAGCGGCGATGTGCCGTCTTCCCGGCGCAGGCGCCCGATATCGGAATAGACCTTCTCCGCCGCCTTCTCCCGGATATGGCAGGTGTTGAGCACCACCAGATCGGCATCCGCGCCATCGACGGCGGGCGAGAGGCCCTGTTCGGCCAGCAGCTCGGCCATGCGTTCGCCATCATAGACGTTCATCTGGCAGCCGAAGCTCTTGACCCGGTAGGTCTGCGGGGGCGGGGTTGCAGGCATGGGCTGCGCGTTTAGGCGAAATGGCGCGAGGTTTCAAATGCCGGGTGGCGGAGCGGCCTATGTCATCAAGTCCTGTTCGTCCTGAGCCTGCCGAAGGAGCGCTTTTCTTTGGCGACTATATCCTTTGCAAACGCCTTCACGTTTGCAAAAAATGCTATCGCCTAACCGTTCGTGCTGAGCTTGTCGAAGCACCGTTCTTCTTTTCTACTGATGCCAAAGCGAAAAAGCGGTCCTTCGACAGGCTCGGGACGAACGGATGCGGAGTCTCAGGCCAGTCCCATCGCACCCGCGATCGCCCCGTGCGCTGCCGCCGCCATCGCCTTGCGCCCAGCCAGCGCCTCGCCTTCCAGCGGGGACAGGAAGTGGATCGTCAAGTCCACCGGCCGCCACCGCGCCATGATCCGCATGAAATTGTCGATGCCCGGCTCCTCACCCAGCCAGGCGATATCGGGCGCCTCGGCATAGGAGAGCAGCACCGGCTGGACCGCGATGCCGGGCGGCAGCGGATCGATCGCGGACAGCAGCGAGGACTTGAACGGCAGCAGCGTCACGCCATCGCCGGTGGTGCCTTCGGGAAACAGCGTGAGCGCGCCGGTTTCGCGGAGCGCATCGCGGATCTGCCCGATCTGGCCCTGCACGTCGGTCCGCCGGTGGCGCGCGATGAACACCGTCTCGTTCATCTCGCACAGTCGCTTGAGGATGCCGTTCTGCGCGAGGCCGTCATGCGCGACGAAAGCCGAACCACTGACCCGGGCCAGCGCCGGGATGTCCATCCAGCTCACATGGTTGGAAAGCAGCAGCGCGCCTCGCCGCCGCTGGCCGATGATGCCGATGCGCAAGCCCGCGATCGCGGCGACCGAGCCCAGGAAGATGCGCGGCCAGACCTGCCGCAGCCGGAGCCAGCGGAACAGGTAATAGAAAGGCACGCATCCGAGCAGCGCCACGAATAGCAGCGTCAGCCGGAAAAAGATCAGGATCGTGCCGAAAACACCGATCCGGGCCGGAGACATCAGTCCTCGCGGTCGGTCCGGACGCCGTAGAGTTCCATCCGGTGATCGACCAGTCGATAGCCCAGCTTTGCCGCGATCTGGCGCTGCAGGGCTTCCAGTTCGGGATCGACGAATTCCACGACCTTGCCAGTCTCCACGTCGATCAGGTGATCGTGATGAGCTTCGGGCGCGGCTTCGTAGCGGGCGCGGCCATCGCCGAAATCATGACGATCGAGAATGCCGGCTTCTTCGAACAGGCGAACGGTGCGGTAGACAGTGGCGATGGAAATGCCGGGATCGATCGCGGACGCTCGTTCATGCAGTTTTTCGACATCGGGGTGGTCCTGGCTTTCGGACAACACGCGCGCGATCGTCCGACGCTGGTCGGTGATCCGCAGGCCGCGGTCATGGCAAAGCTGCTCGATGTCGATGGACTGCTGCAATTTGGGACCCCACTAATCAAAACGCCCCACCGATCTTAGACCGATGGGGCGCTGTTCACAAGGTGATGGCTCAATCCGACGGCGGGTTCAGCCCTTCGCGGCAACCTTGCGGCGGCCGCGCTTCTGGCCCGGCTTGCGGCCCAGGCCGATCGACTTGGCCAGTTCGCGGCGCTTTTCAGCATAGTTGGGCGCAACCATCGGATAGTCCGAGGGCAGATTCCAGCGCTGGCGATATTCGTCCGGCGTCATGTTGTAATGAGTCATCAGATGGCGCTTGAGCATCTTCAGCTTCTTGCCGTCTTCCAGGCACACGATGTAATCGGGCTTGACCGAAGCGCGTACCGAAACCGCGGGTTCGGGGCGGCCTTCTTCCTGGACTGTGGCTTTGCCCAGCGAGGACAGTGCGCCATAGACGTTCTGGATCAGTGACGTCACTTCATCCACTGCGACATTGTTGTTTGCCACGTGTGCAGCAACGATATCAGACGTCAGCGTAATGAGGGTTTCGTTCACGTCGTTCTGAATAGTTTCCATGATATCCTCGATATCTGTTTTGCGACCATGTTTTATGGGGAACGCACGGCATGCTTAGGCGGCCCATAGGCACCCCTTGCTACAATGCATTGGCCAATGCAAGGATTCGTCCAGTATTTTATTGGGTGACAATCGAATCCTATTCTCAAGGTTTCTGAATGTGTCTTGCAAAGGTAATTGCGTCGATCCGCGTACCATCGGGACATCGGTAATATTTGGCGCGGCGTCCTATCGGCTCGAAGCCGAATGCGGCGTATAGTGATTCCGCCGGGTTTCCATCACGCATTTCTAGTATCAACCGTGTCACGTCGCGGGAAATCGCTCCCTCCTCGAACAATTCGAGCAGCTTTCTTCCGATGCCTCGGCACCGCGCCTCGGGAGAAACCGCGATCAGGAGCAGCTCTTCTTCGTCGAACGCATGACGCGACATGTAGAAGCCGGCGGCGCGATCGCCGATCTGCATCGGATTTCCGGAAAGACCGAGCACGCCGAAATGGCAATTGCCCATCACCAGCGCATCGACCACCTGTCGCCGGGTCCAGGCTTCGCCGAAGACCGGATCGAATGCCGCCGTCATCACGTCCATGATGTGATCGACGTCGTCCTGCATGGCGGGAACGCTGCTCATGAGGCTGCTCCAGGCAGCTTGGCGTCGGGCGCGCGACCGTAGATCGGCGCATGGGCAGGCGAAAGGTCGCGCTCGGCCAGCAGCGGCACGGCGCGCGCATCCGGCCATAAGGGAAGGGCAGCGCCCCAGCCGCGCGTGGCGATCAGCGCCTGCGCCTGGCTGCCCGCGACCCATTCCGCGGAAGCTGCCTGTGCCGCCGCCCCGGGCGCCAGCGACGCGATCGGCCCATCTGCCGCGCCGCCATCATCGAAGTTCTGAACGAACCATTCCCCATGTCCGCCGGTCGTCGCCACCGTCACCGGTTGCGGTCCGGCTTGCTGGCGCGCCATCGCGGCGATCAGCGCGTGAGTGGCGTAACCGACCGCTTGCGCTTTCCAGGCCAGCGCCAGCGCCTTCGCCGCGGCGAGGCCGATACGGGTGCTGGTGAAGCTGCCGGGGCCGAGCGAGACGGTGATCCGTTCCGCCTTGCCGCGTTCGGGCAGTTCGGCGATCATCGGTATCAGCCGTTCGGCATGGCCGCGCCCGAGCAGTTCGAACGTTCCGGCCAGCAGCGCCCCGTCCTCGAACAGCGCGACCGAGCAGGCCTCGGTCGCGCAATCGATGGCGAGCATGCGCATCGGCCGGATATCGTTCAGAGAATGGTGTTGAAGGTTTCGAAATCGGGGCGGGGGCTGCGATCGAAGATCGAAGTCGCATCGCCATAGCCGATCGAGCAGATGAAATTGCTGACGACGTCCGGCCGGTCGCCGAAGAATTCCCTGTTCACGCCGGCCTGATCGAAGCCCGACATCGG
>CAMLQG010000043.1 GCA_946482075.1 uncultured Erythrobacteraceae bacterium
GGGCCGACATCTCCGACGGCACGATGACCGTCTTCTGCTGCGGGCTGCGGGCCAGCTCGGCGAACGCCTCCACGTATTTCTGGGCCACGAAGTAGTTGATGGCGTTGACGTCGCCGGCGGCGATGGCGTTCGACACCATCTCGGTCGCCTTGGCTTCGGCCTCGGCCTCGCGCTCGCGGGCCTCGGCGTCGCGGAAAGCGGCTTCGCGGCGGCCTTCGGCCTGGAGGATCGCGCCCTGCTTCTCGCCTTCGGCCCGCAGGATCTCCGACGCGCGCGAACCTTCGGCCTCGAGGATCTGCGCGCGCTTCTCGCGCTCCGCCTTCATCTGGCGGGCCATGGCGTTGGAAATGTCGGCCGGCGGGCGGATGTCCTTGATCTCCACGCGGGTGATCTTCACGCCCCAGGGCGACGTCGCATGATCGACGACCGACAGCAGCTTCGCGTTGATCTCGTCGCGCTTGGACAGCGTCTCGTCGAGGTCCATCGAACCCATCACCGTGCGCAGATTGGTGGTGGTGAGCTGCATGATCGCGACATAGAGGTTGGAGACTTCGTAAGCCGCCTTGCCCGCATCCAGCACCTGGAAGAACACCACCGCGTCCACGCCGACCATGGCATTGTCGCGCGTGATGATCTCCTGGCCCGGAATGTCGAGCACCTGCTCCATCATGTTCACCTTGTGGCCCACGCGGTCGATGAACGGGATGATGAGATGCAGGCCCGGCGTGGCGGCCAGCGTGTATTTGCCCAGCCGCTCGATCGTATAGACATAGCCCTGCCGGACGACGCGCACGCCCATCAGCAGGAAGAATACGACCAGAATGACCAGCGCGAGAAGGAAACTGCCCATTTCGAACTCCCCCTAAATGCAAAACCCATGTTACCCCTGCAGCCACGCGGGGAAAGCGGAAAGTTGAGAGGCATTTGCAGATGAACACATTACCAGGCGGCAAGCGCAGGACCATTGGCGGACGGGAGGCGAACCCGATCGGGCTCGGCTGCATGAGCCTGGCCTGGGCCTATGGCGTGCCGCCGGGCGCGGAGGAGGCGGCGGAACTGCTCAACCGCTCGCTCGATGCGGGCTACGACCATCTGGACACCGCGCGGATCTATGGCCTGGGAGTGAGCGAACAGCTGATCGGCGATGCGCTGCATCGGCGGCGCGGCGAGTTCTACCTCGCGTCCAAGACCGGAATCATCGTGGATGGCGATGCACGGCGGATCGATTGCCGGCCCGAAGTGATCAAGGGCGCGCTGGAGGAAAGCCTGCGCCTGCTGCGCACCGATCACATCGATCTCTATTATCTCCACCGGCGGGATTTCACGATCCCGATCGAGGAATCGGTCGGCGCGCTGGCCGACCTCGTGAAGGAAGGGAAGATCGGGGGGATCGGCCTGTCGGAAATGAGTGCCGACACGCTGCGCCGCGCCCATGCAGTCCATCCGATCACCGCGATGCAGAACGAATATTCGCTCTGGACCCGCAATGTGGAGATCGGCGTGCTGGAGGCCTGCAAGGAGCTGGACGTGGCGCTGGTCGCGTTCTCCCCGCTGGGTCGGGGGCCGCTAGCGGGCACGCCGGGCGATCCGGCCGATCTGCTCGACAGCGATATGCGCCACCGTTTCCCGCGCCTCAGTGCGGAAAACTGGCCGAAGAACCGCGCCGTGATCGCGCGCTTCAACGCGCTGGCGGCGGAAGCCGGGGTGGCTCCCGCGCAGCTGGCGATCGCCTGGGTGCTGTCGCGCGGGGACCATGTCCACACGATCCCCGGCACGGCGAGCGTGCCGCACATGGAAGAGAACGCGGCGACCATCGCGCTCGATATCGATGCCGCCATCCTGGAACGGGCCGGCGAGATCGTCAGCCCGCAGACGATTGCCGGCCCGCGCTATCCGCCGGAAATGCAGGTGACGATCGATACGGAGGAGTTTGCGTAAATCGCACGACCGCTCATGGTGAGGAGGGACTGAGCTTGTCGAAGCCTGTCCTGAGCGGCTGGCTTGCCAGCCAGCCGAAGGGGCCCGTCTCGAACCACAGGTGCCGCGGGCCCTTCGAGACGCCGCTTCGACAAGCTCAGCGGCTCCTCAGGATGAGCGGGTCTTAGCCTATTCTCCTAGAGCCTCCCGAGCAACGCCAGCATCCGTTCCCACGCCCGCTCCGCCTGCGCCTTGTCGTAAAGCGGCGTGTCCGGCACGGTCCAGCCATGATCGGCGGGATAGACCTCGATCTCGGCCGGGCGCTGCGCTTCATCCGCCGCCTTGCGAAGCGCGTCCTTGACGGTCGGTTCCTTCGCATCGTCGTTCTGGCCGATCGCGAAGAGGAACGACGCCCGCGTGTCCTTGAGCAGGAGATGCGGGCTGTCGGCCTCTCCCGTCACCAGCTTGCCGCCATGGAAAGAGGCGGCCGCTTTCACCCGTTGCGGAGCCACGGCGGCCGTGCGCACGGTGAAGGGCCCGCCCATGCAATAGCCGCTGGTGCCGATGCCGCGCTTCGTATCGACCGCCCTCTGCTGGTCGAGCCAGGCAACGAAGGCCTTCGCATCGCTGGTGGTCACGGCGGGATTGATCTGCGCGATCATCGGCTTGAGCTTCGCCTGACCCGCTTCCGTGCGCCATTCGGCAAAGCTCCCCAGCACCGGCGCGGGCGCGCTGCGGTAATACTGATTGACGACCAGCACGGCATAGCCTGCGGAGGCAAGCCGGCGGGCCATGATCTTGAACGCGTCGCGCAGGCCCGCGATGTCCGGCCAGACGATCACCGCGGGATGGGCGCCGGTCGCCGGGTGGAGAAAATAGGCGTCCGCCTTGCCGTCCGGCGTGGCGATCTCCACGGTCCGCTCGGTGAGTGCGGCGTCGGCTTCCGCGCTTTCGGATGCCTTGGCGCAGCTGGCAAGAACGGCGGCCGTGCCCGCCATCGCGAATTGGCGGCGGGACAGGCCCAGCCGGGCGAGCGCCTTGTCCTCGGCGGTGGCGGTAAGTTCATCGCACATGGCCGGCCTCCTGCTTCCTCGCAGGGAGGATAGCGGGAAGCATAAAACCTACAAGACAACCGTTGGTGATCGCTTACCGCCGCGCCAGCGCCGCTTCGCTTTCGGCCATCAGCGCAGCGATGATCTCGGCCACCGGCTCTTCCTTGTTGACCATGCCGACCGACTGGCCCGCCATCAGCGAGCCGTTCTCCACATCGCCGTCGATCACCGCGCGGCGCAGCGCGCCGGCCCAGTAATGCTCGATCTTGAGCTGCGCTTCGCCCATCTCGATGCCCTCCTTGTCGAGCAGGTTGGCGACCTCGATCTGCTTGGCGGTGAATTCCTCGGTGCCCTTGTTCTTCAAGGCGCGCACCGGGATCACCGGCAGGCGCGGATCGACCTGCACGCTAGCCACCGCATCGCGGGCATTGGCGCGGAAGAAAGCGGCCTTGAAGGCGGGATGGGCGATGGATTCGGACGCACAGGCGAAGCGGGTACCGAGCTGCACGCCCGCCGCGCCCATTTCGAGATAGCCTGCGATCGCTTCGCCCCGGCCGATGCCGCCGGCGACGAACACCAGATGGTCTTCCGCCAGCTCGGGCAGGAATTCCTGCGCGAGCACGCTGGTCGCCACCGGGCCGATATGGCCGCCGGCTTCCATCCCTTCGATCACCATCGCATCCGCGCCCGAGCGCAGCAGCTTCTTGGCGAGCGCCAGCGTGGGGGCGAAGCAGATGACCTTGGCGCCGAACCCCTTGATGGCTTCCACGCTGCCCTTGGGGGGAATGCCTCCCGCCAGCACGACATGGCCCACGCCGTGCTTGCCGCAGACCTCGATCAGCTCGAACAGCATCGGATGCATGGTGATCAGGTTCACGCCGAACGGCTTGTCGGTCAGCGCCTTGGTCCCGGCGATCTCGGCATCCAGCAATTCGGGCGTCATCGCGCCGCAGGCGATCACGCCGAAGCCGCCGGCATTGCTGATCGCGGCGACGAGATGGCGCTCCGAAACCCAGCTCATCGCCCCGCACAGGATCGCGTAGCGGCTGCCGAGGAAGGCGGCGCCGCGCTGCATGAGAGCGGAAGTGCGGGCGAATTCTGTCATGGGAAGATCCGGATAGGCCTCGGGCGAGGCGATTGCGGCGCGTTTTGGCGGGGCGAAGCGCCGCTGGCAAGTTCCCTCTTCGTCATTCCCGCGAAGAAAAGATCCGCTCAGGCCGCCGTGTCCTGCGCGTCCAGCCCGTAGGCGGTGTGGAGCACGCGCACGGCGAGCTCCGTCTCGTCCGCATCGATCAGGACGGAAACCTTGATCTCGCTGGTGGAAATCGCCTGGATGTTGATCCCGCGATCGGCCAGCGCCTGGAACATGGTGGATGCGATGCCCGCATGGCTGCGCATGCCGACGCCGACGACGCTGATCTTGGCGACCTTCGGATCGGTCAGCATCCGGTTGTAGCCGATCGCATCCTTGCGCGCTTCGAGCAGCGCCTGGGCGCGGGCGAGGTCGGCCTGGGTGACGGTGAAAGTGACGTCCGTCTCGCCCTGTTCCTTGGCGACGTTCTGGATGATCATGTCGACATTGATGTTCGCTTCGGCGAGCGGGCCGAAGATATGCGCCACCGCGCCCGGCCGGTCGGCGATGCGGGTGAGCGTAACCTTGGCTTCGTTCTTGTCGGCAGCGATGCCGGTGATCAGCTGGCTTTCCATTTCCAATCCTTCCAATTCCTCGTCACCCACGATCATCGTGCCGGGCAGCGTATCGGCGAGCGGCGCGTCGTCGTCGATGAAGGAGGACAGCACCTGCACGCGCACGCCTTCCTTCATCGCCAGGCTGACGGAGCGGGTCTGCAGAACCTTGGAGCCGACGCTCGCCAGTTCCAACATTTCCTCATAGGTGACATGCTTGAGCTTGCGTGCCTTGGCGACGATGCGCGGATCGGTGGTGTAGACCCCGTCCACATCGGTGTAGATGTCGCAGCGATCCGCCTTGACCGCGGCGGCGACCGCCACGGCCGAAGTGTCCGAACCGCCCCGGCCCAGCGTGGTCACCCGGTTCTCCGGCGAAAGGCCCTGGAAGCCCGGGATCACCGCGATCTCGCCCGCCGCCATCGAAGCGGCCAGCGCATCCGAATTGATCGTGCCGATGCGCGCCTTGGCATAGGCATCGTCGCTATGGATCGGGAGCTGCCAGCCGAGCCAGCTGCGCGCCTTGCAGCCCATCGCCTGGAGCGTGAGCGCGAGCAGGCCCGACGTCACCTGCTCGCCGCTGGCAACGACCACGTCGTATTCGGCCGGATCGTAGAGCGGATTGGCTTCGCGACAGAAATTGACCAGCCGGTCGGTCTCGCCCGCCATGGCGGACACCACCACCGCGACTTCATGCCCGGCTTCCTGGTGGCGGCGCACGATATTGGCGACACGGCGGATACGTTCCGTGCCGGCCATCGACGTGCCGCCGAATTTCATCACGATGCGGGCCAAGGCCTATATGCTCCCAAGCTGGAATCAGGTTTGGCGCGCTGTTAGGGATGTGACATGAGCAATGCAACCACGCCGGCGACCATTCGCCCCGAAGAGGCCGCCCATTTCGGCAAGCTTGCGGCGGATTGGTGGAATCCGAAAGGATCTTCCGCCATGCTGCACAAATTGAACCCGGTGCGCCTCGCCTTCATCCGCGAAGCGATCGACGCCCATTGGCAGGGCGATCCGAAGGCACTGAAGCCGCTTGCCGGCAGAAGCGCGATCGATGTCGGCTGCGGCGCGGGCCTGCTGGCCGAACCGCTCGCACGCCTGGGCGCGGCGGTGACGGGTGTGGATGCTGCGCAGGAGAACATCGCCGCCGCCAGCGCCCATGCACAAGGGGCGGGGCTCGCGATCGACTATCGCCATGGCGAGCTTGCGGAACTGGGCTTCGGCCGGTTCGACCTCGTCACCGCGATGGAAGTGATCGAGCATGTGGCGGACAAAGCGGCCTTCATTTCCGCACTGGCGCAGCGGCTGGCGCCCGGCGGGCTGATGGTGCTGTCCTGCCCCAACCGCACGGTGCGTTCGCGCCTGCTGCTGGTGGGGATGGCGGAAGCCGTGGGCGCGGTGCCCAAGGGCACGCATGACTGGAACGCCTTCGTCACGCCGGAGGAGTTGGGCGAGCTACTGGCCGAAGCGGGGCTGAGGATGGGGAACCCGCGCGGAATCGCCTTTTCACCGTCGAAAGGGTTGCACCTGTCCGACGACAGATCGCTCAACTACATCGCGACGGCAACCGCGGCCTAGCTTCCTTCCGTTTTGCATCGAGACCGGCTGATCCTCCCCATCGGGGAGGATCGTTCTCAGGCCGCGTCGCGTTTGAGATTGGCCGAGGGAAGCCGTTCGGGCGGCTGGGCGCGGCCGAAGAGATAACCCTGCCCCTGCGCGCAGCCTTCGTCGCGCAGATAATCGCGCGTATCCTCGCATTCGATGCCTTCGGCCGTGACGGTCATTCCCAGGCTCTGGCCCAGGCCGATGATCGCGCGGACCACGGCGCGCGAATTGCCCTCTTCCGCGAGGCTCAGGATGAACGACTTGTCGATCTTGATCTTGGTGAACGGGTAGGCGAGCAGGTAGCGTAGCGAGCTGTAGCCGGTGCCGAAATCATCCATCGAGATCCCGACGCCCAGCGAACGCAGGCTGCGGATGAGCTGGGAAGAACGCGGCCCCTTGTCCATCAGCACTGCTTCGGTGATCTCCAGCTCCAGCCTTTCGGCCGGCAGGCCCGACGCGGCGAGCGCATGGGTCACCATGTTCAGCAGATTGCCGTTGCGGAACTGGATCGGCGAAACGTTGACCGACAGGCGGATCGTCTCCGCCCACTCGGCCGCTTCCTTGCAGGCCGTCTGCAGCACGAACTGGCCGACCAGATCGATCAGGCCCATTTCCTCGGCCAGCGGGATGAATATTTCGGGCGACACGTCGCCGCGCTGCGGGTGGTTCCAGCGCAGCAGCGCCTCGTAGCCTTCGATTTCGCCATTATCGAGATTGATCAGCGGCTGATAGTGGACGTTGAGCTGGCCCTTGTAGACCGCCTCGCGGAAATCGTTCTCCAGCCGCGATTTTTCCTGCGCGGCGATGTCCATCGCCAGTTCGAACCGGCGGCAGGAGCCGCGCTTCTCCGCCTTCGCGGCATAGAGCGCGAGATCGGCATAGCGCAGCAGCGTTTCCGGCTCACCGCTGTCGCGCGCGGACGAGGCTATGCCGATCGTGGCGCCGATATGCAGCGAATGATCGCCGATGAAGAACGGGGTCGCGAGCGCGGTGACGATCGACCGCGCGACCAGCTCGACCTGATCGTCGCTCGAATTGCGGAACAGGATCGCGAATTCGTCGCCGCCGATCCGGCACAGGAGCGATTGCGCCGGGATCAGGCCTTCCATGCGCCGCGCGGCCTCGGCCAGCAGCGCATCGCCGATCTGGTGGCCATAGGTATCGTTCACCTGCTTGAACTGATCGAGATCCACGAAAGCGATCGTCACGATTTCGCGGCCGGCCTTGGTGATCATGAGATCGTGCAGCTTTTCGCGGCAATGGGCGCGATTGGCGAGGCCGGTAAGCTCGTCATGCCGCGCCATATGGGCCATGCGCGCTTCCACCCGGCGGCGTTCGGTCACGTCAAAGATCGAGACGATCGTGGAAAGCTCGCCGCCGATCACCGATTGCCGGGTGAAGAGCACCGATTCCAGGCGGGAACCGTCCTTCGTCCGCTGGTGCCAGAAACGGTCCTTCTCCGAACAATCGCTGGCCAGCACCCCGCGCGCGCTGCCCCAATCCTCGTCGGCGAAGAGCAGGCAGGCAGGCAGGCCCTCGATCTCGGCCTTGGTGTAGCCGAAATGCTCGGCTGCGGCATCGTTCGCCGCCCGGACCAGTTCGGATGCCGGATCATAGACCAGCAGCGGAACCGGATTGCCTTCGAACAGCAGGCGGAAGGATTCCTCGCGCTGCTTCAGTTCGGTGATGTCCACCCGCAAGCCGATCGTGCCACCGCTGGGAAGCTTGCGTTCCTCGATCATGATGCAGCGGCCGTTGGACAGCCGCTGTTCGTGCCGGACGCCGGGATTTTCGAGCAGCGACAGGCGCTGCGTCAGCCATTCCTCCTCGCGATCCTTGGCTTCGGGATAATCGCCGCGCGCCACGCCGATCCGCAACGTATCCGCGAGGCGTACGCCCGCTTCCAGCAGGTCGGCGGATTTGGCGTAGATTTCGGCATATTTCCGATTCCAGAGAATGTACCGGCCTTCTTCGTCCAGGAAAACGATTCCTTCGGGAAGAACCTCGATCGCTTCGCGCAGACGTTCTTCCGCACGATGCGCAGCGGCTTCCGCCGCACGCAGCGTTTCCAATGAATTAGGATCGCCTGCCAGAACAGAAGTCGAACCAGCGAGATGTGACATGAGCGACGCCCCCGATCTTTCAGCAGGCCGTCATAGGCGGAACTAAGTTAATATTTCGCTGCGTCGCAACATAAAGCCACAGGCACTAATTGAGGATTACGCGAGCGCCCCGCTCCATTCCACCGGATCGAAGCCGACCAGCAAGCCGCCGCCATGTTCCAGCACCGGGCGCTTGATCGTGGAAGGATGCGCGACCATCAGCGCAACGGCGCGATCCGCGTCGAGCCCTTCCTTCTCCGCATCCGGCAGGCCGCGAAAGGTAGTGCCGCGCCGGTTGAGCACGATCTCCCAGCCCTTTTCCGCCACCCAGCGCTTCACTTTCGCAGGATCGGCGCCTTCCTTCTTGTAGTCATGGAAAACATAGGCGACGCCTTGCGCGTCGAGCCACTGGCGTGCCTTCTTGACCGTGTCGCAATTGGGAATGCCGTAGAATTCGACGCTCATCACTCGCTCCTCATTTCCCGCCGATATGGGCATCCGCGATCGCAACCGCCAGCGCATCGGCCGCATCCGCGCCGGCCACGAGCGCGCCGGGCAACAGTATCCTGAGCATCGCCTGAACCTGCTGCTTCTCCGCTCCGCCCGTGCCCACGACCGCCTTCTTGACCGCGCGGGCCGCGTGTTCCGCCACGGGCAGGCCGGCGCGCCCGCATGCCGCGAGCACCGCTCCGCGGGCCTGGGCGAGCTTGAGCGTGGATTGGGGATTCTTGTTGACGAAGATCTCCTCCACCGCCGCACGGTCCGGAGAGAATTGCGCGATCACGCCGGCCAGCCCGTCCTGCAGCGCGAGCAGCCGTTCGGGCAGCGGCGCGCGCGCATCGGTCGGCAATTCGCCATTGGCGACATGCGAAAGCCGCGATCCCTCCGCCCGGATCACGCCCCAGCCGGTGCAGCTGAGCGAGGGATCGAGGCCGAGGATGATCATCACGAAGGAATCAGCCGAGCTTTTCCATGACTTCGTCGGACACGTCGTAATTGCCCCAAACGGTCTGGACGTCGTCGTCATCGTCCAGCACATCGATCAGCCTGAACAGCGTCTGCGCGTCGCTCTCGCCGACCTCGGCCTTGAGATTGGGCCGCCAGGCGAGCTTCACCGCTTCCGCTTCGCCCAGCACCTTTTCCAGTTCGCGCGCGACTTCGTGGAGCGATTCCACGCTGGTCCAGATCGAATGGCCTTCATCGCTCTCGACATCGTCGGCGCCGGCCTCGATCGCGGCTTCGAGAACCTTGTCCTCGTCACCGGCGCTTTCGGGATACTCGATCAGGCCGAGCCGTTCGAAGCCATGGCTCACCGCGCCCGAAGCGCCAAGATTGCCGCCATTCTTGGCGAAGGCCGTGCGGACATTGGTGGCAGTGCGGTTGCGATTGTCGGTCAGCGCCTCGACGATCAGGGCCACGCCCCCCGGACCGTAGCCTTCATAGCGCACTTCCTCGTAATTCTCGCCATCGCCCCTGGATGCCTTGTCGATCGCGCGCTGGATATTGTCCTTCGGCATCGACTGCGCCTTGGCCGCGTTCACGGCCGCGCGCAGGCGCGGGTTCATGTCCGGATCGGGCATGCCCATCTTGGCCGCCACGGTGATTTCGCGCGAAAGCTTGGAGAACTGTGCGGAGCGCTTCTTGTCCTGCGCGCCCTTGCGATGCATGATGTTCTTGAATTTGGAATGGCCTGCCACAGCCGGCTCCTGATCTGTTGTTTCGTGATTGGCGCGCTCTCTAACCGCCGTGCCGACCACTAGCAACCCGGAGCGGCGCAGGCGGAGAGGATTAGACCATGCCGGTCGATTGCGTGGACCACGTCAATATCCGCACGCCGGACCTGGCGGGCACTGTCGCCTTCTTCAGCGAAGTGCTGGGCATGACGCCGTCCGACGCGCCCGGCGCCGACCGGGCGGAGGCCTGCTGGATGCTGGATGCGGAGGGGCGCGCGGCGATCCATCTCGGCCGGCTCGAACTGCGCTATCCCACCGATCACTGGCAACCGCGCCGCGAGGCGACGGCGATCGACACGGGGCGGCTGCATCATGTCGCGCTTCGCTGCAGCAATTATGAGGAGGTTCGTTCACGCCTGACGGCGCGCGGTTGCACCATCAGCGAGAACGCGATGGATTCTATCGGCCTGAAGCAGATCTTCGTCACCGAGCCGAACAACATCCTGCTCGAACTCAATTTCTGGAACGGTTAAAAAAGCCGGTCATTGCGAACGGCCGAAGGCCGTGCGGCAATCCAGAGCAGTTACATCCGGCTCTGGATCGCCACGGGGCTTCGCCCCTCGCGAAGACGAAAAATGAGACCCCTCAGCGCTCCGCCGGCATGTGGCGCGCGAGGAAATCTAGCACCGCCGCGTTGAACGCATCGTTCTTGTCGCCCGCGACCATATGGCCTGCCTGCTCGACATCGGCCACTTCCAGCTGCGGCACCTGCGCGCGGAACGCCGCAATGCCTTCGTCACCGATCACGTCGCTCATCAGCCCTCGCACGACAAGGACCGGCAGCGTCGCATCGCGGCCCATGATCTCGGCGGACTTGTTCATCGTCTCGTGGAACTGCTTCGGATTGGTCGGATCGAGGATGTAGGGGTCCCAATGCCAGTAGAGCCGGCCATCGTCGCGCAGGCGGAGATTCTTCATCAGCCCACTGGGATCGGACGGGCGCTTGCGTTCCGGATTGTAGCTCGCGACCGCATCCGCAGCCTCGTCCAGATTGGCGAAGCCGTTGGCGTTGCCCAGCATGAATTGGCGGATGCGCTGCACGCCTTCGGGTTCGACCTGCGGCACGATGTCGACCAGGATGACGGCGGCGGGATGAAGGCCCGTCGCCACCGCGTGGATCGCCGTGCCGCCACCCATCGAAGCGCCGACCAGCGCATAGGGCCGGTCGGTGTTTTCGAGCACGGTGGCAAGATCGGCCACACGATCATCGAGCGTGTAGGCCTTCTCATCCGACCAGTCGCTTTCGCCATGGCCGCGCGCATCGAAATTGATGACGCGATAACCACGCGCGATCAGCGCCTTCATCGCGCCGGACCAGCTGTGCCGCGTCTGCCCGCCGCCATGCATCAGCACGACCACCGGCGCATCGACATGGCCGCCGATATCGGCGACCAGCGCCAGCCCATCGGCGGAACGAAACTGCGTTGTCGTCAGACTGTTCAAGGCAATCTGTCCTCTCATTCCTGCTTGGAAGGAATGGTAGGCACAGGACGCGGCGCGGTGCAAGTATGCTGGAGCGTCTATCTCGTCAGCCGATGCCCAGCGCCGCCTTGTAGGTATCCAGCACCATTTCCATCTCGCGCCGATCATCCGGCTTCATCTTCCGCAGGCGGACGATCTGGCGCATGATCTTGGCATCGTAACCTACCGCCTTCGCTTCCGCGTAGACATCGCGGATGTCCTCGGAAATGCCCTTCTTCTCTTCCTCGAGGCGTTCGACGCGTTCGATCAGAAGGCGCAGGCGGTCGTCAGTGGTTTCGGCCATCAATATGCTCCGGCAAGAATCGGGAAAGAATCGGAGGCGCTGATAGCGAGCCCTCCACACAGGGTGAAGGCTCCGTGCCGCCTTTCCACCGCTAAGTCGGCCAGGCCGGCATCTCGCCCGCTAATCCGCCCGGTTCCTGGCCACGCTTTCATCCATCCGGGCGATCTGCTCGGGCGTCGCCTCGGTCTGGAACCGCTCCTTCCATTCGGCCGCCGGCATGCCGTGGATGACTTCGCGCGCTTGCGCCTTGTCCAGCCCGGCGCCGGCATCGTTGATCCAGTCCGCCAGGCAGTTGCGACAGAAGCCCGCCAGCCCCATCAGCTCGATATTCTGGGCATCGTGCCGGTGGCGCAGATGACGCACGAGACGGCGGAACGCCGCCGCGGCGACATCGTCGGGCAAGGTGTCGATCGGATCGTGGGTTTCGCTCATGCAGCATATTCCCTTGTCTTGTCACAAGGCTCTGCCATAGGTCGCGCCTCGTTCCAGTCCAAGGAGAATGCGGCTTGGCCACGCTCGATCCCAGAGGTCGCAAGGTTAAGATCCTGGCAACAGTCGGTCCGGCCAGCCGGGAACCGGAGATGCTGCGCAAGCTGTTCATGGCGGGTGCGGATGCGTTCCGCGTGAATATGAGCCATGGCGACCATGAGACTCATGCGGCCACGATCCACGCGATCCGTGGATTGGAGAAGGAATTCAACCGGCCGATCGCCGTGCTCTGCGACCTGCAGGGTCCCAAGCTCCGGGTCGGCCAGTTCAGGGACGGCAAGGCGGTGATCCGCCATTCCGGCCATTTCACGCTCGATCGCAATCCCGAGCCGGGCGACGACAATCGCGTCTGCCTGCCGCATCCCGAACTGTTCGGCATTCTCCAGAAGGGCCAGCGCCTGCTGATCGATGACGGCAAGCTGCAGCTGCGCGTGCTTCGGGCGGACGAGAACGAGATCCTGTGTTCCGCTGAAGTCGGCGGCGTGATTTCCGACCGCAAGGGAGTCAACATTCCCGATGCGTTGGTGCCGATCCCGGCGCTCACTCCCAAGGATCGCCGCGATCTCGCTTTCGCGATGGAACATGGCGCGGACTGGATCGGCCTCTCCTTCGTCCAGCGGCCCGAGGACGTGGCGGAAGCCCGGCGGCTGATGGGCGGCCAGGGCGCGCTCTGCGCCAAGATCGAAAAGCCTGCCGCCATCGTCCATCTGGACGAGATCCTGGAGCTGTCCGACGGCGTGATGGTGGCGCGCGGCGATCTCGGCGTCGAATTGCGACCCGAGGAAGTGCCCCCGCTGCAGAAGCGGATCATCGAACATGCCCGCAATGTCGGCAAGCCGGTGATCGTGGCGACGCAGATGCTGGAATCGATGATTTCCAGCCCCGCGCCTACGCGCGCCGAAGTGTCCGACGTGGCCAACGCCGTCTATGACGGGGCGGATGCGGTCATGCTGTCGGCCGAGACGGCGGCGGGCCAATGGCCGGAAGAAGCGGTGACGATCATGCACCGCATCGCCGGCGAGGTGGAGCGGGATTCCGGCTACAAGGCACGTGTCCATTTCGTTCACACCGTGCCCGATCCGACGACGGCCGACGCGCTCAGCCATGCCTGCATGACGATCGCCGAGACGGTCTCGATCGCTGCGATCGTGGTCTTCACCGGTTCCGGCGCGAGCGCGCGGCGGGTGACGCGCGAACGGCCTTCTACGCCGGTCCTCGTGCTGACGCCATCGCTCACCACCGCGCGGCGCGTGGCGCTGCTCTGGGGCGCGCATGCGATCCCGACGCGGGATATCGGCAGCTTCGAAGAGATGATCGCCAAGGGCAAGCGCATGGCGCTGCGCCATGGCTTCGGCGAAGCGGGATCGCGTCTGATTGCGCTGGCCGGCGTCCCGTTCGGCACGCCGGGCGCGACGAACCTGCTGCATGTGGTCACGCTGACGGGGAACGAGCTCGATCTCGGGGGGGAGTAGGGCCATTCGTCATCCCAGCGAAGGCTGGGATCGCGTCGGGCAAGCACTGCCAGGTCGAGAACGATGCCAGCCTGCGCCGGCATGACGAGAAGGTATCAGCCCCCCGCCGCCCGCTCCAGTCTGGCCCTGGCTTCGGTCTCGCCGATCAGCGGCAGCAGCGCGGCCATGTCCGGCCCGGAATCACGCGCCGTCAGCGCGAGACGCAGGGGATGGAACAGCGCCTTGCCCTTGCGGCCGGTGCTGTCCTTCAACGCGTTGACCAGCCCATGCCAGGGATCGTCGTTCCACACCAACGTTTGCGCCGCCTGGACAAGATAGGCTTTTGTCTCCGCGTCGAATTCCGGCGCGTCTATCGGGCCGGTCACGACCTGCCACCATTCGGCAGCGCCAGATACGCAAGCGAGATTGGGCCGGATCGCCTCCCAGCCGGCTTCGTCCATCCCAGCCGGCAAGCGATCGCGCACGCGTCCGAAGGGCAGCTGGTGGACGATCGCAGCATTCAGGCGCTCCAGCTCCGTCTCGTCGAACCGGGCCGGCGCACGGCCGAAAGTGGCTAGATCGAAGCTCTCCACCAGCACGGCCGGGTCCGCGATCGGCTCCACCGGCTGCGATGTGCCGAGACGGGCCAGCAGGGCGATCAGCGCCTGAGGTTCCAGCCCCTGTTCGCGGAAGGCTTCCACGCCGAGCGACCCGAGACGCTTGGAGAGCTTGCCTTCGCTGCCCACCAGCAGCGCCTCATGCGCGAAGCGCGGCGGCGCGGCGTCCATGGCGGTGAACATCTGCAACTGGGTGGCGGTGTTGGAAACGTGATCCTCGCCGCGCAGCACGTCGGTCACGCCCATGTCGCGATCGTCGATCGCGGAAGGCAGCATGTAGAGCCAGGACCCGTCCGCCCGACGGATCACTGGATCGGAGAGCTGTGCCGGATCGAAATTCTGCGCCCCCCTGATGCCGTCTTCCCACGCGATCGGCTCATCCCGGTCGAGCTTGAAACGCCAATAGGGCGCCACACCTTCGGCCGCCTTCGCCGCATGGTCAGCCGCGGTCAGGTTCAGCGCCGCACGGTCGTAGATCGGCGGCAGGCCGCGGCCCAACAGCACCTTGCGCTTGAGTTCGAGCTCCTGCGCGCTTTCATAGCAACGATATATCCGTCCGGCCTGCTCCAGCTCGCGGAACACCGTCGCATAGCGATCGAACCGCGCGGACTGACGTTCTTCCGCATCCGGTTCCAGCCCCAGCCAGGCGAGATCGGCCCGGATCGCCTCGACGAACCCCTCCCGGCTGCGTTCCTTGTCCGTGTCGTCGATCCGCAGCAGGAAGCGGCCGCCCGCTTTGCGCGCCAGCATCCAGTTGTGAAGCGCGGTGCGGATATTGCCGACATGGAGGTTGCCGGTCGGCGATGGCGCGAAACGCGTGACGGTGCTCATGATTTGCGCAACTAGCCGCTCGGGCTGCCGCTGTCATCGTCACGTTAAAGCCTATCCCCGTTGGTCACCCGCTCCTGAATCGGTGCGTGATCGGATAGCGCCGGTCGCGCCCGAAATTGCGCGCGCCGAGCTTCACCCCCGGCGGGGCCTGGCGGCGCTTGTATTCAGCGAGATGCAGCAGCCGCTCGATCCGGACGACGGTGTCGGGATCATGCCCTTCGGCGACCACCTGCTCCACGCTCTTCTCCTGCTCCACCAGGCCGAGCAGGATCGCATCCAGCACCGGATAGGGCGGCAGCGAATCCTCGTCCTTCTGGTCCGGCCGCAATTCCGCGCTGGGCGGCTTCACCAGGATGTTCTCGGGGATAACCGGTCCCTCCGGCCCCAGCCCGATCTTGGGCTTGTGCCTGTTGCGCCATTCCGAGATCGCGAAGACGGTCATCTTGTAGGCGTCCTTGAGCGGGTTATAGCCGCCCGCCATGTCGCCATAGATCGTGGCGTAGCCCACGCTCATCTCGCTCTTGTTGCCGGTCGTCAGCAGCATCGGGCCGAACTTGTTGCTCAAGGCCATCAGCGCCACGCCGCGGATGCGCGACTGGAGGTTCTCCTCCGTGATATCGACCTGCGTGTCGGCAAAGCTGTCGGACAGCATCGCGTCGAACCCGTCCACCGCCGGCTGGATCGGGATCATGTCATGCTTGCAGCCGATCAGCTGCGCGCATTCCTCGGCATCGCGCAGGCTTTCCTCGCTGGTGAAGCGGCTGGGCAGCATCACGGCGGACACGCGATCCGGCCCCAGCGCATCGGCCGCGATCGCGGCGCAGACCGCACTGTCGATCCCCCCTGACATGCCGAGCACCACGCCCGGAAAACCGTTCTTGTCGACATAGTCGCGCAAGGCCATGGTCATCGCGCAGTAGATGTCTTCCGGGTGATCGGCCAGCTGCTCGATCTCGCCCCGATCGCAGCGCCAGCCCTTGGCCGTCTTGGTCCAGTGAGTGGTGGTGACCTGTTCTTCCCAGTCGGTCATCTGGACAGCGAGCTTGCCGTCGCCATTGACCACGAAGCTCGCCCCGTCGAACACCAGTTCGTCCTGCCCGCCCACACGATTGAGATAGGCGAGTGGCAGGCCGGTATCCGCCGCACGGCGCTTGGCCACGCCTTCGATGCGCAGCACGTCCTTCTCGATCTCGTAGGGGCTGCCGTTGACGCAGACGAACAGGCCCGCACCGAAATCGGCCAGATGGCGGCAGACTTCGGGATGCCAGATATCCTCGCAGATCGGCAGGCCCAGCATCGCGCCGCGGAAGATCACAGGTTCGGGCAGCGGCCCCGGCGTGAACAAGCGCTGTTCGTCGAACGTGCCGTAATTGGGAAGTTCATGCTTGAAGCGGGTTGCCGTCACTCGCCCGCCATCGAGCAGCGCCACGCCGTTGTGCAGCGCCCCGTCGCGCACGAAGACGCTGCCCACCAGCATCGCCGGGCCGCCGTCATTCGTCTGCTGGGCCAGCTGATCGAGCGCAGCCTGCGCACGTTCGATCAGCGAAGGCTTGAGGATGAGATCCTCCGCCGGATAGCCGATCAGCTGCATTTCCGGGAAAACGACGAGATCGCTGCTCCGTGAATCGTTGCGGACCGTCAGCATCTGCTTGGCGTTGCCGGCGATGTCTCCGACGTTCTGATTCAATTGAGCGAGAGTGATCGTGAGCGTATCGGCCATGGCATTTGTCTAGAGAGGGAAAAGCGCTCGGGCAATGGAGCCTGCGGCGAATGTTTGCGCGCAGACAAGCGATGCATCTCCGCGTGTGGAACAACCACCCGGCGGCGCCGGCACTCCGCGATTCCTGGAAATGGCGATCCGCAAGGCCCCATGGCGGGACGCTTCCTCCAAGGCCGATTATTTGCATCGAAAGGCGGCCTTCCCACGATGAGCCGCCCCTCTTCCGCGACGTTCCGTGCGGGTAACGGGAAGCCTCCCGGCACGCCACAAAATTGCCGCAAACCGACATCTATATCCACGTCAGCACGCTGTCTGTCAGAGACCCCTCAGCTGTCGACGGAGCATCCGGACATGGATTTGCCTTTGCGCGTTTTCCCCCTCGAAACGGCGCCTCCTGAATCGGCACCCTTTGGATCGGCGGCGGTGATGCCTGGATGACGCTCAAGCTTCTGATGTCGCAAGGGGGTGACGAACGCATCACTCTCGATGTCAATTCGGGTCGCAACCGCTACGGATCGGCGCCCTGGCCGTCGCAGGACATCTGCTATGCCTCGTCCACGGCCAACAATCTTTCCGCGGGTGCGCTGGCCTATATCTCGAAGCTGAAGCCGATCCGCGGCGATGCGGCCGCCTATCGGGCCCGCCTGGAGGAAATGCGCGCCCGCATTCGCGCCGCCTACGGCCTGCCCGCCGGCGTCGACATCCTGTTTTCCCCTTCGGGCACCGATCTCGAATTCGCCGCGCTGGCGATCGCATCCGGGCGTTTCGGCCGCCCGGTCCACAATATCCTGCTGGGCGGAAGCGAAGTGGGCAGCGGCTGCGAGCTGGCCGCGCAGGGGCGCTATTTCAACGAGACCACCGCGCGCGGCAGCTGCCGCCGCGGCGAACCGGTGGCGGGGCTGTGCGAATGCGGCCGCATGGTGCAGGTTTCCCTGCGCAAGGAATGCGGCGCATTGCGGCCGGAACAGGCTATCGTCGAGGAGATACTCGAACGTGCCGAGCTGGCGCTCGCAGGCGGCGCGAATCCGCTGATCCATGTTCTCCACGGTTCCAAGCTCGGTGCGCGCGTGCCGTCGCTCGGCGGGGTCGATCGCCTGCTCGCGCGGTTCGGCGGGCAAGCCGGCTTCGTCGTCGACGCCTGCCAGGCCAGGCTCGGCGGAGACGCGATCCGCGCCTATCTGGCACGCGGCGCAATGGTGATGCTTACCGGATCGAAATTCCTCGGCGGACCGCCGTTCAGCGGCATCCTGCTGGTCCCGCAGGGAGCCGCGCGCCCCGAAGCGGCGCTTCCCTCCGGCCTGGTGACGCTCTTCCGGCGGGCGGAATGGCCTCTCGACTGGCCCGGCGCGGGCAGCCTGCCCGACGAGGCCAATGACGGCCTGGCCCTGCGCCTGGCGGCCGCGCTGTTCGAGCTTGAACGCTTCCTTGCGACCGACCCGGCCACGGTAGCCGCGATCATCGCGGCCTTCCGCCGGGTTACAGCCCGGTTCACCGGAGATGTCGGCGCGCGGATCATCCGCGGCCATGGCGATCATGATGGCGATATCCTTGCCCAGACGCTCTGCGTCATCGACATGGCCGGTGTCGCGGGCGTGGACAGCTATGATCGCTGCACGATGTTCCATCGGGACCTGATGGACAGCGGCGTGAGGCTGGGCCAGCCCGTGAAGCATCCCGGCTGCGTGATCCGCCTGGCCCTGTCCATGCCCCAGATCGTGGAATTGTGCGAACTGGGTGCGCGCGAGGCGGAAGCCAGGCTGGATCTGGATTTCGAGATCATCGCCGCGCTGATCGCCAAGGAACCGCCTGCCAGAGAGCACCCCGCCAAGGAGCAGCCTGCTTGTCGGCAGTAATGCATTTCCCGCTGCCTGCGGGGCTGCGGCGCGCGATTTCGGGGCCCGATCATCCGGTGGCGCTCTACTATGCCGGCATGGCCGCCCACCGGGGCATGGCCGCGCGCCTGTCCGCCCAGGCCGTGCGCGGGTTCCACGCGCTGGCCGCCATGGCGACGATGTCGCGTTATGCCGGCAGCGGCACGGGCTGGCGCGACCTGCCGACCTGCCTGCGTTTCGGCCTCCTCCCACGCGAACTCGCCTGGGCAAGCGACACCGGCATCGCGCCCTCGCTCGATCTCCTGCCCGCCCATGTGAAGAAGGGGATCGATCTTCTGCTCAATCCCAACGCCTTCCCGCTGGACGGCAATCTGCTGCTCGACAAGCGCCGCTTCGACACGGTCATGCGCGCAGCCGGCCTGCCTTTGCCGCAGACCTTCGGAGCGGATGATCTCCCTTCGGGGATTCCGGACTGGGCCCGCACGTCCGACGCGCTGATCTTCAAGCCCGGTTTCGCCAGCCAGGGGCGCGGCATGGTTCGGCTGGAACGGCGCCAAGGCGGATGGGCGGCGAGCAACCAGCCCGACACGCTGTTCGACCTTGCCGACTGGCTCCGCGCGCGCATGCGCACGGGCGACGTGGCGCAGCAGTTCCTCAGTCCCCATCCCGAGATGGAGACACGCTCGCCCGGCGCGCTGCCCACACTGCGCATCATCACCTGCCTCGACGAGCAGGACCGCCCGGAAGTGACTCACGCCATCGTCCGTTTTGGCAGCGGGGCTTCCTTCCTCGACAATTTCCATCGCGGCGGCGTGGCGGCGATGGTCGACCTCGCGAGCGGCCGCACCGGCCGGGCGATGCAGCGCGACACGAAAGGCCGCTTCCACCCGATCGCAAGCCATCCCCGCACGGGCGAGGCGATGAACGGCTTCGCGCTGCCCCGGTTCGCCGAATGCCTGGCCGTGGCGCGTCATGCGCATGAAACGTTTCTCGGCAAGGTCGGCAAGGCGGTTTCCGTCGGCTGGGATGTCGCGCTGTCATCCGCCGGGCCGATGCTGATCGAAGGGAACTGGAATCCCGGCCTGCCAACGCTGCAATACATCGCCGGCAGCGGCCTCGGCGCGTCCCGCCTCGGGCAGCTGTGGTGCCATCATCTGAAGCAGGTGCCGCCGCAGCGCTGGAAGGCGCTCCCCGCGATTTCCTACAGCCGGTCGCCGATCAGGCAGGAACAGCGGCGCATCGGTGAATAGCGCCGCTGGGCAACTTGCCATTCGCCTGCGCGGCGTTATCCCAAGGGCATGACGCAGCATCCCCCCGGCAGCTCGCAAACGGATGACGCGCCGCCAGGCAAAGCGAAGCGAGGCAAGCTTACCGCGCCGTTGACGGTGCCGATCTTTCGCCGGATCTGGATTTCCAGCCTGCTGTCCAATTTCGGCCTGCTGATCATCGGCGTCGCCGCTGCCTGGGAAATGACCCGGCTGAGCGGCGATCCGACGATGGTCGCGCTGGTGCAGACCGCGATCATGTCGCCCTTCATGGTCTTCTCGCTGTTCGCCGGCGCGCTGGCGGACATCGTCGACCGGCGCAAGGTCAGCCTGTTCGCCCTGTTCTTCCCCGTCGCCGGCGCGATCGGGCTGGCGGTGCTCAGCCATCTCGAACTGGCCACGCCGGGGCTGCTCCTGCTGCTGTCCTTCATCGTCGGCATGGGCCTCGCTCTGTTCAGCCCCGCCTGGCAGGCATCGGTGAGCGAGCAGGTATCGCCCGCCATGCTGCCCGCCGCGATCGCGCTGAACGGCATCAGCTTCAACATCGCACGCAGCATCGGCCCGGCGATAGGCGGCATCATGGTGGCAGCGGTCGGCGCCGTGGCGACGTTCGGGACGACCGCGGTGCTTTATGTCCCGCTGTTCACGGCCCTGTTCCTGTGGCGGCGCGAGCAGGAAGCATCGCGCCTGCCGCCGGAGAAGCTGCGCGCGGCGATCGTGGCGGGCATCCGCTACGCCTTCCATTCGCCCTATCTGCTGCGCGTCCTGGTGCGCGGCTTTACCGCCGCATTCGCGCTCGCCTCGCTCTACGCGCTGATGCCGCTCATCGCCAAGGACATCCTGCATGGCGGACCCGAGCTCTACGGCCTGCTCCTCGCCGGCTTCGGCGTGGGTTCCGTGGTCGGCGCGGCGATCGTCTCGAACCTGCAGGAACGGTTCGAACCGGAAACGATCATCCGCGGAGCGATGATCCTGATCGCCTTCGTGATCGTCTGCGTCAGCCTCAGCCCATGGGCCTGGCTCACGATCTTCGCGCTCGCTTTCGCAGGGATGGCGTGGATGATCGTGGCGACGCTCCTGAACGTGATGGTGCAGACCGGCGCGCCGCGATGGGTGACGGCGCGCGCGCTCGGCCTGTTCCAGACCACGGTCGCCGGCGGCCTGGCGCTGGGCAGCTGGAGCTGGGGCGAAGTCGCGTCGGAAGCCGGGCTGCAGATCTCGCTGGTCTGTTCCGCCGCGGCGATGATCGCTTTCCTGTTCCTGGGTCTCGCTCGCCCGCTCTCGCGCGAGCACAATCAGGCGAACACGCCCGCGGAACTGCGCCCCGATCCCGAGATCACCCTGGCGATCACGGGCCGCAGCGGTCCGATCTCGATCGAGATCGAATATCGCATCGAACCGTCGGAGGCGCGCAGCTTCTACAAGCTGATGGAAGAGCTGGGCCGCATCAAGCGGCGCAATGGGGCGCAGGCCTGGATGCTGGCGCGCGACCTGAACGATCCGGCGCTCTGGTCGGAACGCTATCAATACGCCACCTGGGACGATTTCCTGCGCAACCGCAACCGCGCGACCGAGACCGAACGGCAGTTGCAGGTCCGGATCGTGGAAATGACCGTTGATGGCGAGATCAAGTCGCGCATGCTGCTCGATCGCCCGTCCGGCTCCGTCCGCTGGAACGAGGACGCGCCCGATTACGGACCCGACAAGATCCATTCCGCGACGATCGCCTGATCAGCCCGCCGCGCGCAGGCCCGCCTGTTCGCGCATCTCGAGCCACCAGCCATCGATCGCATCGGCATCCGCATCGATCCGGGTGAAGAGCGGGCTGGCGAAGCGTTCCCACGCGTCGACATGCTTCCACGAGACCGAGGTCAGCACCGGCACGCGCGCCTGGATCGCCGCAGCATAGGCGGGAACCAGGCCCGAGCGGCTTTCGGCCTCCAGCTTGCCGAACTTGCTCAGCAGCACGAGTTCGCAGCCTGCCGCGATCTCGCGCTCGACCGCATCGCTCGCCGTGACGACCCCGCCGGGATCGAGCGCGCAGCCCTGCGCATGCGGCCCCAGTTCCTGGAACAGCGAATAGGTCCGGCCGTCGGTGATCGAACGCAGCGCGCCCGGCCCGCAGGCGCGCACGATGTCCGGCCGCGATTCCTCGGTGACGCCGACGATCCGGCACGAATTGCGCCAGCGTTCCACGAAATCGCGGAACAGCTGCTGGATATCGCTGCCCTTCTCGCCCCGCACGACCGCGATCTGCTTCATGGCCTCGCCTTTCGCCTCCGGCTTCGGACGCCTACCGTACACGCGCTTTGCCGCGGCGGCCATTGCCGTCATGCGCCATGCCTGCGACAAGCCGCCCATGGCTCCGCTCATCTATCTCGGCGCGGCGATCGCGGAAATCGCCGGCTGCTTCGCCTTCTGGGCCTGGCTCCGGCTCGGCAAGTCGCCGCTGTGGCTGATACCCGGCATCGCCTTGCTCTGCCTGTTCGCGTGGTTGCTGACGCTGGTCGATACCGAGAACGCCGGCCGCGCCTATGCCGCCTATGGCGGGATCTACATCCTCTCCGCGCTGCTGTGGCTGTGGGCGGCCGAAAGCGTGCGACCCGATCGCTGGGACGTGCTGGGCACCTCGATCTGCCTGGCGGGCGCGGCCGTGATCCTGTGGGGGCCGCGGGCGGGGTAGATGGCGCGATTGCCCACCGAGCGCCGTCATTGCGAGGAGGTGCAGCCGACGCGGCAATCCAGAGCGAGGCGCGCAACGGCCCTGGATTGCTTCGGCCCGCCGGCTTCGCAATGACGGGTTTGGTTGACACTTACGCCCCCGAAAGCGCCCCTCGATCCATCCCCTCATCGCTAGCCAAGCCCCAAGGAAATCCGGCCATTTGCGGCGTGAGACCGCCATTCGACGCGTGTGACTTTCCGCAGCCCATGCGTCATTCCGGAGCGAAGGACGGGCAGAACGTTTGCGTAAGCGCTTCATCTGCAAGGTTAAGGCAGATTTGTCGCGTGTAGGAAAATGGTTTTTGCACTCGTGATCCTCTCCGCTCGCGGGGAGGTGGCAACCCGCAAATGATCCGATCGCTACGTGGACTTTCGACCCCAAAGCGGACGTTTCTTGGTCCCGTAATGCCAGCGAAGGCTGGCATCTGCCTGAGCTGGGCGATAGCTTCCGGCCATGTCTGGCGGCTGGACCTATATTCTGACGAACAAGCCGCGCGGCGTCCTCTCGATCGGCGTTACCAGCGACATCGGCACGCGGATGATGCAGCACCGGAGCGCGACGGGGGCGAGCTTCTGTCGCAGATATGGATTGAAGCGCCTCGTGCTGACCGAACAACACACCTCGATCGCGGATGCCATTGCAAGGGAGAAGGCGCTGGAGGCAGGCAGCGGGCGTGGAAGATCCGCCTGATCGAAGATGCCCACCCCGAATGGGACGATCTTTTCGACCGCATCCTATGAGGAGGGATGCCAGCCTTCGCTGGCATGACGAGATTGGGACGGACGAGATGAGCAGCACGGCGCTTCCGCCCGAACTCGCTTTTCGGGCAGCCCGATCCGCAAATTCGATAACCCCAAACAAAAACCCCGCCGGATCGCTCCGGCGGGGTCTTCTGTTCAGCCCATGAGGCCGGGCGGGATCACTCCTCGCCGGGCTCCAGGTAATCGCCCGCATCGGCGTCGAGGCCGTGAGTCTCGCCTTCGACCTTCGCCAGCGGATCGTCGCCGATCGCCGCTTCCGGCCCCTGGGCGAGTTCCGCCCGATGCTCTTCCTCGGCCGTTTCCGGCGCGATCAGGGCTTCCTGCAGCTTGCGGTACTGCGCGCGCAGCGCCGCGTCGCGGCTGGAAGCGGCCACGCGCAGGCGGTTCATCGAAGCGCCGGTGCCGGCGGGAATCAGGCGCCCGACGATCACATTCTCCTTGAGACCGATCAGCGAGTCCTTCTTGCCCTCGACCGCCGCCTGCGTCAGCACGCGGGTGGTTTCCTGGAACGAGGCGGCGGAGATGAAGCTGCGCGTCTGCAGGCTGGCCTTGGTGATGCCCAGCAGCACCGGCTTGCCTTCCGCGAACTTCTGGCCCTTGGCGAGCTTCGCGTTGAACTCGTTCATCTCTTCCAGATCGACCTGTTCGCCCGGCAGCAGCGTGGTGTCGCCGCCATCGGTGATCTCGACCTTCTGCAGCATCTGGCGAACGATCACCTCGATGTGCTTGTCGTTGATCTTCACGCCCTGCAGTCGATAGACTTCCTGGATTTCCGCGACGAGATATTCGGCCAGAGCTTCCACGCCGAGCACTTCGAGAATGTCGTGCGGATCGGGCGAGCCGGCCACCAGCTGGTCGCCGCGCTTCACATGGTCGCCTTCCTGGACGTCGATCACCTTCGCCTTGGGGATCAGATATTCGACCGCTTCGCCTTCCTCGGGAACGATCGCGATCTTGCGCTTCGCCTTGTAATCGCGGACGAATTCGATCCGGCCGGAGATCTTGGCGATGATCGCGTTGTCCTTCGGCTTGCGCGCTTCGAACAGCTCGGCGACACGCGGCAGACCGCCGGTGATGTCGCGCGTCTTGGCGGCTTCGCGGCTGGCGCGGGCAAGGATGTCGCCCGCTTCGACCTGCTGGCCATCCTCGACCGAGAGCGTCGTGCCGGGCGCCATCATGTAGCGCGCGGCTTCCGTTTCGCCGCCCGCTTCGTTGAGCAGGGTGAGGCGCGGACGCAGGTCTTCCTTCTTGGAGCGGCCGGCGGAGCGATACTCGATGACGACGCGCTGGGCGATGCCCGTCGCTTCGTCGACCTGTTCCGTCATGGTCTTGCCGTCGAGCAGGTCCTGGTAGCGCACGATGCCCGGCTGTTCGGTGATCACCGGCAGCGTGAACGGATCCCACTCGGCCAGACGGTCGCCTTCCTTCACCTTCGCGCCGTTCTCGAACATCAGCACGGTGCCGTAGGGCACGCGATGGATCGCGCGCTCGCGGCCTTCCGCGTCGATCACCGCGATCTCGCCGCTGCGAGCCAGCGACAGCCGGCGGCCGCGCTTGTCGATGATGGTGGGGATGTCGCGATATTCGACCTTGCCGTCCGAGATCGATTCCAGATGCGAGGTTTCGTTCACCTGCGCCGCGCCGCCGATGTGGAACGTACGCATGGTGAGCTGGGTGCCCGGTTCGCCGATCGACTGGGCGGCGATGACGCCCACGGCTTCGCCGATATTCACCGGCGTACCGCGCGCGAGATCGCGGCCGTAGCAGGTGGCGCAGACGCCCTGTTCCGCTTCGCAGACCAGCGGCGAACGAATCTTGGCGGACTGCACGTCGGCGTCCTCGAGGAGCTTCACCATCGGCTCGTCGAGCAAGGTGCCGGTCTTCACCAGCACTTCGCCCGTCTTGGCGTCGATCAGATCCTCGGCCGTGGTGCGTCCCAGGATGCGCTCGGCCAGCGAGGCGATGACCGAGCCGCCCTGGATGATCGCGCGCATTTCCAGCGCGTTCTCGGTGCCGCAATCCTCTTCCACGATCACGCAGTCCTGCGACACGTCGACCAGACGGCGAGTCAGGTAGCCCGAGTTCGCCGTCTTGAGCGCGGTGTCGGCGAGACCCTTGCGGGCGCCGTGGGTGGAGTTGAAATATTCAAGGACGGTCAGGCCTTCCTTGAAGTTCGAGATGATCGGCG
>CAMLQG010000044.1 GCA_946482075.1 uncultured Erythrobacteraceae bacterium
ACGAATTCCTCCCCCATGCGCATGAGGAGTTCGAGGAACTGGCCGATACGATCGGCATCGGGATCGACCATCTGAAGCGACGCGCGCAGGAGTTGCAGGAATTCAACCCGATGCTGGGCCATCGCGGTTGCCGCCTGGGCATCACCTATCCCGAGATCTACGAGATGCAAGCCCGTGCCATCTTCGAAGCGGCTTGCGAAGTGGCGGCGGAGACCGGCCCAAGTGGTTCTGGGGCGCCGGTGCCCGAAGTGATGATCCCGCTCGTCGCCACCAGGCGCGAACTCGCGATCCTGAGGGCGCTGGTGGAACGGACGGCGGACGCCGTGTTCGCGGAACAGGGCCGCAAGCTGGATTATCTCGTCGGCACGATGATCGAACTGCCGCGCGCGGCGCTGATGGCGGGCGAGATCGCCGAGGAAGGAAGCTTCTTCTCCTTCGGCACGAACGACCTTACCCAGACGACGCTCGGCCTGTCGCGCGACGATGCGGGGCGGTTTCTCGCGGCCTATGTCGAGAAAGGTATCTTCGCGCGCGATCCTTTCGTCAGCCTCGATCTCGAAGGGGTAGGCCAGCTGGTGGCGCTGGGGGCAGAGCGGGGACGCGCGACGCGGCCCGACATCAAGCTCGGCATCTGCGGCGAGCATGGCGGCGATCCGGCGAGCATCGCCTTCTGCGAGAGCCAGCGTCTCGATTACGTCAGCGCTTCGCCTTATCGCGTGCCCATCGCCCGCCTCGCCGCGGCGCAGGCGGCTTTGGGTTAGTTGCGCTTTCGCTTGTGATTGCGAGCGGAGCGAAGCAAGGCGTTGAGGTCTAAACCCGCCAACCGCTGAGCGTAAGGATCTCGAAATGTTCGGTGACGCGGCCATCGGTATCGGCGCAGGCGGTGAAGGCCTCTGCCGCGCGACGATAGCTCGTCCGGGTCAGAGCAGGAGCGACCGAGGCGAGCGCGCTCGTCAGCCCCTGTTCCCGCAGGTCGGAAACGAGCCGGGCCAGCGAAGAAAAGCGGACGTCGAGGCCCCGGCTGTCCACCACCGGCCGGTCGAAGCCCGCACGCTGGAGAAGCTGTCCGCCCGCCCGGACATCGACCGCAGGGTGCATTCGCGCCGCTGGCCGCGCTCCATCCGCCGCCAGCATCGCCGCCCGTAGTACCGGAAGACTGCCCGCGCCGGAAAAACTCGCAATCATCAGCCCGCCTGACGCCAGCGCCTGGCGCAGATGGATCAGCGCGCCGGGCAGGTCGTTCACCGTGTCGAGCCGGCCGAGACTGACGATCAGTTCGAAGCCGCCGAAAGGGTAGGGCTGTTCCTCGTCGAAATCGGCATCTGGTCGGACGATCTCGCAGTCACCCGCCGCCAACTTGGTGGTGAGCATCTCGACGCCGTCACCGATGATCAGAGCACGGCGCGGCTGATGTCGCAGGAAATCCAGGCGATCGAGAACGTCCTCGATCATATCGTCTATCACATAATGCGCGGCATCGGCCTTTGCCTGCGATCGTGCGGCGCGGGTACGGATCGCGGTGCGCCGGCGTCGAGAAAAGATTGTGGGAGGTGCGGGCGAATTCATCATCACGCCCTGCATCCTCCGTCGTGGAGGCGCAAGCGCTTGCGATCGCGGCGGACACGCGGCAGCAAGGGCGAATGGGGGTTCCGTCAATAGTAGCCGATGCGCTTCGGCCAGTGGTCGATCTGGTCTATCCGCCGCGCTGTCCGCTCTGCGGAGAAGGGCTGTCCGCGCAAAGCGGGCTATGCGCCCGATGCTGGGCGGAACTCGTCATCCCCGGTGATCCGGCCTGCGCATCGTGCCAGCGTCCGTTCACCCATGGCCAGCAGGAAGGAGCGATCTGCGCCCCATGCCTCACCATGCCGCCCCGGCATGACGGGATCGCTGCAGCCACGCTCTATAACGATGTCTCGCGCCGCCTTGTTCTGGCGTTCAAGCACGGTCGCCGCATTTCGCTCGCTCGCATGCTCGCCCGGTTGATGAGCGCCCGTATCCCGCGGCTGGAGGGAAGCTGGTGCGTCGTTCCCGTCCCGCTGCATCGCGGCCGGCTATGGCAGCGCGGGTTCAATCAATCGGCCTTGCTGGCACAGGAGATCGCTCGCGCGCGGGCCCTGCCACTCGTAGTTGATGGCCTCATCCGACGGAAGGCTACGCCGAAACTCGGCGGTCTGGGAAGAAAGGCGCGCGCGAGAACGCTTTCGGGCGCGATCACGATGAATGACAGGCGGCTTGCGGGAATTCGTGGCCGCAACGTCATACTGGTAGACGATGTGCTGACCAGCGGGGCAACGAGCGATGCCTGCGTTGCGGTACTCAAACGAGCAGGAGCGGAAAAGGTGATCGTGACATGCTTCGCAAGAGTTCTCGACGAAGCCCTGTCGGGATAGGCGCACACGAAAACGCCCGGGAATGATCCCGGGCGTTCGCGTGACGAAATTCGTTGGACTTCCTGGGCCGCCCTCCCGGCCAGTCGTCCGATCCCTCATTCGTTCGGCGAGTCTCGCCGTGGCGAGTGCTCTAGCCTATACCCCCTTAACCTTGGCGCTCGTTCCAGCGCCGCCATTCTGGCGGGCGACCTCGTTGGGCCGCAGATGCTTATTCCCATCATTACCCCACCGACGGAAGAATGATTTCCCGTTTGGATAGATTTTGCCCCGGCTCTGTGGTTATCGTGCAACAAGGCCACCATCTGGTTCGAGGCTCCCACAGGCACGAAGGATATTCGAGATTTCCAGCAGCGCAGAAGCCGATCGCGAGCAAGGCACGGCTTTTCTTCCCAAATTCGATTCCAAAGGCCTGCTGACCGGCGTGGTGACGCATGCCGAAACCGGTGAAGTGCTGATGGTCGCTTTCATGGATCGCGAAGCCTTGGACAAGACGCGCGAGACCGGCCTGGCGCATTTCCATTCGCGTTCCCGCGGGCGGCTCTGGATGAAAGGCGAAAGTTCCGGCCATGTGCTGCGGGTGCGGGAAATCCTGGTCGATTGCGATCAGGATTCCCTCATCCTGCGATGCCTTCCGGCAGGCCCGGCGTGCCACACCGGGGCGTCGAGCTGTTTTTACCGGCTGCTCGAGGACGAAACGCTCGTACGGATCGAAGAGCAGGGTTGAGGAACGCGCGCGCGTTACGAAGGTAATCGAGAGGCTGGCCGACCAAGCCGGCGGAGGAGAGCAGATGCCGAAATTTTCCGCCCCTACGCGTGACACGCTGTTCGTGATCGAACATCTGCTGGACCTTGAGGCACTCGGCAACCTCCCCGGTTTCGAAGTCGCCACGCCCGATCTCGTCAGAACCGTGGTCGAAGAGGCGGGGCGATTCGCGGCAGAAGTGCTGTTTCCCCTGAACGAGATCGGCGATCGCGAAGGCTGCAAGCGGACCGAAGACGGCACGGTCACGACGCCGCCCGGGTTCAAGGACGCCTACGACCAGTTTCGCGAAGCCGGATGGGGCAGCGTGTCGATGCCCGAATCTTTTGGGGGGCAAGGCTTGCCTCAGATCGTCGGCTTTGCGGTGAAGGAATATCTCGCCGCGGCCAACCAATCCTTCGGGATGTATCCCGGCCTCAATGGTGGGGCGGTGGAAGCGCTGCATGTCATCGCCTCGGAGGAGATCAAGGCTCGCTACCTGCCCAAGATGGTGGCAGGCGACTGGCTCGGCACGATGAATCTTACGGAACCTCATTGCGGGACCGATCTCGGCCTGATCCGCACCAAGGCTGAACCGAATGCCGACGGCTCCTACGCGATTACGGGCACGAAGATATTCATCTCGGCGGGCGAACATGATCTGACCGAGAACATCATCCATCTCGTGCTTGCGAAGCTGCCGGGCGCGCCGGACGGTTCTAAAGGCATATCGCTCTTCGTTGTCCCCAAGATCCTCGTGGCCGATGATGGTTCGCTGGCAGAGCGGAACGCAGTCTCCTGCGGCTCGATCGAGGAGAAGATGGGCATTCACGGCAGCTCGACCTGCGTCATGAATTATGACAGTGCGAAGGGATGGCTGGTAGGGGAGGCAAACAAGGGCCTCGCCGCGATGTTCGTGATGATGAACGCGGCTCGGCTCGGCGTGGGGATACAGGGGCTCAGCCAGGCGGAAGTATCCTATCAGAACGCTGTCCAATATGCGCTCGACCGGCGGCAGGGCAGGGCGCTCACCGGGCCGGTCGATCCTCAGGAGAAGGCCGATCCGATCATCGTGCATCCCGATGTCCGCCGGATGCTGATGGATGCCAAGGCATTCACCGAAGGCATGCGCGCCCTGATCCTCTGGGGCGCCCTGCTGGTCGATCTCGAGAAGAATGCGGCAACGGAAGAGGAGCGGCAGTCCGCTGGGGATCTGATCGGGCTCCTTACCCCCGTGATCAAGGGTTACGGCACGGACAGGGGCTTCGACGTCACCACGAATATGCAGCAGGTCTATGGCGGGCACGGCTACATCCGGGAATGGGGGATGGAGCAATATGTGCGCGATGCCCGGATTGCGATGATCTACGAAGGCACCAATGGCGTTCAGGCGATGGACCTGTGCGGCCGCAAGCTGCCTGCCAATGGCGGTCGGGCGATCCAGGCCTTCTTCAAGCTGGTGGACGCGGAATGCGCCGGGGTGGCGGGGGATGCGCCCTATGCCGTCCTGGCCGAGAAGCTCGGCAAGGCGAATGGCGAGCTGAAGGCCGCGACTCTGTGGTTCATGAGCCATGCAATGGCCAATCGGAACCATTTGGGCGCCGGCGCGCACCCTTACATGCATATCGCGGGCATCGTTTCGCTCGGTCTGATGTGGCTCCGGATGGCGAAGGCGGCCGAGAGGCTGCTGGCATCCGGGAACGACGACGTGGCATTCTGCGAAGCAAAGCTCACCACGGCGCGTTATTTCGCCGATCGCTATCTTCCCGATGCAGGCGCGCTGCGACGGAAGATCGAAGCTGGCGCGGACAGCATGATGGAATTGCCTGCAGACGCTTTCGCGCGCGATTGATCCCCAAAAGAAAACCCGGCTTCTCCAAAGAGAGAAGCCGGGCTCAGGCGCCGCGGTGACAAGATCACCGGGCCGATCTGCCCGGCCGCTGGGCGGCCGGGCTATGTATCGATCAGTTCGCGCCGCCGAACTTGTAGCTCAGGCGAACCCAGAGTTCGCGTCCGCGGCTGACATAGGCGGCCGTGTCGGACAGCAAGCGGGCCGGGTCGTTTTCAGCGAACGTACCCCGGGTTCCGCTACCGCTGAACGGCGAATCGCTCGACCGCACGAAGTAGTACTTGTTGGTCAGGTTCCTGCCGATGAAGGCGATTTCCCAACTGTCATCCTCTGCGCCGATGCGCACGGACGCATCGAACAACGTATAGCTCGGCTGCTTACCGCCCGGAGTGTTGGCGGAGTCGGTGAAGTAGCTGCCGCTATAGGACATGTTGCCCGAGAGCCCGAGCTTGAGATCCCCGCCAACCGACGACTCATAATTGAACCCGGCATTGCCGGTCCATTTGGGAGCACGAACCAGCGGAGCACCCGTCAGATCCTGGAAGAAGCCGGTGGCGCCCGAGACTTCGTTCACCTGGAAGAAGCACTGGTCCGAAGGCTGACCGCCGTAGCAGGGAGCCTGGAAGTTGAGATACTTGCCCTTGTTGTAGTTGAGGGCGCCATTCAGCGACAGGCCTTCGATCGGCGTATTGTAGTTGAAGTCGAACTCGACGCCTTGCGTGCGGGCGCTCGCCGCGTTGACCAGCACGGGGCGGACGCCATCGATGGTCAGGCCGACCTGGAGGCCGGTCGTCTTGTAGTTGTAATAGGCAAGGTTCACGCGAAGCGCCCGATCAAGGAGGGACGCCTTGATGCCGCCTTCAAAACCCTTGGTTTCCTGGGGCTTGTAGATGTGCGTGTTGGTCGCGAAGGTGTCCTTGTTCGGCACCACCGCTGCGAAGCCGCCCGAAAGGAAGCCTTCCTTGTAGCCGCCATAGATGTTGATGTCCGGCGTCGGCTTGTAGGAGATCGTGACTTCCGGCGAGAAGTTCTTGAAGCTCACCTTCCGGTCGATGTCGGGCAGGCCATAGACCGTGCCAACATCAACAAGCGTGTCGGGAGCGAGGCTCGTGCCCGTCTCCACCCGTGTGAGCCTCTTCTGTTCCCAGGAATAACGGCCGCCGCCGGCGATTTCGATTTCCGGGATCGGGTTGACCGTCAGCTGGGCGAAGATGGACTGGGACTTGCCCTTCACCTGATACCAATACTTGTTGCTCCAGGCCGCTACGGCCGGATTCGCCGTGCCGAAGCCGGTAATCGACCCGTTGCCGCCATCAGTGTCGGTGATCAGGCCGCCGACCATGAAGTTGATCGGTCCGTCAAACGAGCTGGTGAGGCGCAGTTCCTGGGAAAACTCCTTCAGTTCCAGTTCGTTGTAGGAGATGAGCTCCGCGCGACGGACGGTAGCGCCCTGAGTGACGCCCGGAGCGGGAACGATCGGAACGACGTTGCCTGCGCTATTCAGTGCATAGGCGGTGCCATCATTGAAGTAGGCCTGGGTGTAGTTACCGATATTGTCGAGATTCTGCTTGTAAAAGCCGGTCTGCGACGTGAGCGTCAGATCGTCGGTGATATTGTAGTTCATCTCCAGACCGGTGAGGAACTGATACTGCTCCTGGAACAGGCCGCGCTTCCAATCCTCCTTCTTCGAGGGGAACAGGTTGCCGAATTTGGTGGCGTCGTAGCTGCCCACCATGTTGATGCCGTCGGCCTTACAATTGTCGACATAGAGATTGCCGGGCTGGTTGACCTGAACCTGCGGAATGCCGAGCGGGCAGGATACGAACTGCGTGTTGTTGGTGGACGACTGACCCTTGACCTTGCCATAGCTCACTTTCAGCTTGGCATTGAACGGGCCGCCATCGTCGAACTTCAAGGTACCGCGAACGGCCCAGTCGGTCTTGTTAGGCGCACGGCTGTGGCCGTCAGGATAGATGAAACCGAGGCCGCTATCGGTCGGCACCACATTGCGTGCCCAACCCTTCATATCCGAGAAGAAGCCCGCGACACGGAAGCCGAGGCTATCGCTCAGCGGGCCGGCAACATAGGCGTCACCGCGCCATTCACGCGCCTTGAATTCATAGCCGCCGGAGATCTTGGCTTCAAACGTGTCCGTCGGATCGGCGGTACGGTAGGAAATGATGCCGGCCGGGCTGTTCTTGCCGAAGAACAGGGCCTGCGGGCCCTTGAGGACTTCGATCTGGGCGATGTCGAAATCGCCCATGCGGCGGATCGTCGCGCGGCCGATAGCGACACCATCGATGTTGAAGGACACGGCCTGGTCGTTAAGCGGGTTGTTGTCCGCGCCCGCGAGACCGCGGATAGCCACGATACCGCCTTGCACGGTGCCGCCACCTTCACCGACGATCAGCGAAGGAACGGAGCGGGCGACCGCATCGACGTTTGTGATCGCGTAATTCTGGAGCTGCCCCCCGCTGAGCGCGGTGACCGAAACCGGCACTTCCAACGTCGTCTCATCGCGCTTACGCGCGGTAACGATGATCTCGCCGCTCTCGGACGCTCCCGCCTGGGCATATGCCGGTGCCGCGAAAGCGACGGCGGTCGCAATCGTCACGCCCGCAACGCCGGCGCGCAGAGTGAGATTGTACTTCGAAATAGGATTATGGTTTGCCATGCGGCCCTCCCTGTTCATTGGCCTGCCCATTTCGGGCCCTGCCGGGTCAGAAGTGCGCTGTAGACAAAGGGCGATTGCAAAGCGAGCATCGGTTAGCCGAGGATTGCATCCACAGGCAATATAAGGCCAAAATCATCCTGGGGTGATGCGGCAAAACCACACTCCTGTGCGGTTTCACTACATCGGAGACGGCGCCAAATCCGCATTATTCGTTGCCGGAGAAGACTTTGGATGAACGGTCTGTCCCGGTAGCGAAATATCATCCTACTGGATAAGCATTGTCCTCTTCAGACAAAACCTCGTCGCACAAGGCGAGCAACGCAGCCCAGCTTTGGCGATCGGCGCTCGCATCATAGGCGATCGCGGACAAGCCCCGCGCATCACTGCCGGGATCGGTGAATCCGTGCTTCACGCCGCTATAGGCATGGAAGTGCCACGATGCGCCGGCGGCATCCATCTCTTCCCAGAAAGCAAGCACCTGATCGCGCGGAACGAGAGGATCGGCATCGCCGTGGCACACGAGAATTCGCGCCGCGATGCGATCGGGTTCGGCTCGCCGACCTGTCGTAAGCAAACCATGGAAGCTTGCCGCCAGCGTGCGGACCTTGCCTGCCCGCGCCATTTCGAGAGCGGCCTGTCCACCCATGCAGTAGCCCATTGTGGCCAATGGCAATCCCGCGGCCGCCGGATGGCCCTGCAAGGCGTCGATTGCTGCGCTCAGCCGTGCACGGTAACGGCTCGTATCGGCACGCAGCATATCGGCCAGTGCCCCGGCGGCAGCGAAGTCGGCGACCGGTTCACCGTAGAAATCAGCAATCAGGGCCAGGAATCCGGCATCCGCGATCATGCGTGCTCGGCGTTCCACGGGAGGAGTCACATTGGCGATGGTCGGATATATCACAAATGCCGCGCGCGCCGAACCGGCCGGCCGCGCCAACCAGCCGGTCAGCGCCGTCTCACCATCGCGATAGGCGACAGCTTCCAGCTCGGTCATTCCGGAAGGAAATCCGGGACCGAAAGATAGCGTTCGCCAGTGTCGTAATTGAAGCCGAGCACGCGCGATCCGGCAGGCAACTCAGGCAGCTTCTTCGCAATCGCCGCCAGCGTTGCGCCGGAACTGATCCCGATCAGCATCCCTTCCTCGCGCGCGGCGCGACGAGCCATTTCCTTCGCGTCGTCGGCATTTACGGTGATCGCGCCATCGATCGCCTGCGTGTGCAGATTGCCCGGGATGAAGCCCGCGCCGATCCCCTGGATCGGATGGGGTCCGGGCTGGCCACCGGAAATGACCGGCGAAAGTTCCGGTTCGACGGCAAAGGCCCTCATGCCCGGCCATTGTGCTTTCAACGTTTCCGCACAACCGGTGAGATGCCCCCCGGTGCCAACCCCGGTAACCAGCACATCGATCTTGCTGTCCGCGAAGTCGTCCAGGATTTCCTTCGCCGTAGTGCGCGCATGAACGGCGACATTCGCCGCATTCTCAAACTGCTGGGGCATCCACGCGCCCGGCGTTTCGTTCACCAGCTGCTGCGCACGTTCGAGCGCGCCCTTCATGCCTTTCTCGCGCGGAGTAAGATCGAATGTCGCGCCATAGGCCAACATGAGCCGGCGCCGTTCCAGCGACATCGATTCGGGCATCACGAGGATCAGCTTATAGCCCTTGACCGCCGCAACCATGGCGAGGCCGATACCCGTATTGCCGGAAGTGGGTTCGATGATCGTACCGCCGAGCTTGAGCGCTCCGCTCTCTTCCGCGGCTTCGACCATCGCCAGCGCGATGCGATCCTTGATCGATCCTCCCGGATTTGCACGTTCGGACTTCACCCAGACTTCGTGATCCGGAAAGAGCCGCGAAAGACGAATGTGCGGCGTATTCCCGATCGTTGCGAGGATAGTATCGGCCTTCATGTCTTTCCCTCCGTATCGACAAGCCGGGTTTCGAAGGTCTTCGCCCGACGCAGTTCGGGAAAGATCCAGGCCCAGATCGCAGTGACAATTATCGCACCCGCCCCCCCGAACACAACTGCTCCCGTTGCGCCCAGGAGAGCGGCAGCCAAGCCCGATTGCATTTCGCCGAGTTCGTTGGAAGCCGACACTGCAAGCCCCGAAATCGCCGAGACGCGGCCGCGCATCGCGTCAGGCGTGTTGAGCTGCACGAGCGAGGTGCGGATGAAGACCGAAACCATATCCGCCGCCCCCAGCAGGCCGAGCATCGCAAGGGAAAGCCAGAAATTCGTGGAGAGACCGAAGGAGATAGTCGCGATGCCGAAGATGACGACCGACCACAGCATCTTCACGCCGACATTGCGTTCGAGCGGCCGGAAGGAAAGCACCAGCGCCACCAGTCCCGCGCCGATCGCGGGAGCACCACGCATGAAACCGAGCCCCTCGGAACCGACCTGGAGAATATCGCGCGCATAAACCGGCAGCATGGCCGTCGCCCCGCCAAGGAGCACGGCAAACAGATCGAGCGTGACGCAGCCGAGCAGGAAACGCTGGGAGATCGTGAAATGCAGTCCTTCGACCATCAATCGCACGGGATGCCGATTGGCTTCGTCCTGGCTGGCGCGCACGGGGCGCACCATCTGGATAAGCACCGCGGCACACAGCAGCAGCCCGATCGACACGAAATAGGGGAGGGAGGGCGATACCGCGAACAGCAATCCGCCGGCGGCCGGCCCGGCGACTGTGCCGAACTGCCATGCGAAGGAGCTGAAAGCGATCGCCTTGGGCAACAGCCGGGACGGTACGATGTTGGGACCGATCGCGCTCATGGCGGGACCGATGAAGACGCGCGCCGATCCATGCAGCGCCGCCAGCCCGAAAAGGATCGGCAGGTTGAGGCCGTCATGCAATGTCAGGAAGGCGAGGGCGCTCGCGATCGAGCAGTCGATCAGATTGGCGAAGGCGGCCACGTGCCGCCGATCGAACCGGTCCGCCGCCAAGCCGGCGACCGGCGTGAGCAGAAAGAACGGAACGAACTGCGCGAGGCCGAGCAACCCCAGCTGAAAGGCTGCTTGGGACGGGCGCATTCCGTAATCCGTCCGGGCAACGTCATAGGTCTGATAGCCGATCAGGACGACCGTCGAGAGAGTGGCGAATATCGACAGGAAGCGTGCGAGCCAGAAGAAGCGGTAGTCGCGTATCTGGAGGGGGGAAGTCGGTTCGTTCACGCCGCGCACATGGCAGGCGCGAAGACACTTGCCAAGAGCTATACTCTAGTAATTCAATAGGGAATGAAGGTCGAGGCGCCGAACGCGGCGATCAACGGCGGCCGCGAAGCCTTGGATTGGGCTGCATTTCGTCCAGCATAGCAAGGAAATCATCTGTGCGGATGATCCGTTCGAACTGGAAGCCCGCGCGATCCCCCGTCATCCAGATGACATGCGCTTCGATGCGCCCGATCTTTGGCAGGCGAATGGTGATCCTTGCGCCTTTTTCCAGTGCAGGGGCCTGATTGATCATGAAGCCCTGGGCGGAGATATTTGCGATATGCAGCGGCATGTCGCCAAGATCGCGATGCTCGCCGAGAACCGAGAAATCCACCGGATGACGTGCCGCCCGCCGTAGATCCGTTACTGATAGTTGTGCGCCACTAGCCACGACTGTCACCATCCTCCTTTCCGGTCTGCCCAGAAAAAGGATATGGCGGCAAATCGCTGACAAAGGGTAAAGCGGCGGCAAGAATTTGCCGGATGTCAGGCCCGGCGCAGCACTCCGTGCCTCTTCTTGCCGGAAGAAATGCGCACTTCGACGCCCGCGTCCAGCGCGATGCGGAAAGCTTCATCCTTCACCGCCTCGCCATCGACTCGCGCGCCCCCGCCAGCGATCAGGCGCTTCGCCTCACCCCGGCTGGCGGCGAAGTCGAGCAGGCACAGCGCATCGATCAGGGTGATCTCGCTTTCGGCGACATCCCGGGTCGGCAGATCGTCGCCCGAGCCGCCGGCGCCGAAGGTCTGGGCGGCCGTGGCTTCGGCGGAGGCTGCCGCTTCGGCACTGCGGACGAGCGTGGTCACTTCGTTCGCCAGGATGATCTTGGCGGCGTTGATCTCGCTGCCTTCCAACTTCTCGAGCCGCGCGATCTCGTCGAGCGGCAGATCGGTGAACAGGCGCAGGAAGCGGCCGACGTCCCGATCATCGGTGTTTCGCCAATATTGCCAGAAATCATAAGCCGGCAGCGCTTCCTCGTTCAGCCAGACCGCGCCGGCAGCGGTCTTGCCCATCTTGCCGCCGTCTGCGGTAGTAAGGAGCGGAGTGGTGACCCCGTAGACTTCCACGCCGTCCATCCGGCGGGTCAGCTCGATACCGTTGACGATATTGCCCCACTGGTCCGAGCCCCCCATCTGCAGGCGGCAGGCCATGCGGTTCGACAGTTCCCGGAAATCATAGGCCTGGAGGATCATGTAGTTGAATTCGAGGAAGGACAGCGACTGTTCGCGATCGAGGCGCTGCTTCACAGAGTCGAAGCTCAGCATGCGGTTGACCGAGAAATGCTGGCCGATTTCCCGCAGGAACGGAATGTATTCGAGCTTGTCGAGCCAGTCGGCATTATCGACCATCACGGCGTCGGTCGGGCCATCGCCGAAGGTCAGGAAGCGATCGAAGATCTTGCGGATCGATGCGACGTTCTGCGCGATCACATCCGTCGTCATCAGCTTACGCGCTTCATCCTTGAAGCTGGGATCGCCGATCTTGCCGGTGCCGCCGCCCATCAGAACGATCGGCTTGTGACCGGCCTGCTGCAAGCGACGTAACAGCATGATCTGCACCATTGAGCCCACATGGAGCGATGGCGCAGTCGGATCGAAGCCGATATAGCCGGGCACGATCTGCTTCTGTGCGAAAGCGTCGAGGCCTTCGGCATCGGTGAGCTGGTGGATGTAGCCTCGCTCGTCGAGGAGGCGCAGCAGAGAGGATTTGTAGGTCGACATGGCGCGGCGCGCCTAGCATGGAGAAGCGCGCTTGGGAACGCATCGCCTCAATTGCCATAGTGATACGCCATCACGGCATGTTACGCGAGTCACCGTCAGCTTGGCCAGGACGGTGCAAGGCGGGCTCGATCTGACCTTTTCGGTGGGCGGAGCAGATCTGCTCGAACTGCCGGTGGCAGCTAAGCCGGAGAGGCGGGACGGACTATGGCAGGCAACCTGCTTCGAGATTTTTCTCCGTGCGGGTGATGCGCCGGCCTATCGCGAATTCAACTTCTCCCCATCGAGCGAATGGGCGGCTTATGGGTTGGCGGATTATCGCGATGGGCTGGAAGATCTGCCGCTCAGTTCGTCGCCCGCGATAGTGACGAGCGAGCAGGAGCGAAGCTTCCTGCTGAACGCCGTGCTTCCGCCCGATGCGCTTCCCGGTGAAGGCGCAGATGTCGGGCTGACGGCGGTGATCGTGGAAGCCGGCAACGTGAAGTCGTACTGGGCGCTCGCTCATCCGCCAGGCCAGCCTGATTTTCACCATGCTGCTTGCTTCGCGGCGTCGCTTCCGGCACCGCAGATACCATGAAATTCGGCCTCGATCGTCTTCTCGCAGAACCCGAACTCCGCAAACCGCTTGTCGGCAAGAGAGTCGCACTCGTCGCCCATCCGGCGTCGGTCACGGCTGATCTCCTCCATTCGGTCGATGCGTTGGCGGCTTCCAGCGACATTACGCTCAGCGCCGCTTTCGGCCCGCAGCATGGTCTCAAGGGCGACAAGCAGGACAATATGGTGGAGACGGCGGACGAACTCGATCCGCAATACGGCATTCCGGTCTACAGCCTTTACGGCGAAGTCCGCCGACCCACGCCCGCGATGATCGACAGCGCCGATGTCTTCCTGTTCGACCTGCAGGATCTCGGCTGCCGTATCTATACCTTCGTCACCACGCTGCTTTATCTGCTCGAGGCAGCGGCGGAGGCCGGGAAGGCCGTATGGGTTCTGGACCGGCCCAATCCCGCCGGGCGCCCCATCGAAGGCACGCTGCTGATCCCAGGGCAGGAAAGCTTCGTCGGCGCTGGCCCCATGCCGATGCGTCACGGGCTGACGCTGGGCGAAATGGGCCACTGGTTCGTCGAGCATTTCAAGCTGGATGTCGATTATCGCGTGATCGCGATGGAAGGCTGGCGGCCCGATGCGCCACTCGGCTTCGGCTGGCCGACCGATCGCGTCTGGATCAATCCGAGTCCGAATGCCGCCAATCTCAACATGGCCCGCGCCTATGCCGGGACGGTGATGCTGGAAGGCACCACGCTTTCCGAAGGGCGGGGCACGACGCGGCCGCTCGAAGTGCTGTTCGGCGCGCCGGACGTTGACGCCAAGGCCGTGCTCGTCGAGATGCGGCGGATCGCACCGCACTGGCTGGCCGGATGCGCGATCCGGGAATGCTTCTTCGAGCCGACCTTCCACAAGCATCAAGGCCGGCTATGCAACGCGCTGATGATCCATGCCGAAAGCGGCTTCTACGATCACCATGCCTTCCGCCCGTGGCGACTGCAGGCGCTGGCCTTCAAGGCGATCCGCGAACTCTATCCGGACTATCCGCTATGGCGGGATTTTCCCTATGAATATGAGTTCGAGCGCCTGGCGATCGATGTCATCAATGGCGGCCCGGCGCTGCGCCAGTGGGTCGATGATGCCGCGCTCGGAGCCGATGATCTCGATGCCGTCACCACGCCTGACGAAGCGCGCTGGCGCGAAGAGGTCGAGCCGCTCCTGCTCTACCGCTGAACGTCGTCGATCAGCCCGGCATCGCCGATCAGGACGGAAGTCATCGACAGCGATCCGTCGATCGTGTCGTTGAAGATCACCGCATCGTCGCCCGGCAACCGGGCGCCGACCGCATAGAGCAGCGGCAGATAATGTTCGCCGCTGTTGATCGCGAGCGCAGCAGCTTCATCCTCCGGCGCGAAATGGACAAGCGCATCGTGATCGTCAGACAGGATCGCGGCGTTGCTCCGCTGGCGGAAATCTTCCGCCCAGCCCGGTACCGTGCCCTCCGTCTGCCGCCACAAAGCGAGGTTGTGGATGATATTGCCGCTGGCCACGATCAGCACGCCCTCGTCGCGCAGCGGTGCAAGACGGGCGCCCAGTTCCAGATGGCGATGCGGGGGCAAGGCGCGGTCGAGGCTCAGTTCGATCATCGGGATGTCGGCGGCGGGATACATCGGCTGCGCTACGCCCCAGGCGCCGTGATCGAAGCCCCAACCCGTTTCCCCTCGCGCCTGCACTGGTCCGAGCATTTCGATCACGCGCGCCGCAAGCGGCGGTGACCCGGCCGCGGGATACTGCATCTCGTGCAATTCCTGCGAAAAGCCCCGGAAGTCATGGATCGTGACCGGATTTTCTTCGGCCGTGACTGCGCTGTAACCTTGCGTTTCCCAATGGGCGGAGATCACGAGTATCGCTTTCGGCCGTGGGATAGAGCCGCCCAGCGCCTGCCAGGCACGCCGCTCGGCTACGTCGGAAATGACCGTCATGGGTGAGCCATGACCGAGGAAAAGGACCGGAAGCCTCATGCTCATTGCCGCGATGTGGGAAGGCGGCCGAGATCTTCAATCCATGCGGCCAGTCAATCGCAGCTAGGCTGCGTTCAGCCCTGCTTGCGGCTGAGTTCCCGCATCGCGCCTTCCAGACCGTCCAGCGTCAGTGGGAACATCCGTCCGTCGACCAGTTCGCGCATCAGTTCGGTGGATGGGCTGTACTGCCAGGCTGCCTCCTTCACCGGATTGAGCCAGACCGTGGCGGGATAGGTATTGGCCACCCGCTGCATCCAGACGGCGCCCGATTCTTCGTTCATATATTCGACCGAACCGCCGACATGGGTGATCTCGTAGGAGCTCATCGCCGCATCGCCCACGAAGATCACCTTATAGTCGTGACCATATTTGTGCAGGATGTCCCAGGTCGGCGTGCGATCCGACCAACGGCGCATATTGTCCTTCCACACCGCTTCATAGAGGCAGTTGTGGAAGTAGAAGAATTCGAGATTCTTGAACTCCGAGGTGGCCGCGCTGAACAGCTCCTCGCACAGGCGGATATAGGGGTCCATCGATCCGCCGACATCGAGAAACAGCAGCAGCTTGACCGCATTGTGCCGTTCCGGGCGCATCTGGATATCGAGCCAACCCTGCCGCGCGGTGCCGGCGATCGTCGCATCGAGATCGAGCTCCTCGACCGCACCTTCGCGCGCGAAGCGGCGCAGGCGACGCAGCGCAACCTTGATGTTGCGCGTGCCCAGTTCGCGCGTGTTGTCCAGATTGGCGAAGTCACGCTTCTCCCACACCTTGATCGCGCGCTTGTTCTTGGATTCTCCGCCGATCCGCACGCCTTCGGGATTGAAGCCCGCATTGCCGAAGGGGCTGGTGCCGCCCGTGCCGATCCACTTGTTGCCGCCGTGATGAGCTTCCTTCTGCTCTTCCAGGCGCTGCTTCAGCGTCTCCATGATCTCTTCCCAGGAGCCGAGGGATTCGATCTTCTCCATCTCTTCGGGCGTCAGGAACTTTTCGGCGACCGCTTTCAGCCAGTCTTCCGGCAGGTAGAACTGTTCCTCGGAATATTCGGAGAAGACCCCGCGGAAGACCTTCTCGAACACCTGGTCGAACCGGTCGAGCAGCGCCTCGTCCTTCACGAAAGTCGTGCGCGCGAGGTAGTAGAAGGCTTCGGGCGTCTGCTCGATCACGTCGCGATCCAGCGCTTCGAGCAGCACCAGATGCTCCTTGAGCGAGGCCGGAATGCCCGCGGCACGCAGTTCGTCGAGGAAGTTGAAGAACATGCTACTCTCCCTCTTCCCGCTGGAGAGAGGGCCTCCATCCACTCACCTCGTCATTCCCGCGAAAGCGGGAATCCAGAGCCCAGCGCATGCTGGATTCCCGCTTTCGCGGGAATGACGAAATAGAGCATGAGTGCAAAGTATTCACCTGTTCCGCCGCGCCATGAAGGCCAGGCGTTCGAACAGCATGATGTCCTGTTCGTTCTTCAGGAGCGCACCGTGGAGCGGAGGGATCGCCTTGGTGGGATCGCGGTTCTGCAGGACGTCCAAGGGCATGTCCTCGTTCAGCAGCAGCTTGAGCCAGTCGAGCAGTTCGGACGTGCTGGGCTTCTTCTTCAGTCCCGGTACTTCTCGGACTTCATAGAAGATCTCCATCGCCTTGGTGACGAGCTGCTTCTGGATGCCGGGGAAGTGGACTTCGATGATGTCTCGCATCGTCTCGTGATCGGGGAACTTGATGTAATGGAAGAAGCATCGACGCAGGAACGCGTCGGGCAGTTCCTTCTCATTGTTCGACGTGATCACTACGATCGGGCGTTCCTTCGCCTCGATCCGCTCCTGCGTCTCGTAGACGTCGAAGCTCATGCGATCGAGTTCCTGCAACAGGTCGTTCGGGAATTCGATATCGGCCTTGTCGATCTCGTCGATCAGCAGGACGGGAAGCTGGTCCGCAGTGAAGGCTTCCCACAGCTTGCCGCGCTTGATGTAATTGCGGATGTCGTGGACGCGTTCGTCGCCCAGCTGGCCGTCACGCAGGCGGGCGACCGCGTCATATTCGTAGAGCCCCTGCTGCGCCTTGGTGGTGGACTTCACGTTCCATTCGATCAGCGGAGCGTCCAGCGCCTTGGATATCTCATGTGCCAGCACGGTCTTGCCGGTGCCGGGCTCGCCTTTCACCAGCAGCGGACGGCGCAGCAGCACGGCGGCATTGACGGCGACCTTGAGATCTTCGGTGGCGATGTATTTTTCGGTGCCTTGAAAGCGCTGGGTCATAATCTTCCTGTCGTTCGTCCTCTCGGGGCGGTGCCTAGAGAGGCCCGTTGCGCCCGGCAAGGGCTTGCGCGAACCGGAGGGGTTTACACAGTTGACACTGTCCTGGGAGAAAAACTCCCGCCCCTCGAAACCCTCTCAGAAAGGCTGGAATCGCGCGGGTTTGGACATGGGCCATCGGAAGACCATGCAGAGGAAGACCAACGTAGGAAAGTGATTTTTTGCATGTCGCCGCTCCCCGTGGCGGATCGCGCCACAGGGAGGGAAGCAATCAGAAACGAACGATCAGTTCGCCGCCGAAGGTGCGCGGGGCGCCTGGCGCGGAGGAATAGGCCGAGCCGGATGCCTGAGCGTAGTAGTTCACATTGTACTTCCGGTCGGTGATGTTCTTCATCCAGAAACGGACCGTCAGATTGTCGAAGGCGGCCGGCGAGAACGCCACCGAACCGTCCAGCAGGAAGTGAGCCGGTTCCTTGATGACATTGTCCGCATCCCAGTTGAAATTGCTCGCATAGTTCGCGTTCAGATCGAAGGACAGCTTGCCCGCGCTGGCCAGCTCGGTTTCGTAATTGACTGCCGCGTTGAACTTCCACTTCGACGCATAGGGCAGGCGATTGCCCTTGGCATCGATCTGGATGGTATTGAGGTTGCCAGGAGCGAGCGGCGGAGCCGGCGCTAGCAGAGCGCATTCCGCCGGACTTACCACCGGGCTGGGGCAATAGGCCGGTGCATCCGGGAATTCACGGAACTTGGCATCGAGATACGATCCGGCGAAACGCAAGGTAAGTCCCTCGGCGGCGGCCACCGTCACATCGATTTCAGCGCCCTTGGTACGCGCGGAACCGGCGTTCTTCAGAAAGACCAAGCCATTGCGCTGCGCCTGCACCTGCGGACTGTCGATGTCGTTCCAGAAAAGCGCCAGATTGACGCGCACCTTGCGATCGAACAGTTCCGATTTCAGGCCAATTTCATAGGCATCCACCACTTCGGGGCGAAGCGCCGCGGAATCGAGCGGGAGCGTGTTGAAAGTGCCCGCCTTGTAGCCGCGGCTGATGCTGGCATAGACCATGACATCATCGTTGAACTTGTGGTCGATCGACCCTTTCCAGGTCACCTTCTTGAAATTCTCCTTTTCGGGGCCCCCGCTCGGCGTCGTGGGCGTGCGCGCCTGGATCGCGGCAAGCGTTGCGTTGGCCTGGTCCGCCGTGAGCCCTCCGCCGCCGGGCGTCTGGAAGAAATCGAACAGGAATGCTGCCTGATCCGCCGTGAAAGTGATCTGTTGCGATCCCCGGCCGATCACCTGATCCTTGGTATAGCGCAAGCCCCCCGTCACATTGGTGCGTTCGCCAAGCGGCACGGTTACTTGCGCGAACCCGGCATAGGATTTCACCTTCTGCTGCCCATAAAGATCAATGGCGGCAAGACCGCCGCCGGCCGGGACGGAGACGGCCGGGCCGGCGATCCTGGTCGGATTGAAGCCGCCATCCGCATTCAGATAGTAAGCGCCCACGATCCATGTCACGGGCGAGAACGGCTTCGACTTCAGCTGGAATTCCTGGCTGAACTGCCTGTCGACGATGTTGAGATCATAGAACGCCCAGGCGTAAGGTGAATAATTGCCATTCGCGAAGAAGGTTTCCTTATTCTTGCGATAGGCGGTGATGCTCACGAAATCGGCAAAGCCCATCTCCTGATCGAGCCGGCCGGAGAAGCCGTAGCCCTCCGAAGTATCATATTGAGGACCGGTATCTGTCCTCGATCCCGGATAGCGGTGCGTCGGCAGCGATACGTCATAGAAGCCGAGCTTGGGCATCACTTGCGAGGGACAGGGATGCAGACCGCAAACATTGGCGAAGCCGTTATGCGGACCATCGGGCGTGCCCCCGATCGTGCCCGGGAACGGACGGGCATAGAAACCGATCTCGCTGCGGCTCTTCTGATAATAGCCGATCAGCTTCAGGGTCGTCGTATTGGTCAGTTCGGCGAGGATCTTGCCGCGGGCGCTGAAGCTGCGGTTCCGCCAGTAATCGTCCCCGCCGGGCGCAAAGCCTTTCGACGTATCGAACGGATCGACCAATTGCTTGTTCTTGCCCCAGCCGTCATGCTGCTTGTGATAGCTGACCGCCAGATTGGCAGCCACGCGCGATCCGAAGGGTATGCTCAGATATCCTTTGGCATCGACAGTATCGAAATTGGCGTAGCCCAGCCGGCCTTCGAATTCCATTTTGTCGAGTTTCGGGTCGCGTGTGTAAATCGAGATGACGCCGCCGCTTGCATTTCGACCGAACAGCGTGCCTTGCGGCCCCTTGAGGACTTCGACGCGCTCCACGCTCGACAGATCGAAGAACGGCGCCGAGGCGCGGACGAAATACACATCGTCGATATAGACCGGAACGCTGGCTTCATTGCCGGCGGTCGTGACGGGATTGCCGACGCCGCGGATGAAGGTCGTGACCACGCCGGTGGCCTGGCCGATCTGCAGGGTGGGATCGATCCGGCTCAGTTCGCGAACTTCAGTCACGCCCTGCGCGACAAGGGTATCGCCGCCGATCGCAGTAATCGCGAGCGGCGTTTCCTGAACGTTCTGTTCGCGCTTCTGTGCGGTCACGACGATTTCGGTCAGACCTCCCCCCTGCGGCGCGTCTTGCGCGGAGGCAGAAGCGGAAATGGCCAAGGCCGCACAGCCTCCCAATGACCATGCGCCAATCTTCGGGTATTTCATCGTTCCCTCCCTTTGTTTTCTGTCAGGTGTATCAAAAATACCTGAGTTTTATTCTAGACCGCCCTGTCCAAGACGCCACTTGGCTGTCCAAGGAAATAAACGATATGCGGAGCAGCCGCTTTATGAGCTAAAGGCAGTCTGACAATTATCATGCCCATGGCTTTTTGAGAGGCCTATTGTCCAGGTCGCCTTGAGTCCCTGGACTAATTTTTAGTTGTGCTCGCCGGCTGTCAATGTCGCCTCTGGAACACCGGTTATTTCTGTTTTACGCTATCGCAGAAAGCATAAAACGCTCGGTCGCAGATGTGTTTGTTCAAATGTCCGGGAGGGGTCATGAGGACAGGTGACGGATTGGCTTCGCTTGACCAGATGGGTATGCCGCATCCGGACAAGCCGCTGAATGTCGTGTTCGACAGTGCTGCCGTGCTCGCGCAACGACCGCAGCCGCGCTGGGCGAGCCAGCGACTTCGCCGGGCCGAAATCTTGGCGGCAACTCGCCGGATGATCGCCGAAAACTCGACAAGGAATGTCACGATGCGGATGATCGCATCGGCTGCGGACGTATCGATCCCGACAATCCACAATCTCATCGGCGCACGCAACGACGTGATCGTCCGTGCCATAAATGATCATACATCCTCTTTAGCCCGCTATGCGGCCACATCGATGTCTTCAGAGAATTTTCTAGTCTCTCATGCCGAGAGCTACTGGCGGACGGCAATGGTGGCGCCGGACTTCCTGCGCAGCATATCGCTGGGCTACAGTACCGATCGATCCCTGCATGAATTCTGGCTCAAGCATGGTGTCGCGGTGGTCGAACATGGTCTTCGCCACCGCTCCATGGCAGGCTTTTTATCCAAGCGCGTGGATATCTCGCATTTGGCAATGCGCACTTCGATGCTGATCAGTGCAACAGTTCACGAATGGGCGATCGGCAGCCTGGATACCGAGCGCCTGCGCACCGAGCTGGCGTTCGTGGCTGAATGCATTTTATGGGACGCCACAAGACCCGGGAACAACCATCGGCATTTCGGCGGCAGCCTTCAATCTTGAGCCGTCAAGCGTCGATCAGATCGCGATCCACCTCGCCCGCATGATTCTGGATGAACATGAAGCGGTGCTCCGGGTTCCGCCCCATCAGCTGGTCGACCAGTTCCTTCACCGCCGCCCGGTCCTCATATTCCGGGGGCAGGGTGATACGGATCATTCCACGGCTTGCAGGATCCATCGTCGTCTCGCGAAGCTGTTGCGGGTTCATTTCGCCGAGGCCCTTGAAGCGGGCGACTTCCACTTTCTTGCCCTTGAATGTGGTGGCTTCCAGCTCCGCCCGATGAGCATCGTCACGGGCATAGGCACTCTCCTTCCCGGCCGTCAGGCGGTAGAGCGGGGGCTGGGCGAGGAAGAGATGCCCGCGCCGGACCACTTCCGTCATTTCCTGGAAGAAGAACGTCATCAGCAGGGTGGCGATATGCGCGCCGTCCACGTCCGCGTCCGTCATGATCACGATGCGATCGTAGCGGAGCTGTTCCGGGTCGCAGTCCTTGCGGGTGCCGCAGCCGAGCGCGAGGCTGAGATCGGCGATTTCCTGGTTCGCCCGGATCTTGTCTAGGCTAGCGGAAGCGACGTTCAGAATCTTGCCACGGATCGGCAGGATCGCCTGAGTCTTGCGATTTCGCGCCTGCTTGGCGCTGCCGCCCGCGGAATCGCCTTCGACGATGAACAGCTCGGTCTCGCCATCGCCTTCGCCCGAACAATCGGTGAGCTTGCCCGGCAGGCGCAGCTTCTTCGCGTTGGTCGCGGTCTTGCGCTTCACTTCGCGCTCCGCCTTGCGGCGCAGGCGTTCGTCCATCCGCTCCATCACCGAGCCGAGCAGCGCCTTGCCGCGCTCCATATTGTCGGTGAGGAAATGGTCGAAATGGTCGCGAACCGCATTCTCGACCAGGCGTGCCGCTTCGGGCGAGGTCAGGCGATCCTTGGTCTGGCTCTGGAACTGGGGCTCACGGATGAAGACGGACAGCATGATCTCGCTGCCGGCCATCACGTCATCGGCGGAAATGTCCTTGGCCTTCTTCTGGCCGACCAGCTCGCCGAAGGCGCGCAGGCCGCGCGTGAGGGCGGAACGCAGGCCCTGCTCATGCGTGCCGCCATCGGGGGTGGGAACGGTGTTGCAGTACCAGCTTGTGGAACCGTCGGACCAGAGCGGCCAGGCGATCGCCCATTCGACGCGGCCCTGTCCGTCCGGGAAATCCTGCCGCCCGGCGAAAGGCTGCGCGGTGACGCATTCACGCCCGCCGATTTCCTCGGCCAGATGGTCCGCCAAACCTCCGGGGAACTGGAACACAGCCTCCTGCGGCACGTCATCGGAAGCGAGCGAAGGCGCGCATTTCCAACGGATTTCGACGCCCGCATAGAGATAGGCCTTGGAACGAGCGAGGCGGAACAGGCGTGCAGGCTTGAACCGACGGTCGCCGAAAATCTCCTCGTCCGGCGTGAAGCCGACCGAAGTGCCGCGCCGGTTGGGCGTGCTGCCCAGCCGCTGCAAGCCGCCCAGCGTGACGCCACGCGCGAATTCCTGCGCGTAGAGCTCCTTGTTACGGGCGACTTCGACGCGTGTGTGGGATGACAACGCATTGACCACGCTGACACCCACGCCATGCAATCCGCCGCTGGTGGCATAGGCCTTGCCGGAGAACTTGCCGCCCGAGTGGAGCGTGGAGAGGATCACTTCCAGCGTGGACTTGCCGGGGAACTTGGGATGTTCGTCAACCGGCATGCCGCGGCCATTATCGATGATCGTCAGGCGGTTGCCTTCATCCAGCACGACTTCGATCCGGGTGGCGTGGCCGGCCACCGCTTCATCCATCGAATTGTCGAGCACTTCGGCCGCGAGGTGATGCAGCGCGCGTTCGTCCGTGCCGCCGATATACATGCCGGGGCGCCTGCGGACCGGCTCCAGCCCTTCCAGCACTTCGATCGAGGATGCATCGTAATCGTCACCGCCCTGCGGCAGCTTGTCGAACAGGTCGTCGCTCATTCCTCGGCTATAAGCGCAGGATTCCCGCGCTTACAAGGCGGCCCAGCCGGTTATCGTCAGTCCGCGAACTTGGTGGGAGCGGGGGAGACCACCGTAACCGTGCCATTGCGGACTTCGCGCACTTCCATCGCGCGTTCGACAACCCCGTTGGGCATGAAGCGAAACGCGCCGTCCATCCCCGCGAAGCCGCCCCGATCGAGCATCAGCTGGGTGGGAAAAGTAGTACCCGGCTTCCAGGTGCGCGAGATCTTCAGCGTCAGCAGAACCGCATCGTAACCCAGCGTGGCGATGCGATAGGGCTGGGCCGCGAAGCGGGTCTTGTAGCGGGCGGAAAACTGCTTGAAGCGGCCATCGGACACCGCGGAGAACCACGCCCCGTTCATCGCCTTGGCAGTGGGGATGCTGGCTTCCCCGCTCCACAATTCGGTGCCGATCAGCTGTGGCCTGGCGCCGCCGCCGGGCGCTTCCAGATTGCCGGCCGCGATCGCGGAAAGCCGCGCGCCATCGGCGATCAGCAGCGTGTCGAACCCGCCTTCACGGCGCAGCTTCTGGGCGGCAGCGATGATCGCAGCGCTGCCGCGATCATAAGTCTCGACCGCCGCCAGCGTGCCGCCCTCGCGCTTGACCGCACCGGTCAGCGAGATTTGGGCCCGCTTGCCGTATTCGCCTGATGGGATCAGCGCGGCGAAGCGCGAATGGCCCTTCGCACGCGCGAAAGCGACACTGCGCGAGATCGATTGGTCGGGAACATGGCCCATCAGGAACACGTCGCGGGCGGCGGTGGACACATCGTTGGAGAAGCTGATCAGCGGAACCTTGGCGGGGCGGGCCTTGGCCACGATCTCGCCCGTGGTGTCGCCCAGCAGCGGGCCGAGGATCAGCTTGTTGCCATCCGCGATGGCGCGCGCGGCCGCACTTCCGGCGCCGGTTGCCGTGTCATAGGTGGTGATGCGCAGCTGGCTCGCATTGGCATCGAGGATCGCCATGGTGGTAGCGTTGGCGATCGACTGGCCCACTGCGCCGTTCGGACCGGTCATCGGCACCAGCAGCGCGATCCGATGGCGACCGTCATCGGTAGGCAGCACGTTCTCGTCCGGGCCGGTGGGCGTGGGGGCAGGGCCGCTCGTCTTCGGGATGACCGCGCAGCCCGCCAGAAAAGCGGTCGTCAGCGCCAGCGCGAAGGCACGCCTGTCCATGCGCCCATCCGTACGAATGCCCAACATGCTTGCTGCTCCCTACCTCTCTGGTCCAAGAGACCGCTCGTGCAGAACGAACCGCCTTACGAACCCCTATCTCCCGGGCTGTATCTTGTCGCCACCCCTATTGGCAATCTCGGGGATATCACCTTTCGAGCCGCCGAGATTTTACAACGGTGTGACGCAGTGGCCTGCGAAGATACGCGCGTCACAGCGAAGCTGCTTCGCCATCTTGGCGTGTCGAAGCCACTCTGGCGTTATGACGATCATAGCGGGGAGACCGATCGGGAACGCTTGCTGGGAGCAATGGCGCATAAGGCCGTGGCACTGGTGAGCGATGCGGGCACGCCGCTGATTTCCGATCCGGGATATCGTCTGGTCCGCGCCGCGCGGGAGGCCCGGATCGCGATCACCAGCCTGCCGGGGCCCAGCGCCGCGATCGTTGCGATCACGCTGTCGGGCCTGCCGAACGACCGGTTCCTCTTCGCGGGCTTCCTGCCGCAGAAGGAAAAGGCCCGGCACGATGTGCTGGAGGAACTGGCCCGGGTTCCGGCCACGCTGGTATTCTACGAAACCGCCCCGCGCCTTGCGAAATCGCTGGCGGCCGTCGAGGACGTACTGCCCGGCCGCGACGTGGCGGTGGCGCGTGAACTGACCAAGGCGTTCGAGGAATGCCGCACGGGCACGCCCACGGAACTCGCCGCTCATTATGATGCTCACCCGCCCAAAGGCGAGATCGTGCTGTTGATCGGTCCGCCGCGCGATGAGGCGGATGCCACCGATTCCGATGCGCTGCTGATCGCGGAAATGGCGGAGAGCGGCCCGTCGCAAGCGGCAAGCAAAGTGGCGAGAATGACGGGACTCGACCGCAAGGCGCTCTATGCCCGCGCGCTGGAACTGCGCGGCAAGTGAACCGGCGGGAGGCCGAGAAGCGCGGTCGCAGGGGCGAGGGCTGGGCGGCGCTTTATCTCAGATTGTGCGGCTGGCGGATCGTCGCCCGCCGCGTGAAGATGCCGCGCGGCGAGGTCGACCTGATCGCACGGCGGGGCCGGACAGTGGCTTTCGTCGAAGTAAAATGGCGCGGAAATGCGCGCGAGCTCGACCAGGCAATCGATGCAAGGCGCCTTTCACGCGTGGCTGCGGCGGCGGAAGCGCTGGCGCAGCGCCATGCCCGTCAGGGCGAGGATGTGCGGATCGATGTCCTCCTGCT
>CAMLQG010000045.1 GCA_946482075.1 uncultured Erythrobacteraceae bacterium
CGCCGGGGGGCGGGCCCCGACTCCGCCCGGGGGGGGGCGGGGTTGCCTCCCCCCCACCCCTCGATCCCCTCCCCTAAAGGGGAGGGGAAGCCCATCCTTTCGAAGGTATTGCAAAGTACCCAATCGCGTTGGGAAAAGGGGACCGGTGCCGAAACACCGATCCCCTTCCATCACTCGCTGTCCGGGCGATATCAGTCCTGTTCGCCGCTGCTTTCGGCGGCCGGCTTCGGTTTGCGCTTCGGCGCGGCCTTCTTGGCCGGCTTGGCCTTCACCACTTTGGGCGGCGCGGGCGTCAGTTCGAAGGCCAGCGCATCCTCCTTGACCGAGACGTGCACTTCGCCGCCCTGGGCCAGCTTGCCGAAGAGCAGTTCGTCCGCCAGCGGCTGCTTGACCTTCTCCTGGATGAGACGGCCCATCGGGCGCGCGCCATAGAGCTTGTCGTAGCCGCGCTTGGACAGCCATTCGCGCGCATCGGTGTCGAACTGGATGTGGACGTTCTGTTCGGCCAGCTGCAGTTCGAGCTGGAGGATGAACTTGTCCACCACCCGACTGACCACTTCGGTGCCGAGATAGGCGAACGGCACGATCGCATCGAGGCGGTTACGGAATTCCGGCGTGAACATCCGCTTCACCGCTTCTTCGCCGGCGTCCTCCTTGGACACGTCGCCGAAACCGATGCCTTGCCGCGCCATGTCGGACGCGCCCGCATTGGTCGTCATGATGAGGACGACATTGCGGAAATCGACCGTCTTGCCGTGATGGTCGGTCAGGCGGCCATGATCCATGACCTGGAGCAGGATGTTGAACAAGTCCGGATGCGCTTTCTCGATCTCGTCGAGCAGCAGGACGCAATGCGGCTGCTGGTCGATCGCATCGGTGAGCAGCCCGCCCTGATCGTAGCCGACATAGCCCGGAGGGGCACCGATCAGGCGCGACACGCTGTGCCGCTCCATATATTCGGACATATCGAAACGCTGCAGGGGAATGCCCATGATATCGGCGAGCTGGCGTGCGACTTCCGTCTTGCCGACGCCGGTGGGCCCCGAGAACAGGAAGCTGCCGATGGGCTTTTCCGGATCGCGCAGGCGCGCCCGGCTCAGCTTCATCGCGCTGGACAGCACTTCGATCGCCTTGTCCTGGCCATAGACGACGCGTTTCAGATCGCGATCGAGATGTTCGAGCGCCTTCTTGTCGTCCTTGCTGACCGACTTGGCGGGAATGCGTGCCATGGTGGCGATCACCTTCTCGATCTCCGCGGCCGTGATCGTCTTGCGACGGCGGCTGGGGGGCACGAGCATCTGCATCGCGCCGACTTCGTCGATCACGTCGATCGCCTTGTCGGGCAGCTTGCGGTCATTGATGTAGCGCGCGGAAAGCTCCACCGCGGTGCGGATCGCATCGGGCGTGTACTTGACCTTGTGGTGCTCCTCGAACGCGCTGCGCAGGCCTTTGAGGATCTTGATCGTATCCTCGATGGTCGGCTCGTTCACGTCGATCTTCTGGAACCGGCGCAGCAGCGCGCGGTCCTTCTCGAAATGATTGCGGAACTCCTTGTAGGTGGTCGATCCGATGCAGCGGATCGCCCCGGAAGAGAGCGCGGGCTTGAGCAGGTTGGACGCGTCCATCGCTCCGCCGCTGGTAGCGCCCGCTCCGATCACCGTATGGATCTCGTCGATGAACAGGATCGCTTCGGGCATCTTTTCCAGTTCGGAGACGACCTGCTTCAGCCGTTCCTCGAAATCGCCGCGATAGCGCGTGCCGGCAAGCAGGCTGCCCATGTCGAGCGAGTAGATCACCGCGTCGACGAGCACGTCGGGCACGTCGCCTTCCACGATCTTGCGCGCCAGGCCTTCGGCGATCGCCGTCTTGCCCACGCCCGGATCGCCCACATAGAGCGGGTTGTTCTTGCTGCGGCGGCAGAGGATCTGGATCGTGCGATCCACTTCCGGCCCGCGCCCGATGAGGGGATCGACCTTGCCCTCGAGAGCCTTGGTGTTGAGATTGACGCAGAACTGGTCGAGCGCGCCTTCCTTGCCGCTGGGTTTGCTTTCCGTCTTTTCCTCGCTGTGTGGTGCATCGTCCGATCCGGAGGTGGGCCGGTTTTCGATCTGGCGGCCGCCCTTGCCGATGCCGTGGCTGATGAAGCTCACCGCATCCAGGCGGCTCATGTCCTGCTGCTGCAGGAAGTAGACGGCGTAGCTGTCGCGTTCGGAAAACAGCGCCACCAGCACGTTGGCGCCGGTCACCGTGTCCTTGCCGGACGATTGCACATGCAGGATCGCGCGCTGGATCACGCGCTGGAAGCCGGCGGTGGGCTGCGGGTCGGATTTGTCGTCCGTCTTGAGCGACTGGTATTCCTGATCGAGATACTGGCGCACCACGTCGCCGAGATCGCCGAGGTCCACCCCGCAGGCCGTCATCACTTCGGCTGCGTCAGGATCGTCGATCAATGCGAGCAGGAGGTGCTCCAGCGTCGCATATTCGTGGCTCCGGTCCGACGCGTTGGTAAGCGCGTTGTGGAGCGTCTTTTCGAGATTCTGGGCGAAACTGGGCATAAGTCTATGGTCCCCTGGGCGTGATTGGGTTTCCGCACCCGGCGAAATGCCGGATGGGAGAAAGAGATCGGGAAGTCCCCGTGTGATATAGGAAGCCGCCGCCGGATTGGGAGAGGGGCGGGCGGGGCATCAGGCGCTCGGTGGCCTGAACAGCGCGTCGGCGGCCTCTCTGTGGGAGGCGGCCCTGCTGCTATGGGATTTCACGCGGGCGATTTCCGCTTCGAGCAGGGCGATACGCTCCTGCAATTCGTCCTGCGAATAGCTGTCCAGGCTCTCCAGGGAGAGCTTCGCCGCGGCATCGCCACGCATCCGGGGGCGATCGTCATCTTCCATTGCGCTGCAACATCACAAGCGCGCGTCTTGCTGTCAACTGGGCTTGCGTTTAGGCTGTGCAACCGTGACGAGTTTGTCACACTGGGGGCAAAATGACCGGAAATCAGGCTGTTGCCATGATCGCGATGGGATTCGACGCGCCCGGCGGGCCCGAGGTTTTGCGCAGCGAAGAATGTCCCGTCCCCCGGCCTCGCGCTGGCGAGGTGCTGATCCGGGTGGCCTATGCGGGAGTCAACCGGCCCGACATCGTGCAGCGTCAGGGTCATTATCCCCCGCCGCCGGGCGCATCGCCGATACCCGGCCTGGAAATCTCGGGCGAGGTCGTGTCGCTCGGCGCGGGCGTCGATCTCGGGCTGATCGGGCGCAATGTCTGCGCGCTCGTTTCCGGCGGGGGCTATGCCGAATATTGCCTGGCGCGGGCGGATCACTGCCTGCCGGTGCCCGATGGTCTGCCGCTGGACCAGGCGGCGGCGCTGCCGGAGACGCTGTTCACGGTCTGGCACAATCTCTTCGAACGCGGCTGGGCGGCGGATGGCGAGACCGTGCTCGTCCATGGCGGGACCAGCGGCATCGGGACGATGGCGATCGCGCTCGGCAAGCTGTTCGGCCTCGAAGTGATCGTGACCTGCGGGAGCGAGGCGAAATGCACTACTGCATGCAAGCTCGGCGCGGCCCATGCGATCGATTACAAGACGCAGGATTTCGTCGCCGAGATCGAGCGGATCACGCAGGGGCGCGGCGTGCAGGTGGTGCTGGACATGGTCGCGGGCGACTATGTCGCGCGCAATCTGCAATGCCTTGCCGATGATGGCCGCCATGTGACGATCGCGGTGCAGGGCGGCAGCAAGGCCGCCATCCCGATGGCCCAGGTGATGCTGCGCCGCCTGACCTTGACCGGATCGACGATGCGCGCGCGCAGCGATCGGTTCAAGGCGCTGCTGGCGCAGGAGATCCTGCGGGAAGTCTGGCCGCTGGTGGCCTCGGGCGAATTGCGGCCGGTGATGGATCGCGCCTTTCCCTTGCGGGAAGCCGCGGTCGCCCATGCCCGCATGGAAGCGGGCGAGCATGTCGGGAAGATCGTGCTCGCGGTGTGAGCGGCAGTGCGCGACGCCTGTCCGTTATTCGCTGTAGTCCGAATAATCATACGCGCCCGGCGTGGTATCGGCGCCGCGGGTCTCGTCCGCCGGATCATCCGCTCGTTCCGCATCCCGGCTGGGATCGCTCGTCGGCGCGTCGGCCGCCGCGAATTCGCCGGACGGGCCGTCCCATGCTGCCTGCTCGCTGAGGAAATCCGTCAGGAAGCTCGGCCTGTTGACCATGGCCATCACTTCGCTGATCTTGCCCGGGTTCATCGCCAGCACCATCGCGCCCATCATCTCGTTCAGTTCGAGCACCGCCTTGGTGTCGTCGCTCGTCCTCAACCCGTCGGCCCAGCTCTGCAGCTTGCGGCGGAACGCGTTCTCCACCTTGCTTTCGCGCAGGATTTTCTCGCTGCCGCCGAAATTCGCTTTGATCGCCGGCATGTCGATGGCGACATGGACGCGCGAGCGGCCGTCATCGACCGGCTCCACCCGGAAGGCCAGAGTCGCGTCTTCGTAATCGCCCGTGCCGTCGATGGTGTAGAGCACTTCGCCTTCGCCCGGCGTCGAAAGCCTGGGGGCGGGGAGGCCGAGATATTGCCGCACCATCCCGCCGTCGAAGGCGGAAAGCTGGCCATAGGCTCGCGCGGCCGGCCGATCGACGTCGATCGTGAAATCGTCGCCGCCACCGCAAGCACTCAGGGCCAGCGCGAAGCCGGCGACAAGACATCGATGCATCGTGAACCCCCTGTTTCAGCCGATGGCCGTTGCCGCCACCATCGCACGAGGTCCTTAAAACGGGGTTACGGCGGCGGGATTATCCGTCGAATCCCAGCTATTTGCGTCATCGAACCGTAATCAAACTGCGTTCGCCACGTAATATAGAAGTGTCATTTGCGCCATCGATGACAGCGTCTCTTTTCGAGGTAAGACCATGATCGATGATGGCCGCCAGGCTGTGGGGGATCGGGCCGAGCTGCCGAAAGGCCTGGCAGACATTGCCGCCTTTCCCCGCCTGCGGCCGTCGCGTGCCGTTCCGCCCGAAAGCGGACGGCGCAAATACCGGACGATCTGGATTTCCGACGTCCATCTGGGGACGAAGGGTTGCAACGCCGACCTGCTGATCGACTTCCTCGACAATACCGACAGCGAGACGATGTATCTTGTGGGGGATATCATCGACGGCTGGCGGCTGAAGAAGAGGTTCTACTGGCCCCAGGCGCATAATGACATCGTCTGGCGCATCCTGAAGCGCGCCAAGCGCGGCACGCGGATCGTCTACATCCCCGGCAATCACGACGAGATGTTCCGCCAGTTCACCGGCCTCAATTTCGGCGGCGTAGAGATCAGGCGCGCCGCGTTCCACACCACGGCCGATGGCCGCCGGCTGATGGTGCTCCATGGCGACGAATTCGACACGATCATGCTCGCCCACCGCTGGCTCGCTTTCGTGGGTGACGCGGCCTATCACCTGCTGATGGGCCTCAACCGCTGGGTCAATGCGGCGCGCCGGCGCTTCGGCATGCCCTATTGGTCGCTCAGCAAGATGGCAAAGCACAAGGTCAAGAACGCGGTCGAGTTCATCTCGCGCTTCGAGGAGCTGGTGGCCAAGGCGGCGGGCGAACGCGGCGTGGACGGCGTGGTCTGCGGCCATATCCATACGGCCGAGATGCGCCAGTTCGGTGACGTCGCCTATTACAATGACGGCGACTGGGTGGAAGGCTGCACCGCGCTGGTCGAACATTTCGACGGCCGGATGGAAGTGCTCCACTGGCCCGATGAAGTCGCCCGGCGGAACGCGCTGGCGGCTGAAGAGACCCGGATGGAAGCGGCGGCATGATGGGTCTGCGCATCGCGCTGGTGACGGATGCCTGGGCGCCCCAGGTGAATGGCGTGGTGCGCACGCTGCAGTCCGTAACGGGCGTGTTGCGGGGCTGGGGGCACGAAATCGTCGTGATCTCGCCCGACCAGTTCCATTCGATGCCCTGTCCGAGCTATCCCGAGATACGCCTGGCGCTGACCCGGCCCGGCCTGGTGAGCGCAAAGCTGTCCGCCTTGTGCCCCGATGCGGTGCATATCGCGACGGAAGGTCCGCTGGGGCTCGCCGCGCGGCGTCACTGCCTGGCGCGGGGCCTGCCGTTCACCACGGCCTACCACACCCAGTTCCCCGATTATCTCGCGCGGCGCACGCGCTTGCCCGCGGCCGCCTTCTGGCCCTATATTCGCTGGTTCCATCGCCCTTCGGCGGGGATCATGGTGGCGACCGAAACGATCCGCGAGCAGTTGCGCGGCCAGGGGCTCGGCCATGTCCGCCACTGGAGCAGGGGCGTGGACCTTTCGGCCTTCTCCCCGCTGCTGGAGCCGCCGGGCCTGTTTCTCGACCTGCCCCGCCCGATCCAGCTCTATGTCGGGCGGATCGCGGTGGAGAAGAATATCGAGGCTTTCCTGCGTTCGTCCCATCCGGGATCGAAAGTCGTGGTCGGCGACGGGCCAGCGCGGGCGCGGCTGGAAGCGGAATTCCCCGAAGCCCGTTTCCTGGGCAAGCAGACCGGTGCGGACCTTGCCGCCTGCTATGCCGGGGCGGATGTGTTCGTCTTCCCCAGCCGGACCGACACGTTCGGCCTGGTGATGATCGAAGCGCTGGCCTGCGGCACGCCGGTCGCCGCTTACCCGGTTCCCGGTCCGCTCGACATTCTCACGCCGAAGACGGGCGCGATGGACGAGGATCTCGGCCACGCGATCGCGCAGGCGCTCACGCTGGAGCGGGAGGATTGCGCCGCCCATGGATCGAGCTTCACCTGGGAAGCGAGCGCGCGGCAGTTCCTCACCGCCCTCGCCTGCGATGAGGCGCACGCCGCCGCGGCTTGAACGCCGCGCGGCGCAGGTCCCTGTTCCCGCCGCTTTGTTGCGGACGGGGCGATGTTGCTTGCCGAAAGCCGGCCCTTCGCCTACATGGGCCGGGATACGGCCGCTCCCGATGGGGCGGCCCTTACTATTTTTACGGAGATGAACCGTGTCCCAGCCGACCCCGCTGATGCCCCATGCGACGGCATCCTGGCTTGTCGACAGCACTTCGCTCACTTTCGAGCAGATCGCGGAATTCTGCGGTCTTCACATCCTGGAAGTGCAGGCGATGGCCGACGATCTGGCGAGCAGCAAATATACCGGCCGCGATCCGATCCACTCGGGCGAACTGACGCATGAGGAGATCGAGCGAGGCCAGGCCGATCCCGGCTATACGCTGAAGATGCAGAAGGCGCCGGTCTCGGTCAGCCGCACGAAGGGCCCGCGCTACACGCCGGTCTCCAAGCGGCAGGATAAGCCGGACGGCATCGCCTGGATCCTGCGCAACCATCCGGAAATCTCGGACGCGCAGATCGGCAAGCTGATCGGCACCACCCGCAACACGATCACCGCGATCCGCGAACGCAGCCACTGGAACATCCAGAACATCCAGCCGAAGGACCCGGTCACGCTGGGCTTGTGCTCGCAGCGCGAACTGGACGCGATCGTCGCGCGCGCCGCCAAGAAGGCCGGCATCGTGGACGAAGTGGGCGAGGACACCCGCATCGGCGACGACAAGCAGGCGCTGATCGAGGAACTGCATGCCGAGCGCGAGCGCGCTGCCGCCGCGGCCCAGGAAGCCGCGCAGGAAGCCGAAGTCGAAGCCTGGCTGCAGGCCAAGCGCGCGGAAGAAGCCAGCGAAGGCTGATCTTTCCTGCCCTATCCTTTTCGTTATGCTGCGGTTGGTTCAGGATTCGTATCGTCATTGCGAGCGGAGCGAAGCAATCCAGGGCAATTGCGCGCCGCCCCTGGATTGCTTCGTCGCTTCGCTCCTCGCAATGACGAGGTAACGGGGAGCAGAGTTCCCGAATGGGGCTTGCCCGCCTGCGCGCGAAGCTCCACTCTGCGCGGGTGAACGAGAACAAGGATGTCCAGGACAGGGGTGAACCGGCCGAGGCCGGGCCGGCGGGGGCGCATTATGCCCATCCGGGCCGCTGGGACGAGGTTTTCCCGCCGCTGAGCCTGCCCCAGCTGTTCATCGACAGCGCCGCCAGGCGGCCCGATGCCGTGCTGATCGATTTCCTCGGACGGGAATATTCCTATTCGGAAACGCTGGCGGCGGCGCGCCGTTTCGCTGCGTGGCTGCAGGGCCATGGGGTGGTCAAGGGCGACCGGGTCGGCCTGTTCCTGCCCAACGTGCCGATCTACGTCGCCGCTTATTATGGCGCGCTGATGGCGGGGGCCACCGCGGTGAACTTCTCGCCGCTCTACACGGCCGAGGAACTGGAAGCGCAGGTCGAGGATTCGGGCACGCGGCTGCTGGTGACGCTCGACGTCACCGCGCTCCTGCCCACCGCGCTCGAAGTACTGGGCAATTCCTCGCTCGAGACGCTGATTGTCGGGCATCTGGCTGACATGCTGCCTCGCGTGAAGGGCTGGGCCTTGCGCCTGCTGGGCCGCAGCCAGCTCACTCCGATACCGCACGCGCCCGGCATTCTGCACTGGAATGCCTGCCTGGCCGATGCCGAGCCTGCGCCGGTCGCGATCGATGCGGAGCATGATCTCGCCCTGCTCCAATATACGGGGGGAACCACCGGCACGCCTAAGGGTGCGATGCTGACGCATCAGAACCTCACCGCCAATGCGCGCCAGATCCGGGCGATAGACCCGGATCGCGACGAGCGGGACGTGGTGCTGGGCGTATTGCCGCTGTTCCATGTCTTCGCCAACACCTGCATTCTCAACCGGACGGTGGCCAATGGCGGGTCCATCGCCATGCTGCCGCGCTTCGATGCGGGCCAGGTGCTCGCCACGATCGAACGGGTGCGTCCGACCTCGCTCTTCGCGGTGCCGACCATGTACCAGGCGCTGCTCGACAATCCGCGTATCGCGCATACGGATTGCTCCTCGTTGCGCGAGACGGTCTCGGGCGGGGCGCCGCTGCCGCTGCCGCTGAAGGCGCGCTTCGAGGAGACCACCGGGGTCAAGGTGATCGAAGGCTACGGGTTGACCGAGGTCAGCGGCGTCGTCTCGACCAACCCGCTACGGGGCGAGAATCGCGCCGGATCGATCGGCCAGCCCTTGCCGGCGACCGAAATCCGCCTGCTCGACAAGGAAGATGCGACGAAGGATGCGCTGCCGGGCGAACCCGGAGAATTGGCGGTACGCGGCCCTCAGGTGATGCAGGGCTACTGGAGCCGCCCGGAGGCCGCCGCGACGGCGTTCGCGATCCGTGACGGGGAGAAATGGCTGCGGACAGGCGATATCGCGCTGGTGGAGCGGGACGGCTATCTGCGGATCGTGGACCGGATCAAGGACATGATCGCGGTCGGCGGCTTCAAGGTGTTCCCCAGCCATGTCGAACAGGTCCTGCTCGGTCATCCGGCGGTGCGCGAAGCCCTGGTGATCGGCGTGCCCGATCAATATCGCGGGGAAAGCCCGCGAGCCTATGTCAGCCTCGATCCCGATGCGGAACCCGTCACCGGCGACGAGCTGCGCGAATGGGCGAATGCCCATCTCGGCAAGCATGAGCGCGTGATCGGCGTGGATGTGCGCGATGATCTGCCGAAGACGGCGATCGGCAAGCTGGATCGCAAGGCGCTGAGAGCCGAAGTGCTGGGGGGCTAGCCCGCCAGCGAGAGGCGCGGTTCGCCGTCGTCGCCGGTCGGGGACTGATCCGCGATTTCCGCCGGAGCGCTGGGCGCGCGCTGCGGAGCGAAGCGGCCATCGACTTCGGCGCCCTGCTCGATCGTCAGCGCATCATATTGCACATCGCCTTCAACGCGTGCGCTGCGCAGGATCACCAGTTCGCGTGCCGAGATCGATCCGCGCACTTCGCCGGCGAGGCGGGCGCTTTCCGCCACGATCGAACCGACGATCACGCTGGCTTCGCCCTGGACCAGCGAGGCGCAGGTGAGATCGCCTTCGATCCGGCCGTCGACATGGAGATCGGCGGACGCATGGACATCGCCCCTGATCGTGACGTCGGCGCCGATGACGGAGAAGGTGGAAGAAGCGGCCACCGGGCTAGTTATCGCGAGGCGCGGCTGTTCCGCGGGCTTCTTCGAGAACATGGGGTGCGGCCTCCAGAAACGGGCGCGGGTTCACCGCGCGATCATTGATCCGCACTTCGAAGTGAAGATGCGGCCCGGTCGAACGGCCGGTGCTGCCGATCGCGCCGACGATGTCGCCGGCTTCGACTTCCTGGCCGACCTTCGCCCGGAATGCGGACATATGGGCGTAACGAGTCATCAAACCGTTACCATGGCTGATCTCCAGGCAATTGCCATAGCCGGAACGCGTGCCGGCGAAGCTGACCTTCCCCTTGGCTGCGGCATAGACCGGGGCGCCGATCGGCCCGCGGAAATCGAGCCCGGCATGCATCGCGGCGGACCCGTCGAACGGATCGCGGCGATAGCCGAAGCCCGAGGATATCATCTTGAGGCTGGCGGGCAGGACCTGCGGGATCCCTTCGAGCCCGCGTTCCAGTGCATCCATTCGCGCGAGGCTGACCCCGAGCCGTTCGAAGCGCGGGTCGAGCGAGCCGTCGCTCGACGTGGAGAGCTTGAGCAACGGACCACCCTGTGCGTCGCGGGCGAGGCGCATCATGCCGCGCGGATCGAGGCCGAGGCTGCGGATGGCGGCCGTCGCGCGCTGGGCGCGCCGGTCGGCATAGCGGGTCAGCCGTTCGACGAAAGCGAGCTGGCGCGCTTCGATCTGGGCCAGCGCGCCGGCTTCGGGCAGGTTTGCGGAAACCTTGGAGACCGTCTTTTCCGCCTCGCTCGAGCTGTCGCTCACCGTTTCGCCGTCCCGCATGTCGGCGGGCAGGCTGTCGACCATTTCCTCGATGAATTCCTGGCGGCGCTTCAGATCGTCCGCAATCCCATTGATGTCGTTGCGATAGGCGGAAACGCGACTTTCGGCCGAGGCGACCTTGGCTTCGCGTTCCAGCAGCGCGAAGCGGTCGGACGTGCCGGTGAACTGGAGAACGGCCATCGCGGCCATGCTGCCGACCCATACCAGGAGAGCCGTCGCGAGGATGGCCGCTGCCGTGATCTGGACCTTGGACGAGATCTTGATGAATCGGACCTGGCCTTGCGAGCGCATGAAGAACTCGCGATCCGGGAACCACTGTAGCAGGCGGTCCCGGAAGCCCCCGAATGACAATTTCTGCAAGACGTAATCCCGTCCCGATCTTTTTGAAACCGGCGGGCGGGTAACACGGGCGGCAGCGGTGATCCAACAATCCCACAATGGGACCGGTCGAAAGGAGGGAGTCGCGCGATGAACCGTTGAGCGCGCAACAACGCGCGACGGCAAAGACGGTTCCGTCCCCGCTTTCCCGCAAGGAAAAGTGATTCGGGGACATAAGAATCATGGCCTGACAATTCGTCGCGGAAATGCTAGGCCGCGCGCCATCATGTCCGCAGAAGCACGCATCGCGCCCGCCGAGACGCCCGAACAGCTGGTCGAAAAGCTTGCCCGCGCCGGCCGCGCCGCGCAACGCGTCCTCGCGCGGATGAGCGACGAGGCGCGCGCCGCCGCGCTCCGCAAGGCCGCACAGGCGCTGCGCGATGCGGAAAATGCAGTACTGCATGCCAATGCCAAGGATATCGCGGCGGGCGAAGCGAACGGGCTTACCGGCGCGATGCTCGATCGCCTGCGGCTCGATCCCCAGCGGCTGGCAGGGGTCGCCGACGCGGTGGAAGCGGTGGCCGCTCTTGCCGATCCGGTAGGCCAGGTGATCGACGAGACCGTGCGGCCCAACGGCATGCGCCTGTCGCGCGTGCGCGTGCCGATCGGGCTCATCGGCATCATCTATGAAAGCCGTCCGAACGTGACGGCCGATGCGGCCGCGCTGTGTGTGCGGGCCGGCAATGCCGTGCTGCTGCGCGGCGGGAGCGAGGCGGTCCATTCCAACCGCGCGATCCATGCGGCGCTGGTGAAAGGGCTGGAGGAAAGCGGCGTGCCCGCCGATGCGGTGCAGCTCATGCCCACACAGGACCGTGCGGCAGTGGGCGCGATGCTGACGGCCGCAGGCCTCATCGACATGATCGTGCCGCGCGGCGGCAAGAGCCTGGTGGCGCGCGTCCAGGCCGATGCGCGCGTGCCCGTGCTCGCCCATCTCGACGGCATCTGCCACACCTATGTCCATTCCGCGGCCGATCCGGACATGGCGCTGGGCATCGTCCACAATGCCAAGCTGCGCCGCACCGGCATTTGCGGGGCGATGGAAACGCTGCTGCTCGACGCTGCCTTCCCCGCTTCCGGGCGGATCGTCGCCGACCTGATCGATGGCGGTTGCGAAGTGCGCGGCGATGGGCGGGCGCAGGCGCTCGACAAGCGCATCCTGCCAGCCGGCGCGAATGACTGGGACACCGAATATCTCGATGCGATCCTGTCGGTCGCCGTGGTGGACGGGCTGGACGAAGCGCTCGACCACATCGCGCGGCACAGTTCGAACCACACCGATGCCATCGTGACGTCGGACGACAAGGTCGCCGAACGTTTCCTCGACGAAGTCGACAGCGCCATCGTGATGGTCAACGCCTCCTCGCAATTCGCCGATGGCGGCGAATTCGGCCTCGGCGCGGAAATCGGCATCGCCACCGGCCGCCTGCACGCGCGCGGCCCTGTCGCGTTGGAAGGGCTGACCACCTACAAGTGGCAGGTGCGCGGCAGCGGCCAGCTGCGGCCCTGACGCGGCCCCGACCGAGGCCATGAGCAGGCGCGGGCCGCGCATCGGGCTGCTGGGCGGAAGCTTCAATCCCGCCCATGGCGGCCATCGGCGGATCAGCCTGTTCGCCTGCGCGGCGCTGGGCCTCGATGAGGTCTGGTGGCTCGTGTCGCCGGGCAATCCGCTGAAAACGGGGCAGGGCATGGCCCCGCTGGCGGCGCGTTTCCGCTCTGCCCGCGCCCAGGCCCGGCGCGCGCCGATCCGCGTGACGGCGGTGGAACGGCAATTCGACACGCGCTTCACGGTCGATACGTTGCGCGCCATCCGGCGGCGCTGGCCGGGGCGACGTTTCGTGTGGCTGATGGGCTCGGACAATCTCGCCCAGTTCCATCGCTGGAAGGACTGGCGCGGCATCGCGCGGACAATGCCGATTGCGGTCATTGCCCGGCCGGGTTATGATGGCGCTGCCCTCGCGAGCCCCGCGATGGCCTGGCTGCGGCGATATCGGATCGACGCAGCCGGATTTGATAAACGGGGTAAATGGAGCGCACCGGCGCTGATTGATTTGCGTTTCGATCCCGATCCGCGTTCTGCGACGGAAATCCGTCGCGCGGATACTGGCTGGGCCGCCCGCCACACCGGCGCATCGCCCCGGGACCAGCTGACGCATGATCTCATCCTCTCCGAACCCAGGGCGGATCGCGCATGAGGCGCGTTTCCGGCCTCGCTCTTCCCTACCCCATACAGGAGCATACCAAGCTGCGATGAATCAGGCGCAGACCACGCCGGCCTCGGCCGGCAGCCTTCCCGGCGATGCCGTCGCATCCGCCGGACATGACCCGGAAACGGGCTCCCTGCACGAACTCGTCCTCCAGTCATTGGATGACGACCAGGCCCAGGACGTCATCTCCATTCCGCTCCAGGGCAAATCGAGCATCGCCGACCACATGGTGATCGCGTCGGGCCGGTCCACCCGGCAGGTCGCGGCGATGGCGCAGAAGCTGGCGGAACGCATCAAGCAGGCGCGCTTCGGTTCGCCGCGCGTGGAAGGCCTGCCTGCGGCCGACTGGGTGCTGATCGATGCGGGCGACATTGTCGTCCATCTGTTCCGGCCGGAAGTCCGCAGCTTCTACAATCTTGAGCGGATGTGGAATTTCGGTGACGTCACGCCGGTGGCGGCTGCCGGGCAGGCCTGAAGGCATTCGTCCCCCGGAAGAGGGGGCGAGAGAGGATAGCATGGCGTGCGGCGGGGCATTGCGGCCGCGCGTCGGAAAGGCTGTTCCCGCCGGTCTATGAGGGGGTAATGGACGGCGCATGAAGCTCCACGTCATCGCTCGCGGCAAGATCGGCCGCTCGCCCGAGGCGGAGCTGGTCGCGCGCTACGCCAGGCGCATCACCTGGCCTTTCGCGATGACCGAGCTGCCCGATACCGGCGGAACGGCGCCGCCGGCCTTGCCGCAATCCCGCACCATCCTGCTCGATGAGAGGGGCAGGCAGCTTTCCTCGGAAGATCTGGCCGGCCTGCTGGGCCGCTGGCGCGACGAAGGCATGCGCGAGGTGCGGTTCCTGATCGGTGCAGCGGATGGGCATGGCGAAGAGGCGCGCGAGAAGGCGGACCTGCTGCTGGCCTTCGGCACGGCGACCTGGCCGCATCTGCTGGCGCGCGCGATGCTGGTCGAACAGCTCTATCGCGCGACCTCGATCCTTGCCGGCCATCCCTATCATCGGGCAGGATGACGTCATGAGGATTCGTGCACGCAACTGGTTCTTTCTCCTCGCCTTTCCGGGCTTGGGCGGGGTGCTTGCGACAGCGGTTTCGGCCCAGTTCCAAAGCGCGGACTATACCGAGGCGGGCCAGACGCGCACGGCGCTGCGCCAAGCGCTGAGCGCCCATCGCGCGGCAGAGGCGCGCGCCGCTGCGCTAGAACGCCAGGCCGCGCGCTCGACCGAGGCGGTGGAAAAGACGGTGAGCCAGGCGGCCGCGCTCGCGGCGCGCATCCAGCAATCCGAAGCGGGGATCGCGGCGGGCGAAGCGCGGCTGGCGCTGATCGAACGGCAGCGCGAGATTCTGCGCGCCAGGCTTGCCCGCAAGCAGGCCCCGCTCGTCCGCTTGACCGCGGCCTTGCAGAAATTCTCCCGCCGGCCGCTGACGCTTTCGGTGCTGCGGCCGGGTTCGGTGCGCGAAATGGTCTATCTGCGTGCCATGCTGTCCACCGCGATCCCGCAGGTGGAACAGCGCACGGCCGCCCTGCGCGGTGAAATCAGCCATGGTCGCGCGCTGCGCGACGAGGCGCACGAGGCGCTTGCCGTCCTGCGCGAGGGGGAGAAGGAACTGCTCGGCAGGCGCAAGGCGCTCGCCGGGCTCGAAACGCGCCAGCGGCTGGCCTCGCGCGAAGCCAGCGGCACGGCGGCGCGCGAATCCGAGCGCGCTCTGGCGCTCGCGGAAGAAGCGCGCGATCTCGATGCGCTGGTCGGCAAGCTGGATGTCGCGGCAGGTCTGCGGCGCGACCTTGCAGCCCTGCCGGGCCCGATCATCCGGCCGCCGCAGCCTTCCCGCTCGCAAGTGGCAGATGCGGCTGCGTTCGGCGCGCCGCCTGCCGCCGCGGCGCCGCCAGCCGGCTATCAGCTGCCGGTGGATGGACGCACGGTGGCCGGCTTCGGCGTGGTCGCGGCCTCGGGTACGCGCAGCGAAGGGCTGACGCTGGCGCCGCGGGCCGGCGCGCAGGTGGTGGCGCCGGGGCAGGGGCGAGTCGCTTTCGCCGGCCCCTATCGCGGCTATGGCCAGATCGTGATCGTGGAACATGATGGCGGCTGGACCAGCCTCGTCACCGGGCTCGCCCGGGTGGACGTGCAGGTGGGCGACCGGCTGGTGGGCGGATCGCCGCTCGGCGTGGCGGGCGCGGCGCGGCCCGCGGTGACGCTGGAACTGCGGCGGGATGGCGAGCCGGTGAATCCGCTGGAATTCCTGGGCTGAAGATCCTCCCTGCCCATGCGGCTGCCACCTCCCCATGCCTGCGGCACGGGGAGGACCAAGGAAGCCCAATCCTCATCTGGCGTTAAGCCGGGCGAGAGGATAAAAGCGGCGCATGAAGAAAGCCCCCTTTTTCCGTTCGCTCGCGCTGGTCACGACCGTGGCCCTCCTGCCGGTCACGACCGCCGGTCTCGCCGCCGTGGACGGTCGTTCCTCGCCGCAGTTCGGCAAGCTTTTCGCTACCTATCAGCGGATCAAGGCGAGCTATGTCGAGGAAGTGGACGACGAAGTCCTCATCAAAGGCGCGATCGACGGCATGCTGGCCGCGCTCGATCCGCATTCCGCCTATCTCGACGGCGCTTCGCTGCAGCGGCTGAACACGCTGATCGACGGCAATTACCAGGGCCTCGGCCTGTCCGTCACCAAGGAGGACGACGCGGTCAAGGTGATCTCGCCGATGCGCGGCAGCCCGGCGGAAAAGGCGGGGCTGAAGGCTGGGGACTTCATCACCCATCTCGACGGCAAGCTGATCTTCGGCCTCGACCTCGATGAAGCGGTGCAGAAGATGCGGGGCGAAGCGGGCACCAGCATCCGCCTCACCGTCTTCCGCCAGGGCCGCGCCGATCCGTTCGACGTCACCGTGGTGCGCGGCGTGATCGAACTGGAACCGGTCACCTACAAGCTCGAGCCCGGCAAGATCGGGGTGATCACCGTCAACGAATTCTCTCGCGATGTCGGCAAGGACGTGAAGGACGCGCTGAAAGCGCTGAACAAGCAGGCGGGCGGGCAGGTCGCGGGCCTGCTGCTCGATCTGCGATCGAATCCGGGCGGTTCGCTGGACGAGGCCGTGGCGCTTTCCGACCTGTTCATTGCGGATGGCCAGATCGTCTCACAGCGCGGGCGCGTGAAGCGCGAGAACATGTTCTACAATTCGGAGACGGTCTATCCGGGCGATGCCGCCGCCGGCATCCCGATGGTCGTGCTGATCGATGCGGGCAGCGCTTCGGCCTCCGAGATCGTCGCTGGCGCGCTGCAGGATCATCATCGCGCGCTGATCATGGGGGAGCAGAGCTTCGGCAAGGGCAGCGTGCAGACGCTGCTGCCGCTGACCAAGGACAGCGCCTTGAAGCTCACCACCGCGCGCTACTACACGCCATCGGGCAAATCGGTGCAGGAAGGCGGCATCACGCCGGACATCCAGGTGCCGCAGCTGTCCGATCCCGATCTCGCCAAGCGGGCCAAGCTGCGCTGGCGCGAATCCGACCTGCGCGGACACCTCGTCAACGAAGTCGATCTCGACGACAAGATGCTCGAGACCGACAAGCAGCAGGACCCCCGTTTCTCGGCCACGCCGGAAGAATTGAAGGCCAAGGGCGTCACCGATTTCCAGATGACCTACGCGCTGGACACGCTGCGCAAGGCTGGCGGCACCAAGCTGGCCGCGGCCAAGCGCAACTGACGCATGAATGGCGGGGCGATTACGCGCGCGCGGCTGCTCGCGCTGCTGGTGCCGGCGCTGCTGCTGGGCGGCGCCTATATCGGCCAGTACGGCTTCGGCCTGTTCCCTTGCGAGATGTGCTGGTGGCAGCGTTATCCCCATTTCGCGGCGCTGGCTCTGGCATTGCTGGCTTTTCTCGTGGCGCGGCCGCGTTTCTGGGTAGCGCTGGCGGGCCTGTCGATCCTCGCTTCCGGGCTGATCGGCGGGTTCCATGCCGGCGTCGAATATGGCTGGTGGGAAGGGCTGACCGCGTGCAGCGGCGTGGGCAATTCCGGTGGCGATCCGCTCGAAGCGATCATGAATGCGCCGCTCGTCTCCTGCAACGAAGTGCAGTGGAGCCTGTTCGGCATCTCGCTCGCCGGGTGGAATTTCCTGATTTCCACGATTGCCGCTATCGTGATCTTCGGATTGCTGGCGAAGCGTACGGCATGGGCGAAAGTGTATGAGTGAAGGGGTGCCGAGCGAAGCGGAACGCGCACGCATGATCCGGGTGGACCAGGCGGGCGAATTCGGCGCGACGCGGATCTATGCCGGCCAGCTCGCCGTGCTCGGCAGCCGGGGGCCGCATGCTTCCGAGATCGCCGGCATGGCGCGGCAGGAGGATGAGCATCGCCGGCGCTTCGATGCGCTGATGGCGCGGCGCGGCGTGCGCCCCACGGCGCTCGCCCCGGTCTGGTCTGCCGCCGGTTTCGCGCTGGGCGCGGCCACCGCGCTGATCGGTCCGGAAGCGGCGATGGCCTGCACCGCCGCGGTCGAGGAAGAGATCGACCGGCATTACACCAGGCAGCTCGATCGGCTGGAGGACGGAACCGATCCCGAACTGGCCGGCATGGTGGAGGAGTTCCGCACCGAAGAGCGTGCCCATCGCGCCGCCGCGCTGGCAGCGGGCGCGGAACGCGCGCCCGCTTATCCGCTGCTGTCCGGCGCGATCCGCCTGGGATGCCGCCTCGCCATCCGTCTTTCCGAGCGCATATGACGAGGAACGACTTGCTTTCGCCAGCGCTTCATCTTCAATTCACTGCCGGTTCCCCTATCTGGGAAAAGACAGAAGCCTCTCTCGTGGAGACAAGACCATGTATCGCGTGATCGCAGTCACTCTCATCGCTGCTTCTGCCGCTATCGGCTTCCCGGCTCCTGCCGCCGCGCAGGATGCGGATTACCGGATCAACCAGCTGATCATCTATGGCGATGACGAATGCCCGCCTTCCACCGGCGACGAGATCACCGTCTGCGCGCGCAAGGAAGAAAGCGAGCGCTATCGCATTCCGGAGGATCTGCGTGGCACCGAAGGCCCGCAGAACGAAGCCTGGACCCAGCGCGTGCTTGCTTACGAGACGGTGGGCAAGGATGGCATCAATTCCTGCTCGCCCGTCGGCATGGGGGGCGAGTTCGGTTGCACCAACAAGCTGATCAAGCAGGCCTATGCCGAGAAGGACGGCGCGGCGTCCGCGAAGTTCGGCGAGTTGATCCAGAAGGAGCGCGAGAAGCGCCTGTCGACGATCGATGCCGATGCCGCCGAGCAGCAGAAGCGCGTCGAACAGGCGGAAGCAGAATATGATGCGCGCAAGCGGGCGGAAGAGGAAGAAGCGGCCAAGGCTGCCGGTACTGCTCCGCCGGAAACCGCGCCGCCCGCTCCGGGCCAGTGATTTTGGGCAGGCGAGCCGCCACACGGCAAACTGCCCTTTAACCAATCGGCGCTAAGGCCATGGCCATGTCAGGTCAAACGCGCGTCCTCACCGTTTTCGGCACACGGCCCGAAGCGATCAAGCTTTTCCCCCTGGTCCATGCGCTCGAAGCGGATGGACGGTTCGCGTCGCGCGTCTGCGTGTCGGGGCAGCATCGCGGCATGCTGGACCAGGTGCTGGAGATAGCGGGCGTCGCCCCGCATCACGATCTCGCAATCATGCGGCCCGACCAGACGCTGGACGAACTCACCGCACGCCTCCTGACCGGTCTCGGCCGGGTGATGGACGAGGAGAAGCCCGACTGGGTGGTGGTGCAGGGCGATACGGCGACGGCGATGACGGGTGCCTTGGCCGCCTATTACCGCAAGATCCCGGTGGCCCATGTCGAAGCAGGCCTGCGCAGCGGCAATATCCACCATCCCTGGCCGGAAGAGATCAACCGCAAGGTCATCGGCACCATGGCCGCGCTTCATTTCGCGCCGACCGAGACGGCGGCGGACGCGCTGAAGCGCGAGAATGTCGATCCCGCGACGATCCATGTCACCGGCAACACGGTGATCGACGCGCTGCAATGGGTGACGCGCATCATCGCGGAACGGCCCGAGCTGGCGCAGGGCCTGGCGGAACTCGAAGCGCGCTTCGCCGGCAAGCGGATCATCGGTGTCACCAGCCATCGGCGCGAGAATTTCGGCGGCGGGCTGGAAGCGATCGCACAGGCGATCCGCAAGCTCGCCGAGCGGGAGGACGTCGCGCTGATCTTCCCCGTCCATCCCAATCCCAATGTCCGCAAGGTGATGGAGGGCGCGCTCGGCGGGCTGCCCAATGTCGCGCTGATCGAGCCGCTGGACTATCCGCATTTCGCCCGCCTGCTCGATATCTGCCACCTGATGCTGACCGATAGCGGCGGCGTGCAGGAAGAAGCGCCGGCGCTGGGTAAGCCGGTGCTCGTCATGCGCGAGACGACCGAGCGGCCCGAAGGCGTGATCGCCGGCACGGCGCGCCTCGTCGGCACCGATGCGGATCGTATCGTGGCGGAAGCGTCGCGCCTGCTCGACGATCCCGCCGCTTATGCCGCGATGGCGCGAGCGCATAATCCCTTCGGCGACGGGCAGAGCGCGGTGCGAATCGTGGACCTTCTCGCCGGCTGACCCATTTCGGGACGGACCGCGTGCAAGCAAGCAGTGTTACCGCTATTTTTACCTGAGCACGCGAAACGGGCATCGAGCCAATCGGAGAAAGCTATCCATGCGCGGTGAATCCCTGCCCGAAGTCTGTGTCGTCGGCCTTGGCTATATCGGATTGCCGACAGCGGCGATCATTGCCCGCAGCGGCATGAAAGTGCTGGGCGTCGATGTGACGCAATCGGTAGTCGACACGATCAATCGCGGCGAAATCCATATCGAGGAAGTCGATCTCGACGGCCTGGTCCATGGCGTGGTCCAGCGCGGATTCCTGCGCGCCTCGACCGACATCGCGCCCGCCGATGTCTTCGTGATCGCGGTGCCGACTCCGTTCGAGAAGGACGGGCACCACACGCCCGACATCTCCTATGTGCTGTCCGCCGCGTCGGCCGTGGCCAAGGTGCTGAAGGCGGGCGACACGGTGATTCTCGAATCCACCTCGCCCGTCGGCACGACCGAGCAGATGCGCGACATGATCGCCCGGGCGCGGCCCGACCTGAAGCTGCCGGGGCTGACGTCGGAAACGCCGGACGTCGCGATCGCCTATTGCCCGGAACGCGTGCTGCCCGGCCGCATTCTGGAAGAGCTGACCAATAATGATCGTTCGATCGGCGGGATCAGTCCGCGCTGCGCGAGGAAGGCGCTCGCCTTCTACAAGCGCTTCGTGCGCGGCACCTGCGTCACCACCGATGCACGCTCCGCGGAAATGACCAAGCTGGTCGAGAACGCCTATCGCGACACCAACATCGCTTTCGCCAACGAGCTCTCGATAGTGTGCGACGCGATGGGCATGGATGTGTGGGAAGTCATCCGCCTCGCCAACCGTCATCCGCGCGTCAACATCCTCCAGCCCGGCCCGGGCGTCGGCGGGCATTGCATCGCGGTGGACCCGTGGTTCATCGTCCACGGCGCGCCGGAACAGACGCCGCTGATCCGCACGGCGCGCGGCGTGAACGACGGCAAGATCCATCATGTGATCGCGCAGGCCGAAAAGCTCGTCGAAGCATCGCCGCGTGCCCGTGTCGCCTGCCTCGGCCTCGCCTTCAAGGCGAATATCGACGATTTCCGCGAAAGCCCGGCGCGGCTGGTGGCCGCCACGCTGGCCCGCCGTTTCGGCGAGCGGATCCGCGTCGTGGAACCCTATGCCGAGACGCTGCCGATCGAATTCACCGATACCGGCGCCACGCTGATCGATATCGATACCGCGCTGGAGGAATGCGAGATCCTGATCGTGCTGGTGGACCACGACGTGTTCAGATCGGTCCCGCTGGCCGAACGCGCGGCCAAGACGGTCTACGATACGCGCGGCATCTGGCCGGACCAGCCGGCGGCGCAGGACACCAAGGATGGGTTGCGCAAGGCGGGGTAAGCCCCGATCGTCATGCCAGCGCAGGCTGGCATCGCTCTCCTGGTCACGAAGGCCTGAGACCCCAGCCTTCGCTGGGGTGACGGAAAAAACTACATGCCCGGATAACGCTCGAATTCCGGCAACTCGTTTAGCCTCGTCATCCAGTTCAGCCGCTCGGCGCACTGGATCTGCGCGCCGGGCGCTTCTTCCTCGTCCAGCGTGGACGATTGGATATCGATGATGCCGGGCAGCATTCCCTCGTTCGCATAGATCAGCCCCGTGCCGCAGTCCGGGCAGAACTGCCGCTTTGCCCCGTCGCGCCCCTCATAGAGCCTGGTGGCGCCGCTTGTCAGGCGGACCTTGTCTTGTGGAAAGGCGATCCAGCCGACCGCCGGCGCGCCGGAAGAGGCACGGCAATCCGCGCAATGGCACAGCGCATGGTGGAGCGGATCGCCTTCCGCCTCATATCGTACCGCGCCGCATTGGCATCCACCCGTACGCATCGTCCATCTCCTCTCGATTCGAGGATCGGAACATAACACGAACGACCCGCCCGACAACCACCTGCGACGAAAGCTCAGACCAGCGAGATGTCCGGCGCGTCTTCCTGCTTCATGCCGACAATGTTGTAGCCGCCATCGACATAGTGGATCTCGCCCGTCACGCCCGAAGACAGGTCGGACAGAAGATAGAGACCGGCGCCGCCGACATCGTCGATCGTGACGTTGCGGCGCAGCGGCGCGTTCAGTTCGTTCCATTTCAGGATGTAGCGGAAATCGCCGATCCCACTGGCGGCCAGCGTCTTGATCGGGCCCGCCGAAACCCCGTTCACGCGGATATTGTCCGGGCCGAGATCGTTGGCGAGATAGCGCACGCTCGCTTCCAGCGCGGATTTGGCGACGCCCATGACGTTGTAGTGCGGGATCACCTTTTCCGCGCCGTAATAGGTCAGCGTCAGGATCGAGCCGCCCTCGGGCATCATCTCGCGCGCCCGCTTCGTTACCGCGACCAGGCTGTAGGCCGAGATGTTCATCGTCATCAGGAAATTGTCGAGGCTGGTATCGACGAACTTCCCGCGCAGCTCGTTCTTGTCGGAGAAGCCGATCGCATGGACCACGAAGTCCAGCGTGCCCCAGCGCTGCTTCAGCGTCTCGAAGGATGCGTCGAGCGCAGCCATGTCGGACACGTCGCAATCGATCAGGAGGTCGGAGCCGAGGCTTTCCGCCAGCGGCCTCACCCGCTTCTCCAGCGCTTCGCCCTGATAGGAGAAGGCCAGTTCCGCGCCATGCTCGCTCAGTTTCTGGGCGATACCCCAGGCCAGCGACTTGTCATTGGCGAGGCCCATGATCAGGCCACGCTTGCCCGCCATCAAACCACTCATTCCGCAGCACTTCCCTCTTTTCCGTTCGGGGCCAGCCTCGCGCGTTCGCGATTGTCGGCCTGGCCCACGAAATCTTCCTCATTCTCCGGTTCGGCAAGAGCGGCGTTGAGCTCCGCGCCGATGACCATCCCTAAGCCTACCAGCCAGAAAAAGAAAAGCGCGATCATCATGCCTGCGAGGCTGCCATAGGTGAGATCGTAGGAGAATACGCTGCGCAGCAGCGGTGGCAGCGCCACTGTCACGCCCACCCACCACAGCGTCACCAGCAATGCGCCAGGCCATTTGGGATAGCAGCGCTTGCGGTAGCGCGACGGGGTCAGCGTCAGGAACAGGAGATAGAGCGATCCGAACAGGCCGAAGGCCGGGACCACCCGCGACAGGGCGAGGCCCGAAAGCCAGTCGTTCAATTGCGGGAACCAGGCATCGATCACTTCCTGCGCCGCGCCGATCAGCACTTGCGCGATCAGCGACAGCAGGAGAAGGACCACCGCGCCCACGATCACGCCGCTGGAGAACAGGCGGCTGCGCAGAAAGCTCTGCGTATGGGCCGTGCCGTATGCGCGGCGCAGCAGGTCGCGGATGGTCTCCACCAGGCTGCCCACGGTCCACAACGCGAACAGCGCTCCGACCCAGAGCAGCAGCCCGCTGCGCGTCTCGATAACCTTGCGCGCCACCGGCTCGATCACATTGCCGACGACGGGCGGCATGGCGGACACCACCGCGATGATCGATGCGGCGCGATCGTTCTCCTCCCCGATCAGGGAGAAGACCGCGGCTCCGAGGATGAAGAAGGGGAAGATCGCCAGCATCGCCATATAAGCGAGATTGCCGGCATGGATGAAGCCGTCGTTCCATGCGCCCACCAGAACGCGTTTGACCACCTGGAAGAAGCGCGTGCCGGGGCCGATCTCCTCGCGCACGCGATCGCCGAAGCGCGCCCGGCGCCTGGCTTCCAGGCGCCGGGTTTCCGGCGTGTAATCGGCGACAAGCGGCGGATCCGGCGCTGCCACCGCGTCTGCGATCGCTTCGGTTGCTGTCTTGTCCGCCATCAGACTCCCAAACGGCCGCGAAGATCGCGCGTATCGCGCCAACCCTCGAGCCGCTTGGCAAGTTCCTGGTCACCTGCGGGAAGATCGATCTGCAGCGTCACCAGCTGGTCGCCGCGCGTGCCGTCCTTGGCGCTGAAGCCCCGCCCCTTGAGGCGCAGCACCTTGCCCGATCCGCTGCCCGGCGCGACTGTCAGCATCACCGGGCCTTCCACTGTCGGCACTTTCACCTTGGCGCCGCCGACCGCCTCGTCGAGCGTGATCGGCAGGTCGAGCCGGACGTCATTGCCGTCGCGTCTGTAGAAGGCGTGGCGATCGACCGTGATCGTGACCAGCGCATCGCCCGCGCCGCCCGGCCCCTGTTCTCCCTTGCCCTTGAGGCGCATCTGCGTGCCGTCTTCGAGGCCCGCCGGGAGCTTGAGATCGATCGTCTTGCCGTCGGCCAGCGTGATGCGCTGATCCTTGCGCGTGGCCGCGTCGATGAAGGGGACTTTCAGGCGATATTCGACGTTCGCGCCCCGCGGGGCGGCACGTTGCTGGCCGCCGAAGCCGCCTTGTCCGAACCCGTCTCTGAAGCCGCCGCCCCCGCCGCGCCGGCCGCCCATGCCGCCGAACAGCCCTTCGAAGATATCGCCGACATCGATGTTCTCGGACCCGCCAAATCCGCCACCGGGACCACCGCGGAACCCTCCGCCGCCTCCGAAGCCGCCGCCGCCAAACGGCATGGCCGGATTGCCGTCCGCATCGATCTCGCCCCGGTCGAACTGGGCGCGCTTGTCCTTGTCGGACAGGAGATCATAGGCCCGCGTCACGTCGGAGAAGCGTTCCGCGGCCTTGGGATTGTCCTTGTTGCGGTCGGGATGAAGCTCCTTGGCGAGCTTGCGATAGGCGGATTTGATGTCCTTCTCGCTCGCGCCACGCGCTACGCCCAGGGTCGAATAGGGGTCAGCCATGCGCCATAGCTAGGATGGGCCCCGCTTGCGTGCAAGAACGGTTGCGCTTCCATCGGCAAGCGCGGGCTTTCCTACTTGTAAATGCGGAGTTACGGGTTGGTGATGAGCTGCAGCGCCTACTTTCTTGCCCAACTTGCCAAGGCGTCCGGCAGCCGTCCGGGAGAGGCGGCGCGATCCTTGCCCTGGACAGTGTCAACTGTGTCAACCGGGCCTCTATTTGGACAGGAAAGTGCGATGCAAGCTGAACAGGCCGCCGATGCCATTCCCCATGGCGATCCCTTCGCCTTGTTCGAATCATGGTATGGCGAAGCCCGCGAGAGCGAGCCCAACGATTCCAATGCGATGGCGCTCGCTACCGCCACGCCCGGCGGCGAACCGTCGGTGCGCATGGTGCTGCTGAAGGGCCACGGGCCGGAGGGCTTCGTGTTCTATACCAACGTGCTGAGCCGCAAGGGCCGGGAAATCGCGACGAACCCCCATGCGGCGCTCCTGTTCCACTGGAAGTCGCTGCGCCGCCAGATCCGCATCGAAGGCCGGCTGGTGCCGGTCGATGACGCCACGGCCGATGCCTATTTCGCTACCCGCGGCCGGGATTCGCAGCTGGGCGCGGTGGCGTCCGATCAGTCCCAGCCGCTCGATACGCGCATGACTTTCATCAACCGCTTCGAGGAAGCGTCCGACGAACTTGCCGGGAGAGGACTGACCGTATGAGCACCCTCGCCCCCTCCCCCGCCTCCGGCGTCCCCGAACCGACCTTTATCGCGCAGGACGAGATCT
>CAMLQG010000046.1 GCA_946482075.1 uncultured Erythrobacteraceae bacterium
TATTCCCAGCCCGGCGTTCCCGGCGCGCTCAGCCCACGTCAGTGCGACATTTCGGGCCAGCGCCTGCCCGGCGTGTCGAAATGGGCCTTCTCGATTGGTGCGGAAGTCAATGCGCCGGTCACTCTGCTCGCCAAGGAAGGCCAAGTCTATCTGGGCTTCGACGGCAGCTATCGCTCGGATTGGAACTCAAACGCCTCGCCGTCGATCTACACCAAGGTCGAGGGCTATGCGATCGCCAACTTCCGCGCCGGCTTCCGCGGCGATGGGTTCGATGTCTTCGGCTGGGTGCGCAACGCATTCGACAAGAAGTATATCGACCTGCTGCAGGTCGCGCCCGGCAATACCGGCCTGATCGCCGGCACCGTGGGCGATCCGCGCACCTGGGGCGGCACGATCAAGTTCGCCTTCTGATCGTTACGCCGGATTGAAGAAAGGGCCGGTTCGGAGGCATCCGGGCCGGCCTTCTCGCATGGTCAGCCTCGCTCGCGCCTGGTAACCGCCGCCGCGAGATCGCCCGGCGTGTTGATATTGGCCGGCGGCACCGCGATTTCCACCGGCCGTGCGCCGATACGTCTGCAGAAGGCGAAGACGGAACGATCCTCCGTTTCGGTGAGCATCTTTTCCAGTTCGCCGGCCGCTGTCGCGGGCCAGTGGCCGACCACCGGCTGGCTGGCAAGGAAAGCGGGCGGGGGCGAGAGGATGCCGGCCAGATCGTCCGGCAGTTCCAGTGAATCCACCCCGCAGGTCAGGACGCTTTCGAACCCGACATCGAGCGCGTGGTGCAATCCCGCTGCGATCCCACCCAGCGGGCCCAGATCGGGATGCGGCCAGTCCGGGATGCAGGGCGCAGGCGCAGTCTGACGGCCGACCACGACCACGAATTCGCAATAGCCCGACAGCGTATCCACCGCGCGTGCGAGCAGCGTATGTCCGTCAAACTCCGCCAGCGCCTTGTCGCTGCCGAAACGGCTCGATTTGCCGCCGGCCAGAACGAGCCCGAGGATCATCGGGCCGGGATGGGCAGGGCGGTGGCCAAGCCGAGATTGCTGTTGTTCATGCCCGCAAGCTATAACGGCCCGATGATCCGGACAATCCTTCCTATCGGCCTTCTCGCCTCGCTCGTTCTCGCGCCGGTGCCGGCCATCGCCCAGCCACAGCTCTCGCTCGAACAGCGTACGATGCTGCGCTGTTCCGCCGCTTTCGCGATCGTCGCGCGCCAGCAGGCGGATGGCAGGCCGGATGCCCGGCGCTATCCGCCGATGGATCCGCGCGGGAAGGAATTCTTCGTCCGCGCATCCGCGCAGCTGATGGACGAAGCCAAGCTTACGCGCGAACAGGTCCAGGCCGCGCTCCTGGCCGAAGCGAGGAATCTCTCCGCACCGGCCATGCTCGACGCGGTGATGCCGGCCTGCCTGCTCTCGCTCGACGCGTCTGGGCTTTAGAAGCCTCTCGTCATTGCGAGGGGGCGTAGGCGACGAGGCAATCCGGAGCGTAGCGCGCAATGGCGCTGGATCGTTTCGGCCGGCGGCATCGCGATGACGGACCGGAAAGAGCGTTTTACACTCACTATTTACGCGCGCGCCTGTGGACGCGGCCCTATGCTTGCGGCATGACCTGATCCGATGTGGCAGCTCTTCCAGTTCCCTCTCTGTCCTTTCAGCCGCAAGGTGCGCCTGCTGCTGAGCGAGAAGGGCGTGAGCTACGAGCTCCAGCGGGAAAACCCGTGGGAGGGGCGCGACGAATTCCTCGACCTGAACCCGGCCGGCCGCACGCCGGTGTTGCGCGATGCGGACCGCAACCTCACTCTCGTCGATAGCCGGGCGATCTGCGAATATTTCGAGGAAACGGTCGAGCAGAGCCCGATGATCAACGGCACTTCGGCCAATCGCGCTGAAATCCGCCGGCTGGTCGCGCTGTTCGACGAGAATTTCTACGGCGACGTCACCGCGCCCCTGCTGAGCGAGCGGATGAAGAAGCGTATCCTGCGTGCGCCGCCCGATTCCCGCGCACTGCGCGATGCGATGCGGATGGCGAACGAGCATCTCGACTATATCGACTACCTGATCGACAATCGCCCCTGGCTGGCCGGCGCACAGCTGAGCCTGGCCGATCTCGCCGCCGCGTCGCAGATCTCGGTCGCCGACTATCTCGGCGGCATCGACTGGAGCGGCCACGAACAGACGCGCGGCTGGTATTCCGTGTTCAAGAGCCGGCCCAGCTTCCGCCCGCTGCTGACCGAACGGATGGACGCCATCCAGCCGCCCGGCCATTATGCGGATGTGAATGCCTGACCGTTGCTCGCGCGGGGCTTGTTCCCGGCGCGTCATCCGCCATATTGCTGGGCAAAGGAGATAGCGATGTCCGACAAGCTGAACCTCACCGATGCCGAATGGCGCGAACGGCTGACGCCGGAGCAATATCACATATTGCGCCAGGCCGGCACCGAGCGGGCCTTCACCGGCGAGCATGAGAAGAACAAGGCCGAAGGCGAATATCGCTGCGCCGGCTGCGGCGCGCCGCTGTTCACGTCCGACACCAAATATGAAAGCGGTTCCGGCTGGCCGAGCTTCTACCGGCCGATCTCCGGCGATGCGGTGGAGGAGCACCGCGATGCATCCCACGGGATGGTCCGGACCGAAGTGGTCTGTGCGAAATGCGACAGCCATCTAGGGCATGTGTTTCCCGATGGACCGCAGCCCACCGGCCTGCGCTATTGCATGAACAGTGCCTCGCTCGCGTTCGAACCGAAGGGATAAGTCCCGCCGCGCGGTTCACGCTGCGTTACAAATCATTTATGCACCCGTCCCGTGAACGAGCGGGGCGTATCCCGCCAGGGTAAAGGTTGATTAAGCCAGATGGCACGACGGCGGGGGCCTCCGCAGACCGGCTCGCAAGATTCCCGACCCGCGAAGCGGGGCTTCCTCCAGCGCTGGACGCGGCGGCTGTTCATCTGGGGCGGGCTCTTCCTCCTGCTGATGCTGGTCATGGTGGGCACGGCGGTGGCTTTCAAGGCCCGCTCGCTGCCCAGCTTCGACGAGCTGATGAGCCAGCAGGCCGGCCAGACGATCGTCGTGCGCGCGCGGGACGGGACGGAGATCGTCTCGCTCGGCCCCAGCCCGGGGGACTGGCTGCCGTTCAGCGAAATCCCGCAAGTGATGAAGGATGCGATGGTTTCGGTGGAGGACCGCCGATTCTATTCGCATTTCGGCATCGATCCGATCGGCCTTGCGCGCGCGCTGTTCGTCTCGTTCAAGGACGAACGCGGCCCGCGGGCGACCTCCACCATCACGCAGCAGTTGGCGCGCAACATCTTCCTCAACAACAGCCGCAGCTACACTCGCAAGATCAACGAGGCGATCCTGGCGATGGCGCTGGAGGCGAAGTTCTCCAAGAACGAGATCCTCGAGCTCTATCTCAATAAGGTCTATTTCGGCGGCGGCGCCTATGGCGTGGATTCCGCCAGCCGCAAGTTCTTCAGCCATTCGGCCAAGACGCTGAGCCTGCCCGAAGCGGCGATTATCGCGGGACTGGTGAAAGCGCCTTCCCGCTATTCGCCGACGGCCGATGCCAAGGCGGCCGTCGCGCGGGCGAATGTTGTTTTGGAAACGATGCGCCGCAACGATGTGCTCGAAGCACGGGAGGCGGAGGATATCGACGTCTCCGCAGTCAAGCTGAAACCGGAGACGGGACAGAATTCGATCCGCTATTTCACCGACTGGGCGCTGCCGCAGCTTGACCTGCTGCTGCCCGAGACGGACGAGCCGCTGGAAGTGTGGACCACGCTCGACATCGGCATGCAGAAGGCGGCGACCGCTGCGATCTCCGCCAATGCTCCCAAAGGCGCGCAGGGTGCGCTGGTCAGCATGGATCGCGACGGGGCGGTGCTCGCCATGGTGGGCGGCACGGATTACGTCACCAGCAATTACAACCGCGCGACCAATGCGATGCGCCAGCCGGGATCGGCATGGAAGCTGTTCGTTTATCTCGCGGCGCTGGAATCGGGCTACATCCCGGACGATCGCGTGGTGGACGAGCCCGTCACGATCCAGGGCTGGAGCCCGCGCAATTCGAACGGCCGCTTTGTGGGCGAGATCGATATCCGCACCGCTTTCGCCTATTCGATCAACACGGTGGCGGCCCAGCTTGGCAATGATGTCGGTTTCGGCTCGGTCGCCTCGATGGCGCGGCGCTTCGGCATCACCACGCCGATCAGGACGCTGCCGTCCATGGTGCTGGGCAGTTCGGAAGTGCGCGTGATCGACATGGTTCGCGCTTTCGCGGCGGTGTCCGCCGGCGGCATGGGGATCGAGCCCTACGGCATTTCCAAGGTCGCAACCGCCGATGGCGAAGTGCTCTACCAGCACGAAAAGGCGCGCCAGTCCCAGCTCGTGCCCGATCACGTGGCCAAGGGGATCACCGACCTCCTCCAGACGGCGGTCAACATCGGCACCGGCAAGGCCGCGCAGATCGGCCGCCCGGTGGCGGGCAAGACGGGGACGACCAGCAGCAACAAGGACGGCTGGTTTCTGGGCTTCTCCAGCGGGATCACCACCGGCGTGTGGATGGGCCGCGACGATGCGAAAGCGGTGCACGGCCTGCAAGGCGGCGCCGCACCCGCGCGCGCTTTCGCGTCCTATATGCGCTATGCCGTGGCCAAGCGTCCGGTCGAGCAGTTCGACACCGATCTCAAGCTGCCCGAATGGCAGCTCGAACCGGACGACGAATATCTGATGGGCGATCCCGACCAGTATTACTATGTCGACGATCAGGGCAATCTGATCGACCCCAGCCGCCAGACCGATCCACGCTCCCCGGCCCTGCCGCCCGATGGCGGGCTGATCCCCGACGAGGGCGCTCCGCCCCCGCAGCAGCCTGGCGGACAGCAGGGCGGTGGCCAGCAGCCGGGCGGAAGCGAGCCGGGCAATGGCCCGCGTCCGCGGATGATCACGATCCCGCCGCCGAATCGAGAGTGAACGAGAAATCCTCCCCCATTGGGGGAGGTGGCAGCCGCGTAGCGGCTGACGGAGGGGGCGTGCCGAACGCGATCCCCCTCCACCATGCTTCGCATGGTCCCCCTCCCCATCGCTTCGCGACAGGGAGGCACTCGACTGATCAGCGCAAACGCACCGGAACGTAGGTCGCCGGGCGTCCGCGGCGCTGGATCTGCAGCAGCAGGGCTTCGCGCTTGGCGGTCTTGGCTTCCTTGACCGCGGCTTCGAGATCGGCCGGCTGCTTCACTGCCTTGTAATTGGCCGACAGAACGATGTCGCCGCGCTGCAGGCCCTTGGAAGCCGCATCGCCGCTGGGATCGACGCCGGTGATCACCACCCCCTGCACGCCGTCCTGCGCGCCGAGCTGGCGAGCGATCGCGGGCGTAAGCGGGATCACCTGCACGCCGAGCGACTTCTCGATCAGCCCCTCGCTGGGCTGCGCCCCCTGCGAACCGTCTTCCATGCTCTGCGCGTCGGGATCGAACATCTGCTGCTTGGCGAGCTCTTCCTCGCTCGGCCGGCGGCCCACCGTGGCGGATACCGTGCTGCGCTTGCCGTCGCGGATGATGTCGAGCGCGATCCGCGTGCCCGGCGACAGATTGGCGACGAGATAGGACAGCGTCTGGTCCGGCGTCACATCCTTGCCGTTGACCTTCATGATCACGTCGCCGGCCTTGAGCCCGGCTTTGTCGGCCGCGCCGCCCGGTTCGACACCTTGGATGAACTCGCCGCGATTATGCGCGATACCCAGTGAATCCGCGATATCCTCGTTCAACGGTTGGATACGCACGCCCAGATAGCCGCGCTCGATCTCCTGGCCGGCTCGCAGCTTCTCGACGATCGGTGCGGCGATTTCCGACGGAATCGCGAAGCCGATGCCGATATTGCCGCCCGACGGGGAGAAGATCGCATTGTTGATCCCGATGACATTGCCCTGCATGTCGAACATCGGGCCGCCGGAATTGCCGCGATTGATGGACGCGTCGGTCTGGATGTAGCGGTCATAGGCGCCGCCCGATCCGGTGTTGCGGTACACGGCCGAGACGATGCCCGCCGTCACCGATCCGCCTAGGCCGAACGGGTTGCCGATCGCGATCACCCAGTCGCCCACGCGCGCGCGGCTGGAATCGCCGAACTTCACGAAGGGCAGGGGCCTGGTGCTCTTGATCTTGAGCACCGCAAGGTCGGACGCGGCATCGCGGCCCACCAGCTCGGCAGGATATTCCGAGCGATCGGGCATGGTGACGGTGATCGATTCCACCTCGCCCTGGCCTTCGGCCGTGATCACGTGATTGTTGGTCACCACATAGCCGTCGGCCGAGATGATGAAGCCCGAACCCAGCGACTGCGCTTCGCGCGTCTGGGGGCTGTCGGGCAGACCGAACATCTGGGCCAGCGGATTGTTGGGCAGCTTCACGCGCTGGCGGGTGGAAATGTTCACCACCGCCGGCTGGAGCTGTTCGGTCAGGCTGGCGAAGCTGGTCGGTGCATTGGCCAGCGGTGCGATCGCGCGTATCTGCTGCGCATCGTTCTGGGCCACCTGTGCGCCCGCAGGCACGCCCGTGACCAGGGAGACTGCTGCACCGCCAACAAGCAGTGCGCCGGTAAATCCATAAGCGTAACGCACAGGCTTCCGTCCTCTCGTTCGTCTGAAATGCGGCAATATGCCGCAGGCAATCGCGCTCCGTTTACTGCCTCGCGGCATGAACGGAAATTGAATGATCCTATCGTGTACCCCGGAATTGGCGAAGATAAGCATTGTCGGGCGAAAGGATGATACTGCTGGCGCCGGTGCCGGTTCCGAAAGTCGTGTCATAGCTCTGCATGGCACGGTAGAAATCATAGAACTCCGGATCCTTCCCGAAGGCGGCCGCATAGATCTTGGCGGCTTCGGCATCTGCTTCGGCGCGGATGATCTGCGCATTCTTGCGGCCCTGCGCGCGCACTGTGATGGCTTCCTGCTCGCGCGCGGTCTGCATGCGGGTGAAGGCGGCGTCCAGCGGCGTGCCGTCCGGCAGGTCGGCACGCTTGATCCGCACGTCGATCACCTGGGCGCCATATTCGCGCGCCTCCTTGTCCAGCCCTTTACGAATGCTGTCCATCGCATTGCCGCGCTCAGCCGTCAGCAGCGAGGTGAAGCGGCGGCGGCCCAGTTCCTGGCGCAGCACGGAGGTCAGGATCGGGCGCAGCTGTTCGGCCACATTGTCTTCCGTGCCGGCGGTTTCCACCATGCGGACGGGATCGATGATGCGGAAGCGGGCATAGGCATCCACTTCGAGCCGCTGCTGGTCGCTGGAGAGGACCTGCTGGCTTTCCATGTTAAGCGCCAGGATGCGCCGGTCAACCCGCTGCACGCGTTCGAACACCGGAATGCGCAGGGCCACGCCGGCCCCGGTATGGCCGAAATCGGCGTCCGGGCGAAAGCGATTGATGACGCGCACCGGCTCGCCCGTGCGGACGACCACCGCCTGCTGGGTTTCCGGCACGATGATCACACTGGATGCCAGCGCAACGAGCAGCACGCCGATTGCGATGATCGCCGGCTTGTAGTTTTCCCAGACCCGTTCCACGGCTTACTCGCCTTCTTTCTTGGTTGTGCCGCGCTTGACTTCCGGCAGCGGCAGATAAGGCACCACGCCATTGCCGCCTTCGACGATCGTCTTGTCGGTCTTGCCCAGCACGCGCTCCATCGTTTCGTAATACATGCGCCGCCGGGTCACGTCGGGGGCGAGCTTGTACTGTTCGTAGACCTTGTCGAATGCGGCCGCATCCCCTTGCGCGCGCGCGCGGATCTGCTGGGCTTCGGCCTGGGCGCGGTTGACTTCGGTTTCCGCGTCCTGCTGCGCGGCCGACACGCCCTTGAACGCATCGACGACGCGTGCGGGCGGATCGGTCTTCTTGATGTCGATGCCCTGGATCGCGATGCCGGATTTATAGGCGTCGAGGATCGCCTGCATGCGGTCGCGCACGCGCTGTTCGATATCGGCGCGACCTGCGCCGGACAGCACGCGGTTGAGCGATTGTTCGGCGACCGAGGCGCGCATGGCGGCTTCCGCCACTTCGCGCAGCGTTTCGTCCGGCTGCGCAAGCTGCAATTCGTACAGCTTGAGGTTCTTGATGTTCCAGCGGATCAGATAGGACAGGTCGACCAGGTTCTGGTCGCCCGTCAGCATCAGCTTCTCGGTCTCGCCTTCGGGGATCGTCTCGCGCCGGATCGAGGTGACGTCGGTCACGCTCACCGTCTGGGCCGGCCAGGGCAGGGTCAGCGAGATGCCGGGGCCGATCGTGTGGCTGTAGCGGCCCAGAGTGGTGACGGTGCCCTGTTCCTTGGGCCCGAGCTGGTGCATCGTGCTCAGCCCCAGCCAGACGACCGCGATGCCGGCGAGGATGACGGGGACCCAGCTCTTCCCGTCCGCACGCTGGGGCAGGCGGAAATTGGGGCCGCGCGGGCCGCCACCGCCGCCCGGACCCCTGCGGCGCGGGCCTTCGGGGCCGCGCGTGCGGAAAATGTCCTCGATGCTGGCCGAACGGCGCGGCTCGCCGCCATCCTTGCCGTCGGGCAGCCACGGATTGCGCGGTCCGCGGGATTCGCCCGCCGGGTCGCGGTCGGGCGCGCCTTCCGGCGCGCCGCCCTCGGCGCCTTCGCCCGGCCCCTCGCCATCTCCGCCCTCGGGGGGCTTGTTGCCCCAGGGACTGCGCTTGCCGGCCATTGCCAGCGCGATACGGTCTAGAAACCCGCCCATTCGTTCCATGACCCCACTTATAGGTATCAAACGCGACAAAAACAGTGCCTCGCTCGCGAATTTCGCTAGGGAAGCAGGGTGATGGACGATGAGATGCTCAGGAGAAGGCTGCCGGATGCGGTCGCGGCGCGGCTGCAATCCTTGCGAAACGCGGATGGACGGGTGACGCTGGTGCTCGATGCCGGCGGGCTCGACGCGCCTGCCCGCACGGCGCTGGAAGAAGCCGCGAAAACGTCGTTCGACGGTGTGGAAGGCGTGGACCAGGTCAACGTCGCGCTGGTGGCGGACAAGGTCAAACGGCGGATCATCGCGGTCGCTTCGGGCAAGGGCGGGGTCGGAAAATCGACGCTGGCGGCCAATCTCGCAGTCGCGCTCCACCGTATGGGGCGCAAGGTGGGCATCGTCGACGCCGATATCTATGGCCCCTCGCAGCCCAAGCTGCTCGCCAATGAAGGGATGCGGCCTGAAGCGCGCGAAAAGCAGCTGATCCCCGTGCCGAGCGCGGTCGGCGTGCCGGTGCTGTCGATCGGCCATCTGGTGGAACCTGGCAAGGCGGTCGCCTGGCGCGGGCCGATGGCGGGCAATGCGATGGGCCAGCTGATCGATGCCGATTGGGGCGACGTGGACACGCTGATCGTGGACCTGCCGCCGGGCACGGGCGACATCCAGCTGACCATGGTGCAGCGCTATCGCCCGGATGGGGCGGTGATCGTCTCCACCCCGCAGGATCTCGCGCTGATCGACGCGGCGCGCGCGATCCACCTGTTCGGCCATGTGGCCGTGCCGATCATCGGCATCGTGGAGAACATGGCCGGCTATGCCTGCCCGCATTGCGGGGAAGTGAGTGAGCCGTTCGGCCTGGGCGGGGCGGAAAGCGCGGCGAAGGAGATGGGGCAGCCCTTCCTCGGCCGCGTGCCGCTCGCGCTGGAGATCCGCCAGGCCAGCGATGCCGGGCAGCCGCCCGCCGCCGGCGACGGGCCGCGCGCGGAGGCCTTCGCCGCGATCGCCGCGAAGCTGGCCGCCTGGCTGGACGAAACGGCTCGCTGAGATGGACATCACCCGGCGCGGATTGCTGATCGGGGCCGCTGCCGGGGGCGGATTGCTGATCGCCTACGGGCTGCGCTCGCATCATTATGCCGCGCCGCTCGCGCCCGGCAAGGGCGAGGTCGCGTTCGACGCCTGGATCAAGCTGGCTTCGGACGGCGTGGTCACCGTGGCCGTGCCGCAATTGGAGATGGGGCAGGGCGTCACCACGCTGCTGCCGCAGATCGTGGCGATGGAGATGGGCGCGGACTGGCGCCAAGTGGCGGTGGAGCCGGCGCCGATCAGCGGAGCCTATGCCAATGTCCCGCTCGCCGCGCGCTGGGCGCCGCTGTGGATGCCGCTCGCGCCGGGCCTGGCCGAAGCGCCGGACGCGTGGCTCGCGCGCCGCTTCGCCGAAACCCGGCGCTTCGTGGCCACGGCGGAGGGGACGTCGCTCGCGGCGTTCGAAGAGCCGCTGCGCGCCGCGGCCGCCTGCGCGCGCGCGATGTTGGCGATGGCGGCGGCCGATCGCTGGAACGTCGACTGGGAGGAATGCGAAGCGGAACGCGGCTTCGTCGCGCATGAAGGCAAGCGCCTGCGCTTCGCCGAGCTGGCGGCCGACGCGGTGGAATATACGCCGCCCGATCCGCCGCCGCTGCGCCCCACGCCGCCGGCGGAATCGCTGAAGGACGAGCCGCTCGAAGGTCTGCCCGGTTTTCCCCGGCTGGACGCGCCGTCGAAAGTGGATGGGACCTATCTCTTCGGAGGCGACGTGCGCCTGCCGGGCATGGTCTATGCCGCGATCCGCCACGGGCCGGTGGGCTTGGCGGAACTGGCCGATTTCGAGAAGGACGGGTTGAACCAGCGCCTCGGCCTCAAGGGGCTGGTGGGCGTGGTCGACGGCAAGCGCTGGCTCGCCGCGGTCGCGGAAAGCTGGTGGACGGCGGAAAAGGCGCTGGAACGCCTCGCGCCCGTGTTCAAGGTGGAAGCGGCTCCCAGCAGCGCAATGATCGAGGAGGCGCTCGACAAGGCGGTGCGTCGTGGTGAGACGCAACGGATCGTCACGCGCGGGGACGGCGATGACGGGATGGGCAAGCCGGGCTTGGCGCTGCGCTACGATGTCGCGCCCGCTGTCCACGCCACGCTGGAGACTTCGGCCGCCACCGCCCATTTCCGCGACGGCGCGCTGGAACTGTGGATCGCCAGCCAGGCGCCCGAACAGGCGCGGCGCATCGTGGCCGATGCGCTGTCGATCCCGGCGAGCGACGTGGTGCTCTACCCCATGCCGGCGGGCGGCAGCTTCGACCGGCGGCTGGAGAACGACCACGCGATCGAAGCCGCGCTGATCGCGCGCGAGATCGGCAGGCCGGTGCAGCTGATCTGGTCGCGCTGGCAGGAAATGCTCGCCAGTCGTCCGCGCACGCCGGTTTCCGCCGTGCTCAGTGCGAAGGTCGCGGCGGATGGCTCGATCGACACGTTTCGTGCGCGCCTGGCGATGCCGGCCAGCGCGCGGGAATTCGGCCGTCGCCTGTTCGGCAAGGCGACGAACTGGGACGCGATGGAAGAGAGCGCGGGCGAGGGCGATCCGATGGCATTGGAGGGGATGGAACCCGCTTACGGCATTCCCAATGTCGCTGTAGATCATGTGCCCGTCACCATCCACCTGCCCACGGCACGGATGCGTGGCAACGCGCATGGCTACACCGCCTTCTTCCTGGAAAGCTTCATCGACGAGCTGGCCCATCGCCACCGGCGCGAGCCGCTGGCCTATCGCATGGCGATGCTCGGCGAGGATATCGGGCTCGCCCGATGCCTCCAGCGCGTGGCGCGGCTGGCGCAATGGGGCGGGGGCGGCGAACAGAGCGGACAGGGCCTCGCTTGCCACCGTATCGGTGAAGGGCGTATCGCTGCTATCGCCACTGCGGTTCGTGCCGAAGGTGGCGTGCGGGTGGAGAAAGTGGCTGCCGCGGTCGATATCGGGCGCATCGTGAACATCGGCCTCGCGCGCCAGCAGATCGAAGGCGGGCTGATCTTCGGCCTCGGCCTCGCACTCGGGGCAAGCGTCTCCTATGCGAAAGGCGTGCCGACCACCTCCCGGCTGGCCGCGCTCAACCTGCCGCTGCTGGCCGACAGCCCGCAGATCGACGTGGCCTTCATGGAAAGCGAAGCCGATCCGGTGGATCCCGGCGAGCTGGGCGTCGCGGTGATCGCGCCTGCCGTCGCCAATGCGCTGTTCTCCGCCAGCGGATTGCGCCTGCGCCGCCTGCCACTGCTGTCGGAAGGCCTGTGATGACAGGGGAACGAAGCGGCGTCGGCGTCCTGCTGGTCAATCTCGGCACGCCCGACGCGCCTACGCCGCAAGCGGTGCGGGCCTATCTGAAGGAATTCCTGTCCGACCCTCGCGTCGTCGAACTCCCGGCATTCCTGTGGCAGCCGATCCTGCGCGGGATCATCCTCAATACGCGGCCCCGCAAATCGGCCCATGCCTACCGGCAGGTGTGGACGGACAAAGGCTCGCCGCTCGCCGCGATCACGGCCGAACAGGCGGAAAAGCTGCAGGAACGGCTGGGTCCAAGCATCCGCGTGGAATACGCAATGCGCTACGGCAATCCCGCAATAGCGCGGAAACTGGCGGCTTTGCATACGCAAGGCTGCGACAGAATCCTGGTCGCACCGCTCTATCCGCAATATTGTTCCGCAAGCACGGCAACCGCGGTGGATGCGGTGGCGGATGCGCTGAAGGCAATGCGCCGGCAGCCGGCGCTGCGCTTCCTGCCCGCCTATCATGACGACCCGTCCTATATCGCCGCGCTGGCCGCCGATCTCGGTGCGCAGCTCGATGCGCTGCCCTTCGTGCCGGAAGTCCTGCTGCTGAGCTTCCACGGCATGCCGGAACGAACGGTGACGCTGGGCGATCCCTATCGGGGCCAGTGCCTGGAAACGGGGCGGCTGCTGACGCAAGCGCTGGGCCGGCCGGGCCTGAGGGTCGAAACCGCGTTCCAGTCCCGTTTCGGCCGCGCCAGATGGATCGAGCCGGCGACCGACGCCGTGCTCGCCGCCGAGGCCGCCAGGGGCACGAAGCGGATCGCCATCGCCGCACCGGGCTTTTCGGCCGATTGCCTGGAAACGCTGGAGGAACTGGCGATCAGGGGCCGGGAACAATTCGCGGCGGCCGGGGGCGAGGATTTCGCCGCGCTATCCTGCCTCAATGCCGGCGCGCCGGGTATGGCGATGCTGGAAGTGCTGATCCGGCGCGAACTGACGGGGTGGGTTTAGCCGATCGTCATTGCGAGTGCAGCGAAGCAATCCAGCGCGTCACGCGTTGGGCTCCGGATTGCCGCGGACCTGCGGTCCTCGCAAGGACGGCGTGACTTAAAAATCGATCGCGATGCCGTCGCGTACCCAGTCGCCGTAGCGGGTGGGAGAAAGACCGGCGGGATCCTCCTCGCCTTCCTTTTGCGCCTGCGGCTTGGGCGGTGGCGTATCCGTCCAATAGTCCGGCTTGCGGAAGGTTTCGGGGCGTTTGGTGGCGCGCTGGGTCATGGGGCCATGATGGGGGTGGAGGGGGAGGGATGCAAGCCATCTCACATCCCAAGTCCCCGTCATCCCAGCGAAGGCTGGGATCTCTTGCGACTAGGTGCATCATTCACAAAGATCCCAGCCTTCGCTGGGATGACGGATTCTACGCACCGTTTGACGATCGCCCTCAATCGACTAGGGCCCGCAAATGGAGATTCCCGGCCTTCCCGCGCGCCGTGCGGCGCTCAAGATGCTCGATGCGGTCATGCGTCGGGGCGAGACGCTCGAACAGGGGGGCGGGTCGGCGGTGCAGCATCTGCGCAGCGGGCCCGATCGCGCGCTGGCCCGCGCCATCGCGGCCGAAGCGCTGCGCTGGCAAGTCGATCTCGATGCGCTGATCGACAGCGCCACGCGGCAGACCTTGCCCGAGGACGCCAAGCCTCGTGCGGTCCTCCAGATCATGCTCGTCCAATGGCTGCGGCTGGAAACCCCGCCCCACGCCGTGATCGCGACCGCCCTGCCGCTGCTGGCGGGTGGGCCCCGGCGGCTGGCGCATGGCGTTTTTTCGACCTTGGTGAAGCGTGGCGTGAGCCTACCGGCCTCGCCGACGCTCCCGGATGCCGTGTTGGACCGGCTCGGCGATCGCGCGCCGGGCATCGCGACCGCTCTTGCCGAGCCGCCACCGCTCGATCTCACCTTGCGCGATGCGGGTGAGACCGAGCTTTGGCGCGAGCGGCTGGGCGGTATCTCGCTCGGGCCCGGCCATCTGCGGCTGCCGCGCGGGCAGGCGGTGGAAGATCTTGCCGGGTTCGAAGAGGGCGCATGGTGGGTGCAGGATCTTGCGGCTTCCCTGCCTGCGCGCCTGCTGGGGCCGGGGGAAGGACGGCGTGTGCTGGACCTCTGCGCCGCGCCGGGCGGCAAGACGCTGCAACTCGCGGCCGCCGGCTGGCACGTCACCGCGCTGGATATCAGCGCGAAACGGCTGGAGCTTCTGCGCCGGAACCTCGACCGCACGGGGCTGGCGGCCGATGTGGTGACGGGCGACGCGCTGGTCTGGGAACCTGCCGCTCCGTTCGACGCGATCCTGTTGGACGCACCCTGCACGGCCACCGGAACCTGCCGTCGTCATCCCGACGTGCTCCACCGCATCGGCCCGCGTCAGATCGCCGAGATGGCGGAGCTGCAGGCCGCGCTTGCCGCGCGCGCCGCCGGCTGGCTCGTGCCGGGCGGGCGGCTGGTCTATGCGGTTTGTTCGCTGGAGCGCGAGGAAGGGGAGGAGCAGGCCAGCCGGGTCAGGCTCGCTCCCGATCCGATTCGGGCGGAGGAACTCCCCGCCGGTTTTGCGCCTACGCAAGAGGGCTGGCTGCGGACAGAGCCGGCGATGCTGGCGGAGGACGGCGGGATGGACGGATTCTTCGTGGCGCGGTTTGTGGCGGGTTAATCTCATCCATTCTTACTTCGTCATTCCCGTGAAAGCGGGAATGACGAGTTGGGGTACGCAGAAACCATTTTCCTACACGCGCGAAATCTGGCTTATCCTGCCCGATGCCGCTTTCGCTCCGTCTCTTCCGATATCGTTCCCCCGGCGCGGAAGAACGGACACCCGTGCGAAAGGTCACACGCCAAAATGGGCGGATTTGCGTGGAAAATCGCAGTTATCCGCGATGCTCGGCGGCCATATGGGACCAGATCGTGGGGCGCTTTCGGGCCGTTTTGTGTGAACCAGCCCGCTCCCCTCCCGCATGCAGGAGGGACCTGGGGCGGGCCTGTAACGGGTGGACCGGACGCGGTGCTGCGCGCTGCGTGCCCACACCTTACCCCTCCCGTAAACGGGAGGGGAATAGGTCACCCCTTCACCCGCTTGGCAAAGCTCTTGCGCAGCTTCATCAGCTTGGGCGGGATCACTGCCAGGCAATAGGGATTCCGCTTGCCGGGACCTTCCCAATATTCCTGGTGGTAGGCTTCGGCGTCATACCATTCGGCCGGCCCTTCGATCGTGGTGACCACGCGCCCGCCATGTTCGCGGTCGGCGCGTTCGATCGCGGCTTCGGCTTCGGCGCGCTGATCTTCGTCCAGCGGGAAGATCGCGGAGCGGTATTGCGTGCCGATGTCGTTGCCCTGGCGGTTCAGCTGCGTCGGGTCATGGGTGGCCATGAACACGTCGAGAATATCGGTATAGGAGATCACTTGCGGATCGTACTCCACCTTGATCGCTTCGGCATGGCCCGTGCCGCCGGTGCAGATCTGTTCGTAGGTGGGGTGCGGCGTGGTGCCGCCGATATAGCCGCTTTCGACATGGCTCACTCCGATCACGTCGCGGAACACCGCTTCGGTGCACCAGAAGCATCCGCCCGCGATGATCGCCGTTTCCGTCCCGTTCATGCTCTCGTTCCTATCTCCGTTTCCAGCCAAGGTAGGACGGCGAAGGCCGCTTGTCATCGTTTCGCCGCGCGGGCGATATAGCGGGCCGCTCCAGCAGCACGGAAGGTCATCATGCGCAGACGCAGACTTCTCGCCATCGCCGCCATGCTGGGGCTCGCCGGCCCGTCCATCGCCGCCGAGAGCGCAGACGCACCGGCCGATGCCGGGATCTGCGAAGCGTGCGAAGTCGCGCTCGATCTCGCGCTGGCGCATGAGCGCCGCGCCGGCGACCGGCCGCGCGACGCCTGGCGCCATCCGGCCAAGACGCTGGCCTTCTTCCGGGTCGAGCCGGGCATGAGTGTGGTCGATTTCATGCCGGGCGAGGGCTGGTACACGCGCATTCTGGCGCCCTATCTCGGCGGCGCGGGGCATTATGTCGCGCTCAACCCCGATGTGACGGGCGCGTCCGAACAGCGTCGCGCATTCCTCGGTGATCTCGGCAAGACCTTCCCCGCCAGGGCCGCGCAATGGACCGGCCTGCCGGAAACCAGCATCGCCGCCTATAACAGCGATGGCCTGCCCAAGGCGCTCGACGGCACGGTGGACCGGGTGCTGGTCTTCCGCGAGATGCACAATCTCAAGCGCTTCGGAATGCTGGATGGCGAGATGGCCACGATACGCCGCCTGCTGAAGCCCGATGGTCTGCTCGGCATCGAACAGCACCGCGCCAGGCCCGACGCGCCCGGTGCCTATATCGACGGCAGCAAGGGCTATCTGCGCGAGGCCGACGTGATCGCGATGGTGGAAGCGCGAGGCTTCGCGCTGGTCGGCAGGAGCGAGATCAACGCCAATCCCAAGGATACGGCCGATTATCCCGAAGGCGTGTGGACGCTGCCGCCCTCCTATCGCCTGAAGGACCATGACCGGGAGCGCTACGCCGCGATCGGCGAGAGCGACCGGATGACGCTTCTGTTCCGCAAGCGATCCTGATAGGGCGCACGCCATGGCCGAACTGACTGTCGCTGCTCTCCAGCTTGCGCTGGGCTCTTCCGACGAGCGGGAGAATGTCGCCGCCGTTTCCGCGCTGGTGGAGGAGGCCGCCGCGCGCGGGGCGCAGGTGATCCTGCCGCCGGAGCTCTTTTCCGGCCCCTATTTCTGCCAGGTCGAGGACGAGGCGCTGTTCGCGCTCGCCCGACCGCTGGCGGAGCATCCTTCGGTGATCGCGATGCGCGCGCTGGCTGGCAAGCTCGGCGTCGCCATCCCGACCAGCTTCTTCGAGCGCGACGGGCATCATTACTACAACACGCTCGCCATGATCGGTCCGGATGGCGCGATCATGGGCACGTACCGCAAGAGCCACATTCCCGATGGGCCGGGCTATGAGGAGAAGTTCTATTTCCGTCCCGGCAATGACGGGTTCAAGGTGTGGGACGTCTTCGGCGCGCGCGTCGGCGTGGGCGTGTGCTGGGACCAATGGTATCCCGAAGCGGCGCGCGTGATGGCGCTGATGGGGGCCGAAGTGCTGTTCTATCCGACCGCAATCGGCTCCGAACCCTATGATGCCGATCTCGACACCAGCCGCATGTGGCGCCGCGCGATGCAGGGCCATGCGGTGTCGAACTGCATGCCGGTGGTCGCCGCCAACCGCATCGGCGCGGAAGGGGAAGCGCGCTTCTACGGCCACAGCTTCATCAGCGACGAATGGGGCGATCTGGCCGAGGAATTCGGCGCGAGCGAGACGGGCGTGCTGGTCGGCACGATCGATCTCGCCCGTGCGGCGAAGCATCGCGCCGGCATGGGCTTCTTCCGCGATCGCCGGCCGCAGCTCTATGGCCGGATCTGCGAGGATATCTGAGGGCCGCGCGGTGGAGCGCTATCTCGTCGCGCTGGGCTCCAACATGCGCCATCACCGCCATGGCGCGCCGGCGGGCGTGATCCGCGCGGCGCTCGAGGCGATGGAGTGGGCAGGGCTGCGGGTCGTGCGTTCCGCGCCGGTGATCGCGACCGCGCCCTTGGGCCCGTCGCGCCGCCGCTTCGCCAACAGCGCGGCGCTGGTGGAAGCGGAACTGGCGCCCGATGATCTGCTCGCCACGCTGAAGGGGATCGAGCGGGAATTCGGGCGCAAGGCGGGACAGGCATGGGGTGCGCGCGTGCTCGATCTGGATATCATCCTGTGGAGCGGCGGCGCCTGGAGCACGCCTGGCCTCACCATCCCGCATCCCGCCTTCCGCGCGCGCGCTTTCGTGACCGTACCCGCCAGTGCCATCGTGCCGGCCTGGCGCGATCCGCTGACCGGTCTGACGCTGCGCCAGACCCACGCCCGCTTGACCCGCCCGCGCCCCGCCCCTAGGGGGACGGCGTGACACCTCCAGCGATGGCGCAGACCGTGGCACGATCCTGGTAAGGGCCCTTAGCTCAGTCGGTAGAGCAACTGACTTTTAATCAGTAGGTCGCTGGTTCGAACCCAGCAGGGCTCACCATATTTGTCAGTGGGTTGGACGATCCATTCGTTTCTCTTCCGACAAGTCAGGCGGCGCCCGCGGTCTTGTCGGCTTCCAATGTCAGACGTTCGCGCTGCTTCCAAGCGACAGCTCTGCCTTCCGTTCGTTGGTCTTGTCGTAGAACTGCACCGTCGCGTCCGGTGATCGGACAGGACGAGGGTGGTCGGACATCCCCAAGCAGTGCTGTAAAACCCAAGCAGCACTGTAAAAATTCAGGAGTTGGAATCCCCATTTTCTGCGGAATTTCTGCATACTCCAACAATCCCGGTACCTAATCGAAACCGCATGCCCGAATAATCTTGTGTGCAGAAGTGCAAGTAAGCACATTTTTCATACAGTTCATTGGAGTGATTGCATTCTTAGGATAATGTTAAGGATGAAGCGATAACCCGACTGCAATATTCGCTCAGGGCGGATTGCCGTTGGATTATGGTAGTGCCCACATCGTTATGCAGTTTTGATGCCTTACATGCAGTGATCGACGTTGTTTCGACGCCGATGATCGTCGTGAACAGACAGCATGTCATCGTCCTGGCAAACAAGGCGGCAGGCGAGTTTCTCAATCGTTCAGTCGAACAATTGATCGGCGCGACCTATTTCGATCTCGTGTCGCGGGAGGAGGCGGAAGCCGGGACTCTCGTGGATGAGCAGATCTTCCTGACAGGGGAGAGCGACGAGCGCGAGGAATGTGTCGTCGATGGGTATGGGGTCCAACGCCACCTGGTCACACGCAAACACCTGGTTGATGGAGGTGACGGGACACCTCTCCTGGTGGGAATCGTGCATGACGTGACGGCATATCGCCAGGCGGAAGCTCGCAATCTCCATCTTTCCCTGCACGACGTGCTGACCGGTTTACCGAACCGGGCTTTGTTGCGGGATCGGCTCGAGCAGGCGGCCGCACGCCTTCCCCGCCATTCCGGGCATTGCGCACTGCTTTATATAGATCTCGATCATTTCAAGGAGATCAACGATACTTATGGCCATCAGGCCGGCGACGACGTCATCCTGGAATTCTCTGCTAGAGCCACGGCGCAGTTGCGGTCGTCCGACACCATGGCTCGGCTCGGCGGCGATGAATTTGCGGTCCTCTTGACCGATCTGGGGAGTCTCGATGAAGGGCTTGCGATAGCCGGTCGTATTCTGGACGTGAGCAAGCGTCCTTTCGAATTCGTCGGTGGGAGAGCATCGATCAGCTGCTCCATCGGCCTTGTCCTCCTGGCTGAACCGACATCGGACTGCGACGAGCTTCATCGTCGTGCCGATGTCGCGCTTTACAAGGCCAAGAACGCGGGGCGCGGTCGCGTGGAGGTCTTCAGCGAAGAGATGGATGCCGTTCTGAAACGCCGCAGGCTGATCGAGCTCGAATTGATCGAGGCGCTCAGGACGTTTCGCGGGTTGGAGGTCTACTATCAGCCGCTGGTCGCCAATCAGGGGCACGATGTCCTCGGTATGGAAGCGCTGCTGCGCTGGCACCATCCCGAGCTGGGAGAAATCCCGACAGTCGAGGCCATCAGCGTGGCGGAGGACAGCGGCCTTATCGTTCCCTTGGGGGACTGGGTGCTCGTCACCGCTTGCAGGACGCTCGTCCCTTGGGAAAACATCGCGATCGCGGTCAATGTCTCGCCTGTCCAGCTACGCGATCCGAACTTCGTCGACCGTGTCACGGCGGTACTTCAGCTTACCGGCATCGAACCGCATCGTCTGCAATTGGAATTGACGGAAACAGCGGTGATCGAGGCCGGCGATAGTGCGGTAATCTCGCTCAAGCGGCTGCGAAGCCTGGGTGTGAAGATCGCGCTGGACGATTTCGGCACGGGATATTCGAGTCTGAGCCATCTTCACCGTTACGAGGTCGACAAGGTCAAGATCGATCAATCCTTCGTGGAGCGCGTGGGCCAATCTGCCAATTCCACCGCCATCGTACGCGCCATTACGAGGATGGGGCAGTCCCTCGGTCTCGAGATCACTGCCGAGGGTGTCGAAACCGACGAGCAGCGACAGTTCCTGCTTGAAAGTGGGTGCACCGAACTGCAGGGCTTCCTTTTTTCAGAACCGCTTTCTGCCGACGAGATGGCGGCGTTCTTGCAAGAGAATCGCAGCCGAAGAGGTCCGGTTCGAACTCGGAACATCTCCAGATCTGGTGGATTCGCTTAGCTTGTGGAGCATCCGGTTAGGGATCGCGTTAGGCATTTCTTTACGAATTGATCCAGAACTAGCAGAAAAATAACAGAATTTTTACTTTTGGAGTATGACTGAAACCGGTCTGGCCACTATCTGGCAAGCCGCTTCGTCGGCCCGGAAGATATGGCGGGATCTTGCCTTGCCGAGGACGATATCCGGTCGCCCGGCATTCGCGGGCAAATCATTCAGATCGATGTAAACCACTGAATAAAAATTATTTATTGGACATCTGCGATCGCGATTGCCGATGTTCGGTCCTGCTCGCCGACTGGCCGTCGGCCGGTCCGAGGCTGTTCGCTCCACCGAAAGGCGAGAACCGGCGGGTACGCACTGTTGGCAAAACTCCCGAAATTCGCACCGCTCGAGGCTGTATTGCAGTCGGATCGGGTGTTGTTGGCCGTGCGCCGTCTTGTGCGTTCCCTAAAATCGATACCGGATCAATAATTTATCGGTTTGGTGATCATGGCAGACAGCCTGAGCAGGGGCGAGACGATCACGGCGCGGTCCCGAGGGAGATGGCAGTCGATGGTGTACAAAGCGGTGCCCGGACGAGGGCGGCTGCTCCTGCTCGCTTCCTGCATTCTGGTCTCGACCGGCTTCTGTCAGGGAGCCCAGGCGCAAGACATCGCGCCGCCGACGATCGACCGCGACCGTATCGACCGCAAGGAACCCGATCTGCGACCGCCCGAGCGGCCGGTGGACACGCCTAGCGCGCCGGTTTCGGTGGCGCCTGCCGCGGAACCGGCCAACGCTGTGGCGCTGAGCAGAGTGCGCTTCGAAGGCGCAAGCTTGCCCTCGGACGGGCTGGACAGCGTGGTTTCGCCTTTCATCGGACAGCCGCTCACGCGTGAGACGTTGCAGAAGGTCGCGAATGCGCTCAGCGCTGCCTATTCGAAAAGCGACATCGCCTTCTATTCGGTGACCATTCCCCCGCAGATTCCTGCCGGCGGAGAATTGCGGGTAAAGATCATCGAAGGTCACGTCGCTTCCTACACGCTGAAGGGCAAGACGAGCAGCACGCCGGAACGCTATATCGGCGCGCAGGTGAAGCGCCTGATGCGCGATGCTCCGACACGCAAGAGCACGCTGGAACGCACGATGTCGCTGTTGCGCGACATTCCCGGCCAGACGATCGAAGCGGGTCTCAAGCCGACCGGAGAGCCGGGTGAACTCGCGCTCGACCTGAACGGCAAGCGCAAGCAGGTGGAAGTCACGCTCAACGTCAACAATCGCGGCGTGACCAATGTCACGAGTGGGGTTCAGGCGCAGATTTCGGTCGATATCAATGGGCTGCTGCGGGAGGCCGATCAGACGCGGGTTTCCGCCTATGTTCCGTTCCAGCCCTCGCGCTATCAGTTCTATTCGTTGAGTCACAGCACCCCGATCGGGACCAACGGAACGCGGATCAGCGCTAGTGGCGCCTATGTGCGGACGCGAACAAAAATCAATGATATCAAAGGTGAGGCTAGGCAGATCGGTATCGGGCTGACCCATCCGCTGATCCGATCCTACAAACGCAATCTCACGCTCAGCCTGTCGCTCGACGGCACGAACAGCGACAATTATTATCTCGATACGGCCTTTGGCGGTTTCCGCTCCCGCGCTGTGCGCGCCGGTGTGACGTGGTCGGATGTCGGCAAGACCGGCGGATACGCCGTCTCCGCGATCTTCAGCCAGGGTCTTGATGCGCTGGGCGCGCGCGAAATCACGGGTTTCTCGGAAAAGGGCTTCCGCAAGGCGAACCTCCAGATCACCGCGGTCAAGGAGCTCAAGAAGGGCTTGGCTTTCAAGCTTTCCACCCGTGCGCAATATTCGGACGACATGCTTCCGACGACCGAACGGTTTGCGCTGGGCGGCGATGGCGCTGGCCTGGCCTTCCGCTACGGCACGATCACGGCGGAGAGTGCGCTCGCAGGGGGGGCGGAACTTTCCTACCGCGTCTTCGGAACGAACACGCAGGGGATCACCGTTTTCGCCTATGCCGATGGCGCGCTGGCCCATGCCGTGGCGCGACCATTCTACGGGTTGAAGGCGCGAAACTTCTCGCTTGCTTCTGCCGGTGTCGGTATCCGGGCCGCGCCGGTGAAGGGATGGACGGCAAGCGTGCAGGTCGCGCTTCCGGTCAAGAAGCCGCTCAACAGCTATAGCGACAAGGCGCGCTTCTTCTTCAGTATCAGCAGATCGGTTTGACCATGTATTTTTGCGTGTACGCAAAATCAGGAAATGGCTGTTTTTCGGGGTTAAAATGGGCCTTTCGATGGGGACGCGCTGAGGGACGACGACAATGAACAATGTGTGGGAGGTCTGGACCGCGGCGCTGACGAGTGCGGAATGCAATGCGATCGTGAAACGGGCCGAACGTTATCCGGCAAATGAAGCCACTGTAGGTTTCTCCGAAACCCAGCGCAGCGATCAGGGTTATCGCAGTTCGAAAGTCCGCTGGCTCGATGCGGATCGCGAGAAGGACATCGTCGCGCGCGTGATGTCCTTCGTGCACAAGTCCAACCGGACGAATTTCGGGGTCGACATCGTCGCGCCGTTCGACATCCAGTTCACCGAATATGTCGCGGCCAATAACGGCCATTACGACTGGCATCAGGATGTCTGGCTGGAATCCCCGCGTCCCTATGATCGAAAATTGTCGGTGGTGGTGCAGCTTTCCGAGCCGGAAGATTATGCCGGTGGGGAGTTCGAGTTCTTCGGCCTGCAGAAGCCCGCCGAGACATTTGCGCCCAGGGGCAGCATGCTGATCTTTCCCTCCTGGCTGCAGCATTGCGTGCGTCCGGTCTCTGCCGGGACACGCAAGAGCCTCGTCACCTGGGTCGAAGGGCCGCGCTGGCGCTAGATTGGCGCCTTACCGGCTGGAAACGGAGCGGCGCAAAGAATATTGCGCCGTCGCTTTGCCGTTCCGCATAGAGAGAGGCGCCGCAATCAGCGCGTGGACTTCTGGCGCAGCTGTTCGGACAGATGGTCCAGCAGCGGTTGCTCGACATCCGGATTGATCACCAGGAAATGCCGCCGACGGTCCTTTTCATCTGGAATCTTGATCAGCACGCCTTCGGCGTCGAGCCGCCGGACGAGGCGCAACGCCGTGCTCATCGGTGCGCCCGACGCGATACATGCGCTGGATACGGATACGCGCCGATCCTCCAGCCGGGCGAGGAGCAGGTCGAGCAGCATTTCCCACGCAGGATCGCCGAACAGCAGACCGCCGCCGATGCTGCGCCGCTTGGTTTCCTTGCGCAGCAGCTCGCGGATGAAACCGGCGAGTTCGGCCTTGTCGTATTCCGCGCCCTGCGGGGGGTCGGAAGGCTGGGTTTCGCTCTCCATGGCAGGAGAAGCTGCGCCGGGCAGATCTTGCCCCGAGAGATTGGAAAAGCCGATCAGGTGCGACAGACGCTGCAGTTCGACACTGAGGCTCGACATCTTGTCGAGCAGTGCTTCACGCGCGGCCGGGCCTTCCTGCAGCCCCTTGATCCGCTGCATCGCCTTTTCGAGATCGGAATGATGGATCGGCTTCTCGAGGAAATCCGCGACCGATGCCCGCATGGCGCCGATTGCGACATCCTTGGTCGCATAGCCCGTGGCCATGATGAAATTCACGCGCCGGCCTTCGGCTTCCGCGGCCCGGCTCAGTTCCTCGATGAGCGCGATCCCGTCCTGGCCCGGCATGTTGTAATCGACGATGGCGGTCGCGATGCCGTAGGTCAGCAGCAGTTCAACCGCCGTTTCGGCGTTGAGTGCCAGGAATGGCTGGTAACCCAGCACCTGCAGGCTGAAAGCGCATTCGTTCCCCCAATCGGCGTCATCGTCGATGATGAGCACAGGCTCTCGGACGAGCGGGCTCGGTACCCGGTGATCCTCGTCCACTTCATGCAGCGTTTTTACGTTGAGCATAGACTCGAACCGCATCCGCCAATTGCTTGCTGTCGAATTCATTGCTGAAATCCTACGAAGCTTGCGTCATGATATGACAAATAAAGATTGCTGAATATTCAATCCTACGATCGTGATAGCCACTACTGTGGAGAAATCGGGCCGACGCTTGATGGATTTGCGATTTTCTATCGTCCCCATCACGAATAGGACCGCAAATGCACACAGCAACATGGCGATCGTTCCCCCCAGGCCCAGCCAGGTCGCGCCGGCTGCAAGCAGCTTTATGTGGCCTCCGGTGAGAAGTTGCACCCTGAGGTTTTCCCTTAGCGCGAAAATGCCCGCCGCCGTGAAGATGAGGCACAGCGCCCCCGCCGCTGCGGAACCGAGGCCCGCTTCCATGCCCCCACGCGCGATCGATGCCGCGACGCCGGCCGTGGCTATCAGCGCATAAAGCGCGACGGGCACCTTGCGGCCTTCCCACGGAAGAATGACCACCGGCAGCAGGAGCACGATGAGCGCGGCGAGCAGGAGGAGATCGAGGCCGGCCATCAGTAGCTCCCGTTGGTGACCGAGACGGTCGAGGTGATGGGCCCTGAAGGGATCGGCAGGATGCTGGCGTAACGCATGATCGGACTGCTGCTTATGTCGTAAGACACGGTGACGCTGAACACGTCGTCCTGCGCAGTCGTCGTGACCGTCGCTGCGCTGGGATTTCCCGTGAGCGCATCGAAATTGGCGATGACCTCATCGGCCCGGTCATTCGCCAGGTCGCTGCGTTCCTGAACGGACAGGCCCGCCATCGCGGCGCGCGCGCCTTCGGTCGCGGCTTGCCGGACGCCCAGCATGGTCGAGAAGTAGATCGAATAGACGATGATCCCGAAGGCGAGCATCAGCAGCGCCGGAGCCAGCAAAGCGAACTCCAGCGCTGCGATGCCGCGCTCACATCTCAGCAGATGACGGCGTCTGGCTGATATGTGCATGGGACCTGTCCTCGATCAAGGAATGAGATCGGCGAATGCGGTGGTGAGTTCGCCGGTGAAAGCGAGGCCGATCGTCGTCAGCGCGCCGACGATGATCCCGCCGAGGACGGCGTATTCCACCGCGGTCAGGCCGCGTTCGTCCTTGATCAGCTGCTTGAGCATGATGCGTGTTTTGTTGATCATTGTTCCATTCCTTCTTCATCCCCCACAACCCTACTGCGCCGGCAGGGGGGAGAGACCCCGCCGGCGAATTCCGTCAGACCAGCACCGGCACCCCGCAGCGTGCGCCCGTG
>CAMLQG010000047.1 GCA_946482075.1 uncultured Erythrobacteraceae bacterium
GATTTGCGCGGTGGACGGCCCGATTTCCTTCCGCCTGTGGCGCGGTCGGGTTCGCTCGATCACGCGCCGGCCCAGCGATAGCGCGCTGTTGCGGGTGCTGGCCTCGCGCCATGCCGGTTCGGGACCGCCGCCGGCGGGGTGGCGATGAGAGGAAGGATCGAGGGGCGCTTTCGCGGGCTTATGTGTAAACCACTTTCGTCATTGCGAGGCCGTCAGGCCGAAGCAATCCAGAGCCCTTGCGCGCGACGCTCTGGATTGCCGCGTCGGCTCCGCCTCCTCGCAATGACGAACGGAAGTTTGGAGAATCGATCACAATGACGGCGTTCGTGGCCGCCCAGCCCCTACCCCCGCACCAGCGTCACCTGCGTCACCGTGATCCCGCGCCCGCGGAAGCCGCCTTCGCAATACATCAGGTAGTAGCGCCACAGCCGCACGAAGCGATGGTCGAAGCCTGCGGGCAGACGCCCCCCCTCCACCGCCTGATCGAAGCGCTTGCGCCATTCCCGCAGCGTCTCGGCATAATCGAGGCCCATGTCCTGCGGATCGCGCCATGCAAGGCCGCGTTCTTCCGCCAGGCGGCGGAATTCGCTTTCGCGGATCAGGATGCCGCCCGGGAAGATATAGGCCTGGATGAAATCGACACTCCGGGAATAGGCGTCGAACAGCGAATCCTTCATCGCGATGAACTGGATCGCCGCCTTGCCGCCCGGCTTGAGGCAGCGTTTGACGCAATCGAGAAAGGTCGGCCAATATTCGCGGCCCACGGCTTCGACCATCTCCACGCTGACGATCGCATCGAACTGGCCGGAAACATCGCGGTAATCCTGCTTGCGGAACTGGATCGAATTCGCCTGGTGCTCGCTCGCCCAGGCAAGTTGCTCGTCGGACAGGCTGATCGCGGTGACCGCCGCGCCCTGCCTGGCGAAATGGTCCGCCAGGCTTCCCCAGCCGCACCCGATTTCCAACAGCGTTCGGGGCATGCCGAGCCGTTCGCTCAGCCTGTCCCATTTGCGATGCTGGGCGGCTTCCAGGTCCGTCGCGCCATGATCGTAAAGCGCGGCCGAATAGCTCAGCGTCGCATCCAGCCAGGCTGCGTAGAAATCATTGCCGAGATCGTAATGCGCCTGGATGTTCCGCTGTGCCCCATACCGCGTATTGCGGTTGAACCGATGGGCCATCCGCCCGATCAGGCGCCACGGGCCTCTGGAGCGGCCCACGCGGCCGAGCGCATCGCCATTGGCCATGAACAGCGCGAACAGCGGCACGGGGTCCGGGCTGTCCCACTCGCCCGCTTCCCAGGCCTGGTACCAGCCGACCGAACCGGTGGTGGCGAGGCGGAGCAGGGCGCGCCAGTCGCGCAAATCGACATGAACTTCGAAGCCGGGCTGGCGGCCGCCCAGAAGCCGGGTCGATCCGTCGGGCAATTGCGCCAGAAGGGAGCCCGTCTCCAGTCCGAGATCGATCCGATCCAATATCCGATGGAAGCCGCCCGCGGAAAGCCGCGCGAAAAAGCCTGGCCGCTTCGCGAATTTGGCGCCCCCATCGAGCAGCGCCTCGCCTCTGCCCATCCCATGCGCGTTCATACCGGGACATATGCGCTTCGCCGCGAGGTCCGACAAGGTGGCAGGGCGGACTATCTACGCGATTTCGTCTCGCCAGACGATGCGGGCGCGCTCATCGGCGCGCCCGCCCGTAGTGGATCATCTATTCGGCAACCGTCCAGGTCTGGCCCTGGCCGAGCAGCTTGGCGAGATTCGCTTCCTTGCCTTCATTGGCCTTGGCGTTCTGTTCCAGCACGACTTGCTCGAAGCTCGGACGGGGATCGTCATAGAGCACGCCCAGCGCCATCGGGAACGGACCGAACGGCATCTCGACCAGCATGTGGGCGATCGCCCGGTTGGTGACGTTGTGGACGATCACGTCCGCGGCCTGCCAATCGCCATCGACCACGTCGACGACCTTGAGAGTCAGCGCTTCCTTGTCGAGCGCGATGCCCCGGGTGCCCTTGTTGAACAGCATCGGCTCGCCATGCTTCAGCCAGAGCTGGCCGGTATCCGCGCTCGCCTTCTCGGTGAAATCGGCGAACACGTCCTTGTTGTAGACGATGCAGTTCTGGAAGATCTCCACGAACGCCGCGCCCTTGTGGGCATGCGCCGCCTTCAGCACCGCCGGCAGTTCCTTCGACACGTCATAGGCGCGCGCGACGAAGCGGGCGTTCACGCCCAGCGCGAAGGCACAGGGGGTGAGCGGCCGATCGACCGAGCCGCCCGGCGTCGACGGGCTGTTGGTGCCGAGGCGGCTGGTGGGCGAATACTGCCCCTTGGTCAGGCCGTAGATCTCGTTGTTGAACAGCATGATCTGGCAATCGAGATTGCGGCGCAGCAGGTGCATCGTGTGATTGCCACCGATCGACATGCCGTCGCCATCGCCCGTCACCAGCCAGATATCGAGCTCCGGATTGGCGAGCTTGATGCCGGTGGCGAAGGCCGGCGCGCGGCCGTGGATCGTGTGGAAGCCGTAGCTTTCCACGTAATACGGGAAGCGGCTGGAGCAGCCGATGCCCGACACGAACACCGTCTTCGACGGATCGGCGCCGATTTCCGGCAAGGTACGCTGCACGGCCTTGAGGATCGCGTAGTCACCGCAACCCGGGCACCAGCGAACTTCCTGATCGGTTTCCCAGTCCTTTGCGGTGGTCTGGATCTTGGTCATCTCGTTCATGGATTCACCGCCTTCGGGCTGGGGAGCTGGCTCTGGTTGGGAGGCACTTCGCCGCCTTCATTGCCGGGGATGCCATCGAAATACTTCGCGATGGCTTCCTCCAGCTCGGCAATGGCGAAGGGCTGGCCGCTGGTCTTGTTGAGGGGCTGCGCATCGACCAGGAACTGGTCGCGCAGCACCGTCTTGAACTGGCCGGTGTTCATTTCCGGCACCAGGATCTTCTCGTATCCGCGCAGCAGGTCGCCGAGGTTCTTCGGCAACGGCCAGATGTGGCGAACGTGGATGTGGCTGACATCCAGCCCCTTGCGGCGGGCGCGGCGGACGGCCTGGTGGATCGGCCCGAAGGTCGAACCCCAGCCCACCACGGCGAGCTTGCCCGAGGTTTCGCCCAGGCACACGTCCTGGTCGGGGATCGAGTCCGCAACGCCGTTGATCTTTGCGGCGCGGGCATCGGTCATCGCCTGGTGGTTGGCCGGCGAATAATCGATATGGCCGGTGCCCTGCGCCTTCTCGATGCCGCCGATGCGATGCATCAGGCCCGGCGTGCCCGGCTTGATCCACGGGCGCTTGCCCTTGGCGTCGCGCTTGTAGGGCAGCAGCACCTCGTCCACGTCCTTCTCTTCGAGGAACGTGACGGGGAACGGCTCATAGCTGGCCGGATCGGGGACTTTCCACGGCTCGGCAGCATTGGCGATATAGCCGTCGGTCAGCAGCATCACCGGAGTCATGTATTCGACCGCGATGCGGCAGGCCTCGATCGCGCATTCGAACGCGTCGGCCGGGCTGCGGCAGGAGATGACCGGCAGCGGCGCATCGCCGTTGCGGCCGTAAACCGCCTGGTAGAGATCCGACTGTTCCGTCTTGGTCGGCAGGCCGGTGGACGGGCCACCACGCTGCGAGTTCACGATTACCAGCGGAAGTTCCGTCATGATTGCGAGACCCATCGCTTCGCCCTTGAGGGCGATGCCGGGGCCGGACGAACTGGTCACGCCAAGCTGGCCGGCATAGGACGCGCCGATCGCCGCGCAGATGGCTGCGATCTCGTCTTCCGCCTGGAAGGTGGTGACGCCGAATTCCTTCATCTTCACGAGGTTGTGAAGGATCGCGCTGGCCGGGGTGATCGGATAGCCGCCGAAGAACATCGGCAGATTGGCGAGCTGCGCACCGGCGACGAGGCCGAGGCTGATCGATTCCGCACCGGTGATCGTGCGGTAAAGGCCGGGGTTGGCTTTCACCGGTTCGATGTGCAGCTGGCGCAGCGGGCCGGAGATCTCGGCCGTCTCGCCATAGGCGTGGCCGGCATCGAGCGCGGCGATATTGGCATCGGCCAGCTCGGGCGCCTTGCGGAACTTGCCCTTCAGCCAGTCATGCAGCGGCTCGCGCGGGCGGTCGAACATCCACAGGGCCAGGCCCAGCGTCCACATGTTCTTGCAGCGCAGCGCTTCCTTGTTGCCAAGGCCGAACGGCTTCACCGCTTCCACGGTCAGCGCGCTGATGTCGAAGGCCAGCACGTTCCACTTGGCGAGGCTGCCGTCTTCCAGCGGGTTGGTGTCGTACTTCGCCTTCTCGAGATTGCGCTTCGAGAATTCGCCCGTGTCCGCGATGATCAGGCCGCCGGGCTTCAGCGCGGCGAGGTTCACCTTGAGTGCGGCCGGGTTCATCGCGACAAGCACGTCGGGCGCGTCGCCCGCCGTCTCGATCGCGGTCGAGCCGAAATTGATCTGGAAGGCCGAAACGCCGAACAGCGTGCCCTGTGGCGCTCGGATTTCGGCAGGGAAGTCGGGGAACGTGGCGAGATCGTTGCCAGCGAGCGCGGTGGAAAGGGTAAACTGCCCACCGGTCAGCTGCATGCCATCGCCGCTATCGCCGGCGAAGCGGACAACCACCGCCTCCGGCGTATCGGCAAGGGCGCCCTGCCCAGCCTGGGGTTCTGTCGCAAGAGTAGCCATTCAACATCCTTCGTGCGCGTGCGTTACGCTGGAAGACCAATTCAATTTGGCCCTATTTTGACCGTCATACCACAGCAACATAGATTTTCTGTGATCTCGCATATCGAAATGTTTTGCTCAAAATGCAAAGCTGATTTGGAGATCGCCCCGGTAGACCCTTAAGGCGCCCCCATGACCAAGAACTCGAATCACAAATACCGTCCCTGCGCCGGAATCATGCTGGTGAACACCGAAGGCCTCGCCTTCGTGGGCAAGCGGATCGACACGAAGGAAGGGGACTGGTGGCAGATGCCCCAGGGCGGCATCGACAAGGGCGAGGATATCGAGCAGGCGGCGCTGCGCGAACTCTACGAGGAAGTGGGCCTCAAGCCCGACAAGGTGGCAATCATCGCGCGCACCAAGGATGAGCTGTTCTACGATCTTCCGGACGAGCTTCAGGGCAAGCTATGGGGCGGCAAATATATCGGCCAGCGCCAGACCTGGTTTCTGATGCGGTTCAGCGGCGTGGATGCGGACATCAATCTTACCGCCCATTATCCGGCCGAATTCGCGGATTGGCGCTGGGTGGAGCCCGAGGAGCTTCCCAAGCTCATCATCCCCTTCAAGAAGCCGATCTATCGCGCCGTGCTGGCGGAATTCGGGGAGCTGATCTAAGAAACCCCCAACCACCGTTCGCCCTGAGCTTGTCGAAGGGCAGAATAGAAAAGCGATCCTTCGACAAGCTCAGGACGAACGGAGATGTTTGGAAGCGAAGCTCGCTGGCTTCCGATCAGTTCTGAGTCACTTCAGCCTTCGGCGTGACCGCTTCCGCGGTCAGCACGCGCGGTGCGGGACCATGTTCGATCTTGGCGGCGAGAGTCTTCGTCTCGTCGCAGCCTTCGCCGCACAGGCTCTGGAGCCTGGCGAGATTGCGCTTGGCCTTCTCCGTCGCGCCCTTGTCGACCAAGGCCTTTCCTTCGCCCGAAAGGGCGGCGAAGCTGTTGGGATCACGTTCCAGCGCTTCGCGATAGAAATGGATCGCCTTGCCCTGCATGCCTTCCTTCGAGGCGGCCTGCGCCAGATCCAGATAGATCGCAGTGTTGCCCGGCTGCACCGCAAGCGCGGCTTCGAACGCGTCGATCGCTTCCTGCGCCCTGCCCGCCGCAAGCGATGCGCGCCCTTCGGTCAGCAATCGCTCGACCCTGGGGTTCACTTCCACGGTCGCGCCGTGCCCCATGCTCGCACTCACCGCAACAAGCAGCGAAAGGGCCATGGCGGCAGGATAATAACGCATCAGAAGCTCCTTGACGGCATGTGCGGGCCTGGCTTTCTGCACTGCCATATCAGGGATGCTATCACGCAAGGTTGAACCGTGCGACGAAAAATCCGTCCGTTTCATCGCAAAACGGCGTGAAACGGATGCCATGCCCTCGGGTGTGGCCTGCCGGCAACACCAAGCCGTCGACTCGCCATTGCCCCATATCCGCAAGGAAGGAACTCGCCTGATCGGCCCCTTCCTGGTCGAGAACCGAACAAACGGCATAGACCAGGCGGCCGCCGGGCCTGACCAGCGACGCGGCCAACCGCAGAAGCCGGGCCTGGGTTGCACGATAGGCATCCAGCCTGTGCCCGGTCAGCCGCCAGCGCGCCTCGGGATTGCGCCGCCAGGTCCCGGTGCCCGAACAGGGTGCGTCCACCAGCACGGCATCCGCCTTGCCCAGCCACTCCGCGATGCTCTCGGTCTCCCGCATGGGATCGAGCAGGCGTGTCTCGATACGGTGGGCCCCGGCTCGCTCCGCACGCGGAGCAAGGCGCGACAGACGCGCCCGATCCACATCGCAGGCGAGCAGCGTGCCTGCGTCTTCCATCGCGGCGGCCAGCGCCAGCGTCTTGCCGCCCGCTCCGGCGCACAGGTCGATGATCGCCTCACCGGGCCTGGCGCCGACAACCTCGCATACGAGCTGGGACGCCGTGTCCTGCACTTCGATCGCGCCGGACCGATACGCGTCCCATTGTTCCACCGGCGTGCCCAGGGGAAAGCGAAGCGCGTGAGGCGCAACCGTCCGCACTCCATCCTCAGGCAGCGTCAGCCTGCCGGCCTTGAGCGCGTTGATCCTGATGTCGAGCGGGGCGCGATCGAGCAGGGCCGCCGCTTCATCGCCCGCGATCCCGCTTTTCGACAGCGCCTCTTCAAGCCAGGCGGGCGCGATGCCGCCTGCCGCAGGTTGCTCCTCCGGCACGATCGGGGACGGGGCGTGGCGCGATCCGTCAAACAGCGTGCGGAGCGAAGCGTCCGTCTCGGCAAGCCGCAGCATGGCCGCACGCCCGCTCTCCGGCACCGGCCCGCAGGCCCTGATCGCGCGATAGACGAGGTCGCGCGCCGCGCGCCGGTCTCCGCTGCCGGCATAGCGGCGCTGGCGGAACCATTCGGCGATGATCCGATCGGCCGCAGGGCCTTCCTCACGCGCGGCCGCGATGATCTGGTCGAGCAGCTCGATCGCCGCCTGGACGCGAGCAGCCGGCGTCATCCGTCAGCGTGTAGGATAGTTGGGCGCCTCGCGCGTGATCGAGACGTCATGCACATGGCTTTCCGCCAGGCCCGAATTGGTGATGCGGATGAACTTGCCGCGCTCGCGAAGCTCCGCGATCGTGGCGGAACCGGTATAACCCATCGCCGCCTTGATACCGCCCACCAGCTGATGGATCACGTCCTTGGCCGGCCCCTTGTAAGGCACCTGGCCTTCGATCCCTTCGGGCACCAGCTTCATCTGGTCCTTGATGTCCTGCTGGAAATAGCGATCCGCCGAACCGCGCGCCATCGCGCCGACCGAGCCCATGCCGCGATAGGCCTTGTAGGCGCGTCCCTGATACAGGAACGTCTCGCCCGGCGCTTCCTCGGTGCCCGCCAGCAGCGAGCCGATCATCACGGCCGAAGCTCCTCCCGCCAATGCCTTGGCCGCATCGCCCGAGGTGCGCAGCCCGCCATCGCCGATGACGGGCGTGTCGTTCTTCGCGGCTTCTTCCGCGCTTTCCATGATCGCGGTGAGCTGCGGCACGCCGACGCCGGCGACGATCCGCGTGGTGCAGATCGAACCCGGCCCGATGCCGACCTTCACCGCATCCGCGCCCGCGCCGATCAGCGCCCTGGTCGCTTCCGCGGTCGCCACATTGCCTGCGATCACCTGGACCGAGTTGGAGAGCTTCTTCACCCGTTCCACCGCACGGGCAACGTCGCGATTGTGGCCATGTGCGGTGTCGATGATCACGACGTCGCATTCCGCATCGATCAGCGCTTCCGTCCGCTCGAAGCCCTTGTCGCCCACCGTGGTCGCCGCCGCGACGCGCAAGCGGCCGGCGGTGTCCTTGGTGGCGGCGGGATAATTCACCGCCTTCTCGATATCCTTCACCGTGATCAGGCCGATGCAGCGGTAATCATCGTCGACCACCAGCAGCTTCTCGATCCGGCGCTGGTGGAGAAGGCGGCGAGCCTCCTCCTGGCTGACCCCGGTGCGCGCGGTAGCAAGATCTTCATGCGTCATCAGCTCGCGGACCGGCTGGCCGGGATTGTCGGCAAAGCGGACGTCGCGATTGGTGAGGATGTCGACCAGCTTGCCGCCTTTCTCCACCACGGGAATGCCGCTGATCCGGTTGGCCAGCATGATCGCCTGCGCTTCGCCCAGCGTCGCATCCGGCGCGATCGTGATCGGGTTGACGACCATGCCGCTCTCGAACCGCTTGACGCTGCGCACCGCGGCGCATTGTTCTTCCACCGTCAGGTTGCGGTGAAGCACGCCGATGCCGCCGAGCTGCGCCATGACGATCGCCATGTCGGCTTCCGTCACCGTATCCATCGCCGCGGACAGGATCGGAATGTTGAGCTTGATGCCGCGCGTGAGCTGCGTCGAGGTATCGGCCTGGGAGGGCAGAATATCGCTCTCGGCCGGACGCAGCAGGACGTCGTCGAATGTGAGGCCGGTGGGGATATCCATGCGCCAGTTCCTTCAGGGCTGCGAAGAATCGTGGCGGCCCATGTAACCGCGCTTTGTTGCAGCCGCTAGGGGGTGGCGAAGATTCCTTCGTCCGAGCCGCTATTGAGCCACCCAGCCCCCATCGATATTGTAGTTCGCGCCGGTGATGTTGTTCGCTTCCTCGCGGCAAAGGAACACGGCCAGCGCCGCGACATCCTCCGGCTGCACGAAGCGCTTGGACGGCTGGCGCTCCAGCATCACTTCGTTGATCACCTGCTCCCGCGTCATGCCGCGGGCCTTCATCGTATCGGGGATCTGGTTCTCCACGAGGGGGGTCCAGACATAACCCGGGCTGATCATGTTTGCCGTGACATGCGTTTCCGCGAGTTCGAGCACCAGCGTCTTGGTCAGTCCCGCAAGCCCGTGCTTGGCCGAGACATAGGCCGCCTTGAACGGCGAGGCGGTCAGCGAATGGGCGGAGCCGGTGGTGATGATCCGTCCCCAGTTCTGCTGCTTCATATGCGGCACGGCGAGCCTCACCGCGTCGAACACGGCGGTGAGGTTGAGCGCTATGACCTTGTCCCATTTTTCGACCGGGAATTCCTCGATCGGCGCGACATGCTGCATGCCGGCATTGGAAACGAGAATATCCACCGCCCCGGCTGCCGCCATCATCGCTTCCACCCCGGCGCGTTCCGAGAGATCCGCTTCCACGAAGCTCGCCTGCGCGCCGCTCGTGTCCGACAATTCCACCACGATCTGCGCGATCGCAGCGGGATCGCCAAAGCCGTTCAGCACGATCTGCGCGCCTTCCGCCGCCATGGCCCGGGCGACCGCCAGGCCGATGCCCGAGGTCGAGCCCGTGATGAGAGCGCGCCGCGATTTGAGGAACATGCTCGACTCCTTGCGTTTGGATCGTCAGGATTTGCGGCAGGTGGGCTGCCAAGGTCCAGCCCTTTTTCGCAGATGCACAATATTCAGACTGGCAGGTGAGGGTCCAATGAAGCTCAGAGACTTCAATCCGGGGAATATCCGCGTGAACGATCAGCGCGGCGGGAACTTCCCGCTGGGCGGCGGCGGCAAGCTGGGCTGCGGGACGATCATCATCGCGCTCATCGGCATTTTCGTGTTCGGCGTCGATCCGGCGCAGATGCTGGGCGGCCTCCAGCAGATGGAACAGGCCGCGCCTTCCCAGACCCAGGGGGGCAAGACTCCGGAAGAAAGCTGCAGCGCCAACGAAGCGAGCCGCGAGACCTGCAACGCGCTGTCCTCGCTCAACGAAACCTGGGAGCCGATCTTCCGCAAGGCCGGCATGAGTTTCGAACAGCCGACTCTCAACTTCTATTCCCAGCGCGGCAGTTCAGGTTGCGGCGCGGCGCAGAGCGCGATGGGCCCGTTCTACTGCCCCAGCGACAACGGCATCTATATCGACACGGATTTCTACAGCGAGATGGAACAGCAGCTGGGCGCCAAGGGCGATTTCGCGCGCTATTACGTGATGGCGCATGAATATGGCCATCACGTCCAGACGCTGACCGGTCTTTCCCGCCAGGTCCGCGAATTGCAGCAGCGCGATCCCTCGCAAGGCAATGCGCTTCAGGTGCGGATGGAATTGCAGGCCGATTGCTATGCCGGCGTATGGGCCGGGCTCAACCGCGATCTCATCGAGCCGGGCGATATCGAGGAAGGGATGACGGCGGCCCACTCCATCGGCGACGATACGCTAATGAAGAATGCGGGCCAGCGGCCGGTCGAGGCCGCCTTCACGCATGGCAGCAGCGAGCAGCGCATGCGCTGGCTCAAAAAAGGCCTCGAGAGCGGGAACGAAGATCAGTGCGATACATTCGCCGATCTGAAGAGGTAGCCACCCATGCCGCCCTGCATCTGGTTGGCGATAATATCCTAGCTCGTCATTGCGAGGAGCGAAGCGACAAAGCAATCCAGGGCGGCGCGCAACTGCCCTGGATTGCTTCGCTCCGCTCGCAATGACGATACGGATGCCAGCGGGATAGATCCAACCCCGAGCCGAGATGACTTCAGATTGATCCGCTCATCGCCATTCGGGTCGGATCAACGCCCATAATCACGTCTTCGGCGCCGCGGGCGTCGCTTCTCCTGCATCCCCCTGCCGCCCGACGCTCGACCAGTCGATCTTCCTGGTCGCATACATCACTCCGGCCAGCGCCACGAACAGCAGCACCGAGCCGATCAGCAACGACCAGGCCTCCAGGCTCAGCAGCACATAGAGCAGCGCATAGAGCCCCAGCAGCAGCGCGCCGATGAAACGGGCGCGCCTCCAGCTGCCGAGGACCGCCGCGCTATACGCGGTCAGCAGGCCGATGATCGCCGCGCTTGCCAGCAGATAGGCGGCAGTGAAGCCGATCACTTCGGCAAAGGCCAGCAACAGCACGAAGAACAGCACCAGCGCCGCGCCGGTCAGCAGATATTCCGCCGCCGCCACCCGCGCTCCGCCCACGATGTCGAACAGCAGGAAGGCGAGGAAAGTGAAGCCGATGAAAAGGAAGCCGTATTTCACCGCACGGTCGACCTTGCTGTAGAGATTGACCGGTTCCACCAACCCGACCGTCACGGCGCGCGCCTGGCCGCTGACCATCTCCACCGCGCCGCCGGATGCGGGATTGGCGGCCGAGGGCGCATAGGACGCCTCGGACGTCATGGGCGAATAATTGCCGCTGCCATCATCGATCATCGGCGGGCCGGGGTCCTCCGTCGCCACCGGAGCCTGGCCCAGCGCCAGCTTGTCCACCGTGAAGCCGGCCTTGAAGCCGCTTTCGGAAATCGACCGCGTCTCGGGCAGGAACGCACCGCTGAAGCTGGGATTGGCCCAGCTGGACGACACGTTCCAGCGGGTCTGCCCACCGCGCGGCACCACGCTGAGCGAACCGCTGCCGCGCAGGCCGAAGGCATAGTCCACCGTCAGCACACCATCGCCGTTCCACGGCAGAAAAGCGAAGAAGCCCTGCCCGCCCGTCGCGCCCGGCCCCCGGCCCGGCTGGACCGGCAAGGCCTGCCCATCGATCTTGAGCGTCCCGCCCTTGGTCAGCCCGCGCGCATCGGATGCGCCCATGCGCAGCTCGGCGCGGTCCCACAGCAGCCGCTCCTTGGTGACCCCGAAGCGCGGCAGATCGGCCGGGAGCGCGAACTTGGCGACGCCGCTGACCTGGGCTTCGTAAAGCACGCTGCGATAGATCGACTTGCGGCGTTCCTCCGGCTTGATCACCGTCTTGGCCTGGTTGTCGATCGGCGAGATGTAGAAGAAGCGCTCGACCTCCACCGTGCGCGTGGTCGTCTTGCCGTCGACCTGTTCGTTCTGGGTCTCGGTCGTGCGGAACGGCACGACGACCACCGGCCCGGCGACGACCTGCGCCCCGCCCCAGCCTGCCGTGATGCTCTGCTGCGCGGTCTGCGACTGGCTCTGCCGGTCCCATACCAGGGCATAGACGAAGACCAGCGGCACGGTCAGCGCGAAGGCCACGAGGACCGCGAAGAGAAGCTTCACACCCGGACTGCGTTCGCGTGCCATTTCGATTTCCCCTCCGTTCGGCGCTTTGCCGATCCGCTTCGTCCTGCTAGCCACACGCCATGCGACTGAACGACTGCCATAACATCGAGGATTTTCGCAAGCTTGCCAAGGCCAACCTGCCCTGGCCCGTGTTCGATTATATCGACGGCGCGGCGGACGACGAAGCGACCAAGGCACGCAACACCGCCGCCTATGGCAGCGCGGACCTGGTCCCCAACGTGCTGGCGGGCGTGGAGACGATCGACACGTCCTGCACCATCATGGGCCGCAGGAGCGCGCTGCCGCTGATCCTCTCGCCCACCGCGCTCCAGCGCGTGTTCCACTGGCAGGGCGAACGGGCGGTATGCCGCGCGGCGGAGAAGTTCGGCCTGTGGTGCGGCATCTCCAGCCTTGCCACCGTCAGCATCGAGGAAGTGGGCGCGATGATCTCGAGCCCCAAGATGTTCCAGCTCTACGTCCACAAGGACAAGGGCCTGAACAGGAGCATGATCGAGCGCTGCCAGGCCGCCAGGTTCGACGCGATCGCGCTGACGGTGGACACGATCGTCGCCGGCAAGCGCGAGCGCTGCGCGCGGAGCGGCTTCACCAGCCCGCCGCGCTTCACGGTCTCTTCCGCTCTCTCCTATGCGATGAAGCCGCGCTGGGCGCTCGACTATCTCCTGAGGGAGAAGTTCGCCCTGCCCAATCTCGACACGCATGTCAGCGAAGGAACCGGCGAGGCGGTTTCGATCGCCGGCTATTTCAACACCATGCTCGACCAGTCGATGGATTGGAGAATGGTCGAGCAGATCCGCGCCGACTGGGGCGGCAAGTTCTGCCTCAAGGGCGTGATGAGCGCGGGCGATGCGCGTCGCGCGGTGGAGATCGGCGCCGATGCGATCATGATCTCCAACCATGGCGGCCGCCAGCTCGACGGCAGCCGCGCGCCTTTCGACCAGCTGCGCGAGATCGTGGACGCGGTAGGCGGCGAGATCGAGATCATCTGCGACGGCGGCGTCCGGCGCGGCACTCATGCACTGAAGGCCGTGGCGGCGGGCGCCACCTCGGCTTCCGGTGGGCGGCTCTACCTCTATGCGCTGGCCGCCGCCGGCCAGGCGGGCGTGGAGCGCGCGCTGACCATCCTGAAGGACGAGATCGAACGCGGCATGAAGCTGATGGGCGCCAAAAGCGTGGCGGAACTGAAGCCCGAGATGCTGCGCTGGCGTTGAGGACGAAGCGAGGCATAATCGCGCCATGATGCGCCGATTCGCCTTGCTCGCTGCTCCGCTTGTTCTCCTTTCCGCGTCAACCATGGCGGAAGAACCCACCGCCGCGCCGGCCGAGCCGAGGACCGAGAACGTCGTGATCGAGACGAGCCTCGGCAAGATCACCGTCGCGCTGGAAACGGAGCGTGCGCCCATCACCAGCGCGAATTTCCTGCGCTATGTGGACACCAGGCGCTTCGACGGCACGAGCTTCTACCGCGCGATGCATCTCAAATGGGGGCCCCAGCCCAACGGGCTGGTCCAGGGCGGCACGCAGATGGACCCCAAGCGCATCCTCCCGCCGATCGCGCACGAGCCGACGAACCAGACCGGCGTGAAGCATCTTGCCGGCACGATCTCCATGGCCCGCTACGCGCCGGGCACCGCCACCGGCGATTTCTCGATCATGATGCAGGACATGCCCTCGCTCGACGCGAACCTGAAAGCCAAGGACAGCGACGGCCTCGCCGGCTTCGCCGCTTTCGGCCATGTGGTGGAAGGCATGGACGTGGTGCAGATGATCTTCGACTCCCCGGTCTCCGCCACCAAGGGCGACGGCGCGATGAAGGGCCAGATGCTGGAGCAGCCCGTCACGATCGTGAAGGTGCGGCGGGTGAAGGGAAAGTAGAGACGCCCCCTCACGGGTTATACCGCAGGTTCGGATAGGCGGACCAGTCGATTTCCTCGTCGGGTTCGTCGTCCGCTTCGTCATTGCGAGCGACCGTCAGGTCGCGCGGCAATCCGGAATCCGACGCGTTCCACTCTGGACTGCTTCGCGGCGCTGCCGCTCGCAATGACGATCCGGGCATGGGGTTGACACAGTTGACACTGTCCTGGGCAGGAAGACCGTCTCCTCCCTCCCGCTCCCTTCCCCCGTCTTCTTCCTCCTCGTCCTCCAGCACCGTATCCACCGCTGCCACGGCGCGCGCTTCCCACGCATCGAACACCGCATCCGCCTGTATCCACGCGGCTTCCTCCATCTCATATCCGCGGTCCCGATCGACACCGGCCTCCTCCGCCTCATCCATCGCGCGTCCCAGCGCCCAGCTGCGATAATCGATCCGGCTCGCCGGCAGGCCGATCTCGGCGCAATCCCCGTCTGCCGCCTCGGCCAGCTCCGCATCCGCTTCCGTCCCGCCGATCGCGGCCAGAAGCTCGTCGAACCGCTCCGCGGCCAGTTCCGCGCGGCTGTCCCCGCAACGACGGTCGAGCCGGCCGAGCAGCGCCAGCAGCAGGCGGTTGTCGAACTTCCTGCGCCGGCCGACGGCCTCCCCGCGATAGAAGATGATTTCCTCCACGCCATTGAGCGCGCGATCGGCGAGCACCGCTTCGGCATGCTCGCGCGCGAGCAGCAGCGCCGCGTCCCACCCGGCCGCGAAGCGCGCGTCGCGCCTGCGCGCCTTGTAGGCCGCCTGCGGCGAGATCCCGGTCGCCTCGCAAGCCCCGCGCACATTGCCGTTGCCCGCCAGCGCGTCGAGGAAACGGATGCGCCGTTCGGGGGTGAAAGCACTGTGCGGCAGCGCGGCGGGCCGCGGCGCGAAGAGCGGCACATCGTGGAAAATGAGGCCGGGATCGGCCGGCGAGTTCTCGTGCTCTCCGGGCAGGCCGATATCGCGCGAAGCGGGAATCCAGCCGCGTCCGAAGGGGGAAGACGGCGCGCTACGGTCGATAGTCTGGTGGATGGTCATGATTCACCTCATGGAACAAAAGGAGAATCAAGCCAGGTATACAGAGTCGGGCGTGTAGGAAAATGGTTTCTGGGGCTGGGAGAATGGGCTCACCATTTTCCGTCATCGCGAGTCCATTCGTCATCCCAGCGCAGGCTGGGATTTCTCTCGGTTCGATAGTACCCTATCCACAGCGATCCGGCCCGCGCCGGGATGACGGCTACCGCTTTCCCATTTCCGTCATGCCAGCGAAGGCTTGCATCTCTGTCCTCATAGGATGCGGTCGAAAAGATCGTCCCAGCCGGGATTGGCTTCTTCGATCAGGCGTATCTTCCAGCCTCGCTGCCACGCCTTGAGAGCTTTCTCCCTGACTATCGCATCGATCATCGAGCCATGGCGCTCGACCAGGACAAGACGCTTCAGCCCATATCTGCGACAGAAGCTCGATCCCGTGCCGGTGCGATCCGGAAAAGCTATCGCCCGGATCAAGCAGATGCCAGCCTTCGCTGGCATGACGAGGATCGGAGAAATTTTCGAAATGGGTCGAAAGCGGTCATCCGAGGAATGCCGATCATTCCGCTTCGCATGGTTCCCCGGAGCGTGGCGAGACGTTCAATCCTGTTCCGGCCGCTTGGCCTTACGCGAATCTTCGGTCTTCTGTACTCGATCTGCCATCGCATCCCACGCGGCGGCCGCGTCCAGCCATCTTTTGCGAACATTGGGCAGATTGGAAAGATCGGCAGACGACCTTGCTTCGGTCGCGCGCTCTCGTAACACGGTGAGCTGGGAATAGTCCCCGCGCTGAACGATGTTCATTGGGGTCCTTACCTTGGCCATCTCAGGCCGTCTGCACGTTTACCGCGGCCAGCTTGCCTTTCCGGTCAGGCTCCAGATCGTAGGAAACTCGCTGGCCTTCGTTCAGGCTGCTAAGTCCACCACCCTGCAGAGCAGAAATATGAACGAAGGCATCGGTACCACCTTCATCCGGCGTGATGAATCCATAGCCCTTATCCGCATTGAAAAACTTAACGGTGCCAATCATCGGAAAACTTCCTTCTCTGAATAGCCGAGAAGCTCGGCAGACCTGCTAGGAGAGGCGGAGAAGGAAGATGGGGCCGCAAAGCGCCAGGAACCGTCGGTGCGACTAGAAGCGGCGCGATGATGGACCAAATCGCGCAGAATGCAAGCCGTCGAATGCAACCGCACCCGCATCCTTGTGTTCCTGGCCGGGAACGCGTAGCGTACAGAAATCGAAGGCAAACGACTGTGAGCGCCTTCGGCTGAGAGACCATCGTGCTCCCGCTTACGCAGTGGAGGCAGAAATGGATCTCAATTTCCTCTATTTCCAGCATCAGTTGTCCCTGATCCGCGCAGGCACGGCCAGCACCGACGAATTTCGTGCCAGGCATTTTGCCATCGCCGAACGGATCGGATCGCGGATTCGCAGCTACCAGTTCACCAAGGGCGCGGCCGCGGCCTTCTCGTGGAGTGCAAACGCGAACAGGCTGCATGCGCAGCGTGCGCGAACAGCGCTGTGAGCGGGGAAGAGCGGACAGCCAAGGAATTCGGGCATCGGACTTCGGCCGCCGGAAAGTCGTGCCGTTGGATCTTGAAAGAGCAATGCGTCAAGATTTGATCGTGCGCGTTGCTCTCCGGACCATGGGCCGAGAAGATGCGATGGCATTCTTGAACGCGCACCATTCGGAATTGGGCACGCGTCCCCTCGATCTGGCCATGGAAGACACCGCTGGATACCTCATCGTCGAGAACACCGTCAAAAAGACAGCCTCGGCACCGTTTGCCGGCTGATCCGGCTTCCTCTTGTCGGGGATTGGCGATGACCGAACCTGTCCACTTGATTGACACACTTACTCTGCCCGAAGGTGGAGAGCTCAAACTTCTCCGGTGTGGCACCGAGTTCTCAATTCAGCTCGACGATGAGGAGTTGATGGGGAATTCCGATTTTGGATCGGAAGAGGTCCTCGCCACTGCGGTCGCCGATCGCTTGTCATGCTTGCAAGGCCGGATACTGATCGGTGGCCTGGGCATGGGCTTCACATTGGGAGCGGCACTTCGAACCTGGGGCATGCGCGCCAGCGTCGAAGTTGCGGAGTTGTTGCCCGACGTTATCCGCTGGGCCAGGGGCCCGCTCGCGCATCTCTTCGGCGATATGCTCGATGATCCCCGCGTTAAGCTGAGGGTTGAGGACGTCCATGATGTGATCGCGAATGCGGACCGACCGTATGATGCAATCCTGCTGGACGTGGATAATGGCCCCGACGGCTTCGTGCAGGACGCGAATGAACGCATCTACAGCAATTGGGGGCTCCGCTCTGCATGGGGCGCTTTGCGGCCCGACGGGATTCTCGCCATTTGGTCGGCCTATGAGGATGCTGATTTCCTGAGCCGCGTGCGGGCGGTGGGGTTCCTGGTCGAACAGATCACGGTGCCCGCGTTCAAAGACTGTGCTTCGGACGATCACTTCATCTGGCTGGCGATCAAGCGGGTCTAGGGAACTGGACCGGACGTCCGTTTCGGGTCGAAACCCGCATGAGAAAAAGGCCGGAGGTCTCCCCCCCCCGGCCTTCCTGAATTCCCCACGGCTTGCGAGCCTCAGTAAACCCGCTTCTTCGGCTTGATATACTCGACATCGTCCGTCAGCGTATATTCGTGCACCGGGCGGTAATCGAGCTTCACGCCGCCGCCGGTGCCGCCCCAGCCGTCGAACCAGGCGACGGTGTGCTTCATCCAGTTGGCGTCGTCGCGATCGGGGAAGTCCTCATGCGCATGGGCGCCGCGGCTTTCCTTGCGAGCGTGGGCGCCGTGCATGGTGACGCTGGCCTGCGAGATCAGATTGTCCAGCTCCAGCGTTTCGATCAGGTCCGAGTTCCAGATCAGCGAGCGGTCGGAGACGTTGATGTCCTGCATCCGCTTGTAGGTCTCGGCCAGCTTCACCTTGCCTTCGGCCATCAGCTCGTCCGTGCGGAACACGGCGGCATGGCCGGACATGGTGCGCTGCATCTCGAGACGGACGTCCGCCGTGGGTGAACCGCCATTGGCGTGGCGGAAATGATCGAGCCGGCCGAGCGCGAGATCGGCCGAATCCTTCGGCAGCGAATCATGCGCCGTGCCCGGCTTGATGATCTCCTTCAGGCGATGGCCGGTCGCCCGGCCGAACACCACGAGATCGATCAGCGAGTTGGAGCCGAGGCGGTTCGCGCCGTGGACCGACACGCAGGCTGCCTCGCCCACCGCGAACAGGCCGGGCACCACCGTGTCCGGATTGCCGTCCGGCCCGAGGGTGACGACTTCGCCGTGATAGTTACAGGGGATGCCGCCCATATTGTAATGGACGGTCGGCACCACCGGCAGCGGCTGGCGGGTCAGGTCGACGCCGGCGAAGATCTTGCCGCTTTCGGTGATTCCGGGAAGGCGTTCCGCCAGCACCGCCGGATCGATATGATCGAGATGCAGGTAGATGTGGTCCTTATGCGGGCCGACGCCGCGCCCTTCGCGGATTTCCAGCGCCATCGAACGCGAGACGACGTCGCGGCTGGCGAGATCCTTCGCGGAAGGCGCATAGCGTTCCATGAAGCGCTCGCCGTCGGAATTGGTCAGATAGCCGCCTTCCCCGCGCGCGCCTTCGGTGATGAGCACGCCCGCGCCGTAGATCCCGGTCGGGTGGAACTGGACGAATTCCATGTCCTGCAGCGGCAGGCCCGCGCGCAGCACCATGCCGCCGCCGTCGCCGGTGCAGGTATGGGCGCTGGTGGCGGTGAAATAGCTGCGGCCGTAGCCGCCGGTCGCCAGCACGACCGCATGCGAACGGAAGCGATGGATCGAACCGTCATCCATGCACATCGCGATCACGCCGCGGCAGGCCGGGCCGCTGGGGCCGTTCTCCATGATCAGGTCGATGGCGAAATATTCGATGAAGAAGTCCGCATCGTATTTCAGGCTCTGCTGGTAGAGCGCGTGCAGCATGGCGTGGCCGGTGCGGTCGGCCGCGGCGCAGGTGCGCTGCACCGGGGGCCCGTCGCCCATGTTCTGCATGTGGCCGCCGAAGGGGCGCTGGTAGATCGTGCCGTTCTCGTTGCGGCTGAACGGCACGCCGGCATGCTCCAGCTCGTAGACGGCCTGGGGCGCTTCGCGGACCATATATTCGATCGCGTCCTGGTCCCCCAGCCAGTCCGACCCCTTGACGGTGTCGTACATGTGCCAGGTCCAGTGGTCGGGCGAATTGTTGCCGAGCGAGGCCGCGATGCCGCCCTGCGCGGCCACGGTGTGCGAACGCGTCGGGAAGACCTTGGTGATGCAGGCCGTGCGGAGGCCCGCTTCGGCGCTGCCCATCGTGGCGCGGAGGCCGGAACCGCCGGCACCGACGACGACCGTATCGTAAGTGTGATCGACAATCTTGTAGGCAGGCTGGGGGGACGCTGCAGTAACCATCTCAGGCGCCTCCCAGCGCAAGACGAACGACACAGAAGAGGCCGAACGCGGCCCCGCCGAACGCGGCGAGGTTGAGCGCGGTCAGCGCGGCGAACTTGTTGCCGTGTTCGTGGACATAGTCCTCGATCACGACCTGGAGACCCAGGCGGGCGTGCCAGAAGACACTGACGATCAGCAGCGCCATGGCGGTGGCCGGGACCGGCTTCGAAAGCCAGGCGGAGACCGTGCCGTAGGACAGGTCCGGCAGCAGGATGAAGGACACCAGCAGCCAGGACATCAGGATGAGGTTGCCGATCGCGGTGAAGCGCTGCAGCAGCCAGTGATGCGACCCGCTATGCGCCGAGCCGAGCCCGCGCACGCGACCGAGGGAAGTTCCGTTACCCATTGTCTTTGTTCCTAGCGAAGCAGGATGATCGCCCAGAAGGCGACCGTCAGCACGACACCGAGAGCGACGTTGACCGCCGACCAGCGATTGTTTGCGTCCACTTCGTAACCCGCGCCCACGTCCAGCACGAAGTGCCGCAGGCCCGAACAGAGGTGGTTGAAGAAGGCCCAGCTCAGGCCGACGAGCACCAGATAGCCCAGCGGCGAGGTCATCCAGCCGCGGAAATGCTCGTAGTAATCCGGGCCGGCCGCCAGCGCGCCCAGCCACCACAGCAGCACGAACAGGCCGACGGTGGCCATGCCGCTGCCCGATACGCGATGAAGGATGGACACCAGCATGGCCGGGCCCCAGCGCCAGATTTGCAGATGCGGTGACAGCGGACGATTTGCCATGCTCGCCTTCCTGAATGGGTTTTCTCGCGCCTCTCTCAAGCGCTATTGCGGCATCCCCATAATCGAAAGACGGCCCAAGGCAAGCGGGCGATGGGATTTGGCACCGCGTTGTTGTGACGCTACAGCACGCGCAACCATGACCCAAGCCTGGAAAATCACCGCCCACGCCTCGCGCGATATCGTCCAGGCCGCGCTGGTCGCGCATGAAGATGCTTTGGACTGGGACTCCGAAATTGTCCTGTCCGGCAGCGAGATCGCGGAAGATCGCCCGGAAGAATGGGTGCTGGAAGCCTGGCTGGCCCGCAGGCCGACGCGCCAGGACAAGGCCGCGATAGCCGGCCTGTTCACCGGCAAGGCGCCAAAGATCGGCATCGAAGCCCTGCCGGACCTCGACTGGCTCACACTCAGCCAGCAGGACGTGCAGCCGATCAGGGCCGGCCGATTCCACGTCCATACGCCGGATCATCAGCCTCTTCCCGAACCAGGCATGATCGATTTCACGATTCCCGCGTCCCAGGCATTTGGCACAGGACAGCATGAAACCACAGCGGGCTGCCTCGCCATGCTGGATGCGATGAAGCGGCGCGGCGTGATCGCGCGCAACCTCGCCGATATCGGGACAGGGACGGGCCTGCTTGCCTTCGCCGGGATAGCGCTATGGCCCCGCGCGCTTGCGACGGCGAGCGACATCGATCCGGTCTGTGCAGGAGTCGTCGCGGACAACGCCCGCGCCAATTCCATAGCCATGGGTTCGGGCGCCGGTGCACTCACCATGGTGATCGCTCCGGGCATGGACGATGCGCTGCTCCAGGCGCGCGCGCCCTATGATTTGCTGATCGCGAACATCCTCGCCGGCCCGCTGATCGAACTGGCGCCGGACTTCGCCCGCGCCGTGCTGCCAGGGGGGAACCTGCTGCTTGCGGGGCTGCTGGAAACGCAGGAACCCGGCGTGCGGGCCGCCTATCGCCGGGCCGGCTTCCGGCTCGCCGCCCGGATGGTGAATGGCGACTGGTCGATCCTGTGGCTGCGCCGCCGCCCCCACGCCGCCATTCGCGCATCGCGTCCGGGAGCCCTGCCGGACTGGGCGCGGAACTGGTGAGCCCGATCTTCCCGGCCGACTGCCCATGTCCCGCCTGAGAGCCGATCTCCTGCTTCTGGGCGCAGCGCTGATCTGGGGCCTCGCCTTCTATTTCCAGAAGACGGCAATGGACCATATCGGGCCCTGGCTGTTCACTGCCATACGCGCGGCGATCGCGACCGTGGTGCTCGTCCCGTTCGCTTTGCGCGAAGAGGCGATCCAGCGCGGCCCGCTGGCGCCCATGATCCCGATTTCGCTGCTCGGCGGCCTCGCGTTCCTGCTTGGCGGAGGCTTTCAGCAAGCCGGAATCGTCGATGCCACGATCGTGAATGCCGGGCTGCTGACCGCACTCTACGTCCCGCTCACCCCGCTGGTGAGCTGGCTGTGGGGTGGCGCCCGACCCTCGGGAATCATCTGGCTCGCGGCGGTATCGTGCTTCTGCGGAGCCGGGGCGCTCGGCGGCGGATCGCTCGGGCGGATGTCGCATGGCGATAGCGTGATCGCGCTCTCCGCCATCGCCTGGGCCGTACACCTGGTGATCACCGGGAAGGCCGCGATCCATGGCCGCCCCCTCACCTATACCTGCATCCAGTTCGCGGTCGTCGCGGTGTGCGCACTGGCGCTGGCTCTCGTGCTGGAGACCGTATCCGTCCCTGCGATCGTGTCGGCCTGGCCAAGCCTGCTCTATGTAGGCGTCCTTTCGAGCGCGGTGACGTTCGGCATCATGGCAATCGCGCTGCGCTACGCACAACCCAGCGAAACGGCGGTTCTCCTTTCGCTCGAAACCGTCTTCGCCGCGCTGGCCGGCTATGTCCTGCTGGGCGAGAGGCTCACGCCGCTGGGCTGGTTCGGTGCCGCGCTGATCTTCTGCTCGGCGCTGGGCTCCCAGCTCTACCTGGCTTCCCGGCACAGCGCCCAATGACGAGGTCCCGGCATCAGTTCGCCCAGGGAAAGCGCCAGCCGCGAAACAGGCCGCGCTGAGACAGTGCTTCGAAGATCATGTCCGGGCCTTCGGGATCGAGGATCTCGTTATCCGCCAGCCATTCCTCGGCTTCGCTCAACTCCGGCAGCACATAGGGCACCAGCGTGCGGCCGGGGCCGCGCAGCGCTTCGATCGTGGCGATCAGCGACCGGGTCTTCTCGAGATGACGCGCGATCTCGTCCGCACCGCAGCCCAGATGCTCCGCGATCAGCTCGTTGCGAATGGCGATGACAGTCTCGCTCAGATGATCGTTGCCCGGCTCGTCCGCGGAAATGACCACGTCGCATTCGGTGTCCAGACGCAGCGAGCGGTTGTTGAAATTCGACGACCCGACCCGCAGGCAGCAATCGTCCACGATCACCACCTTGGCATGGACATAGATCTCCGTCCCGCTTCCCGCCTGCGGATGATAGATCTGGAAACGGCCATGCCGATCCGCCCGGCGCAACGCTTCCACCAGCCGCGCGCGGGCGGAATCCATCGCGATCGGCTCCAGCCAGCCTTCCGCGCTGTGCGGATTGACGATCACGATCTCCGGCCCGTCCTTCTCCGCCAGCCGCTGCGCGATCGCGCGGGCGATCCGGCGCGAGGCGAAATACTGGCTTTCGGCATAGACCACGTGCTTCGCCCGGCCGATGAGATCGATATAGACCTGCTCGATCTCATGAATGGGGGCGATGTCCTTCATTTCGGGCCGCGTGCGGGAGATGCCCAGGCGGATATTCTCGAAAGTCGGCTCCAGCCCTTCCGGCCAGCACGTGCCTGGCTCGGTGACCGGTTCCAGTTTTTCCCCCGTCGCCGCATGCCATCGATCCCGCGCGAGATCGCCCATGGCACGCGCCGCATCGCCATCGAACGCGCTGGTCGCATCGTGCCACGGATCATAGCGCTCGCCGCCCGGCAGGCAGCGTTCCGGCTCGTCATCCTTGTGATCGCGCGTGTCCCACCGCCCGCTCGTCATGTCGATGCCGCCGCAGAAAGCGAGGCAATCATCGATCGCCACTACCTTCTGGTGATGCGAACCGGCCAGCGGATGCATGCCGTCGAGCTTCAGAGTGATGCGGGGATGGGCTTTCCAGCGCAGCACCGTGGCGAACGTCTTGCCGCGAAGCAGCGTCTTCAGCGCGCCCGTGTCCCAGCGCAGCAGGCGAATCTCCAGATCCGGCGATCGTTCGACCAGCCAGAGGACGAAAGCGCCCAGTTCGTCAGGGCCTTCATCGCCGTCTTCGCGTTCCAGGCTTATCCGGGCATCGAAATCCCAGGCGATCAGCATGATGCTCCTGCGCGCCGCCAGCATCGCCTTGCGCGCAACGCGGAAATACTCGGCGGCATCGACGATGAAAGCGAAGCGGTCCGCATGTTCGACGCGCCAGCAATTGCTGCCCGGCCGCAAGAGCCGTGCCTGATCCACCGCCTCTTCCGTCACGATCCGTCTCCAGCCGGGAACCCACTCGCAAGCGGCAATGCAGCAAAGCTGCTTCGGTTTCCGAACTATCCAGCCGCCTTGACGATTTCCGCCCATTGGGCCTCGTCGATCACTTCGATGCCGAGCTCGGCCGCCTTCTTGAGCTTCGATCCCGCGCCCGGCCCGGCGACGACGAGATCGGTCTTCGCGCTGACGGAACCGGCCGCCTTCGCGCCCAGCGCTTCGGCCTGGGCCTTTGCCTCGTCCCGGCTCATCGTTTCCAGCTTGCCGGTGAAGACCACCGTCTTGCCCGCCACCGCGCTGTCCTTCGTCTCGACGATATAGGGCGGAGGCGAGACTTCGCTCAGCAGATCGTCCCAAACCTCGCGATTGTGCTGCTCGTGGAAGAAATCGCCCAGCGCCTCGACCACGACCGGGCCGACACCATCGATGGAAGTGAGTTCCGCGGCCGCGTCGGGATCGCCTCCATGCGCTTGCTCGGCCAGTTCGCGCAGCTTCGGCAGCGTGTGGAAACGCTTCAGAAGATCGCGCGCGGTGACGGCACCGACATGGCGGATGCCGAGGCCGAAAAGCAGCCGCGCCGCATCGGGCTCGCGCTTCGCTTCCACAGCCTTCAACAGATTATCCACAGACTTGTCCTGCCACCCGTCGAGCGCGACAATGTCGCTGCGGCGGGCCCGCAAGCGGAAGATGTCGACCGGGCTTTCCAGCCATCCGCGCGCGAAGAAATCGGCGATCGTCTTCTCGCCCAGACCTTCGATGTCGAGTGCACCGCGGCTGACAAAGTGTTCCAGTCGCTGGGTTCTCTGCGCCGGGCATATCAGGCCGCCGGTGCAGCGGACATCCACTTCGCCTTCTTCCGCCACCGCTTCGCTGCCGCATTGAGGGCAGTGATCCGGAAAGGCGAAGGCTTCACGACTTTCCTCGCGCGTCAGGTTTTCCACAACCTGTGGAATAACGTCGCCCGCGCGCTGGAGCACGATCCGGTCGCCGATGCGCACGCCCAGCCGCTCGATCTCGTCGCGATTATGGAGCGTGACATTGGTGACCGTGACACCGCCGACGAGGACGGGCGTGAGTCTGCCCACCGGCGTCAGCTTGCCCGTGCGGCCGACCTGGATATCGATCGCCTGCAGGATCGTCTCGGCCTTTTCCGCCGGGAACTTGTGCGCCATGGCCCAGCGCGGCGCCTTGGCGACGAAGCCCAGCCGGCGCTGCCAGTCGAGCCGGTCCACCTTGTAGACCACGCCGTCGATCTCATAGGGCAGCGTCGCGCGCTGACGGCCGAGTTCGCGGTAATGCGCCAGCAGCGCGTCCAGTGTCGAGCAGCGCACCAGAAAGCGGGAGACGGGCACGCCCCATGCCGCGATCCGCTGCATCACCGCAAGCTGGGTCTCGCCCGGAACCTCGCTCGCGGCGCCCCAACCATGGGCCAGGAAACGCAGCGGCCTCGCGGCGGTGACGGCGGCATCCTTCTGCCGCAGCGATCCGGCGGCGGCATTGCGCGGA
>CAMLQG010000048.1 GCA_946482075.1 uncultured Erythrobacteraceae bacterium
CTTTTGGGCGTTGGTTCGTGTTATGGTCTATGTAATTTCTTTTTTTTTTCCCTTTTTTTAAAAAAAAAAATTGGGAATGCTGAATCGCGCGGCCGCGACGGCGGCGGCGGCGAACGCCACCCGTCTCACTTTTCTTCGTCATCCCCGCGAAAGCGGGAATCCAGGTCAATCTCCCATGGATTCCCGCTTTCGCGGGAATGACGAGGAGAGGCTCAGGACGAACGGGGTGTGTGGGATGGGGACATCCGGAACGTCACCCGGCTGTGCCAGACATAGCTTCCCGCGATCACGATCAGGTTGAAACCGAGTTGCGAAATCCAGGGCGCGATGCCGCCGAACTCCACCAACACCGGCAAGGCCGCCCAATTCACCGCGTAGATGAACAGGTAGAAGCCCGAGAACGCGCCGAATTCGCGCGCGACATTGCCGCGCGTGCGGAACACCGCGAGCTTGTAGGTCATGTAGGCGAAGCACAGGCACACGACCTGCGCGATGCCCAATGCGATCAGGTAATGCGCCTGGAACAAGGGCACCGCCCAGAGCAGCAGCGGATAGAAGCTGAGGCCCATCGCGGTGTTCGCGGCCCCCGCGATCAGGAAGCGCAGTGGCCGCGTCATTCGTCGTCCAGGAGTGCGATCGCCATGTTCGCGCGCAACACGTCGCGCGGCAGGAAGGGCGAGAGATCTTCCAGCGCGGGCGAAGTGATGCGCCCATCGGGATGCTGCCGGGCGCCCAGCTTGGGCGCGAAGGCGACGTTCTCGTCCACCACCAGCTCGCAGATCACCGGGCCTTCCGCCGCCAGCGCCGCGTCGAGCGCGCCGGGCAGATCCTGGTGGGTTTCCGCCCGGACATAAGCGAAACCGAAAGCGGCCGCGAGCTTCCCGAAATCCGGGAAAGTGACATCGCTCTTCGGTCCGCCGCCCACTTCGACGCCGTTGAAGAAATTGCGGTGCGTCTGGAAGATCGAGACATAGCCGCTGTTGTTGATCAGGATCACTTTCACCGGGATGGCGTTGCCCGCGATGGTCTGCAATTCCTGCAGATTCATCATGATGCTGCCGTCGCCCGCGATGGCGATGATGCGTTTCGTTCCCCTGGTGGCGGCGTAAACGCCGATCGCGGCCGGCAGGTCGTAGCCCATCGTGGCGCAGCCCGAATTGGTCCACAGCCGCTGGCCTTCATGGATATGGGCGGCCTGGAAGCTGACGACGCAGGCGCTGCCATTTCCGGTGACGACCACGTCATCGCCGCCGAGCCTCGCGAACAGCTCGTCCATGGCGACATAGGGATGGATCAGCGGGCCGTGGTCGCGATATTCGGGCAGCACCGCGGGAAAGCGCCGCACGCGCTCCCGCGACCAGGCGAGCCATTCGCGATGAGCCTCCGTTGGTCCCTCATAGGCCGTGTGGAGCAGGGCGGGGATCAGATCGGCGAGATCGGCCACCACCGGCATGTCGGGCCGGACATTGGGCTTTTGCAGCTCCACCGGATCGATATCGACCCAGATCTTGTGCGCTTCGCGCGCGAAGCTGGTCCAGTTGTAGCTGACCTGGCGGATATTGAGCCGGCTGCCGAGGATGAGCAGCAGATCCGCACTCTGCGTCACCATGTTCCCGCCGCGATCGCCCACCGTGCCGGGCTTCCCGCAATTGAGCGGATGGTCGTTCCACAGCGCGTCATGCGCGTTCCACCCGGTAACGACCGGGATGCCGAGCCGGTCGATCAGCGCGAGGAATGCTGCATGCGCGCCGCTCAGCCGCACGCCGCCGCCGGCGAAGATCACCGGGCGCTGCGCCTTTGCGATGCGCGCGAGGATGTCAGCGGCGGCAGAGGCGAGGTCGGTCCGCTTCCAGGGTTCGTCCAGCTCGGCGGGATCGAAGCCCGGCAGCAGATCGTCGGGATCGATCTTCGCGGCCTGCACGTCCAAGGGAATGTCGAGCCACACCGGGCCGGGCCGGCCGCTGGTCGCGAGGTACAGCGCCTTTTCCAGATGATAGCGGATCGACCGCGGATCGGTGACCATCGTCGCGTATTTGGTGACCGGGCGGACCAGTTCCTCGATGTCGAGCTCCTGATCGCCATATTGCCTGAGCGGGAGGCCGGTATGGCGTACCGTGGTCTCCGTCTTCACCTGGCCCGAGATCACCAGCATGCCGATGGAATCGACCCAGGCGCCATAGACGCCGGTGATCGCGTTGGTGCCGCCGGGACCGGACGTGACGTTCACCACCGCCAGCCGGTTGGTCAGCCGGTAATAGGCCTCCGCCGCCATCGCCAGCGCCTGCTCGTGATGGGTGAACATCGTGGTCAGGCGCGGATGGGTGCCCAGCGAATGGTTGAGATGCATCGCTCCGCCGCCCGTCAGCATGAAGACGTCGCTGATGCCATGTTCGCAGAGGCGCTGCGCCACCCAGTCGGAAAGTTTCACTTGGCTCATGCTGTCCATCCATGCGCCATCGCCGTGCGGCGGATGGCTTCGTCGAGGCCGACCGTGGGGACTACGCCCAGATCGCGGCGGATCGCCGCTGTCGAGGGCACGTAGCGGCCGGGGTTCCAGCCGGGATCGGGCCGGCCGAATATCTCCACTCCCGGCCCGCCCAGCGCTTCGGAGGTGCGCCGGGCGAGTTCCGCGATGGAGACCGCCTCTTCCGATCCCGTATTGTAGGTGCTGCCGGGCCGGCCCGCGATCAGCAGGGTCCAGAGCCATGCGGCGAGATCCGCGGCATAGAGGTAGGAACGCACCGCCGCGCCCGCACTTTCCACCCGGATCTTACGCCCGTCCATCGCGTCGCGGATGAAATTGCCGGCCGCGAAATGGATGTCGAGGGTGAGCAGCGGCCCCAGCAGCGCGAAGATCCGGGCGGTCACGATGTCGAGCCCGAACTGCTTTCCGTAGATCGCGCAGAGTAGTTCCGCCGCGCGCTTGCCTTCGCCATAGGCCGATTTCGGATCGCGCGGATCGGGCGCGCCGGGCCAGTCTTCCGTGACATGCGCGAGGTCGTGGGGCTGCGCGCCATAGACTGCCCCCGAACTCATGAGAAGCAGGCGGGCTTCCGGCTGCGCGGCCGCGAAATCGAGCACATGGCGCGTGCCGGAAACGATCGTGTCGAACATCCGGCGCGGGTCCTGCGCGTTCAACGCGGCGCTGGCGTCCGTCGCCGCATGGATCACATGGGTGAATGCGCCTTCCGGCCGCCTGAAGCTCGTCACCTCGCCTTCCATCAGCCGGAAGCGCGCGGCGAGATGCGGAGCCTTGGCCGCGAACGCGAAAGGATTGCGGCTGAGGACCACGACTTGCGCATCCACGCCCGAGCAGGCCAGCGCCTCGAGCATCCATCGCCCGATGAAGCCGGTGCCGCCGGTGAACAGGATGCGTGCGCCTGAAAGCTCCGGCCATAGCGGTGCGAGCCTGTGGCTGATCGCTGTGATGTCGTCCCGGAAGATCATGCCGGCACGAAGCCCAGCGTCGGGCGATATTGGCGATGTGCGCGGATCACCTGCGCGATGGTGTCGAGCGCCAGCGACCAGAGGATGATCAGCACGAGGCCCGGCCGCACGAACTGGCCCACCGCAAGGCCGAACTCGGCCGAGACCGCTTGCCCGCTGAGCCAGCTCACGCTCTGCCCGCCGATCACCGTGGCGAGCATGTGATCGTAGGAGAAGCACAGGAGATAGGAGCAGGCAAGCGCGATCATCTGGCCCGGCCGGCGCTCGCTTTCCAGGAAGACCAGGAAGATCAGGAAGACCAGCGTGTAGCCGCCGGGCGATTGCGTCGCGAGATGCATGCCCGCCAGCAGGGCCGCGATCCGGGCGAGCGGGACCGCGCGAGGTTGCAGCCAGGCCGCCGCGAGACTCGCCAGCGCGGCGAGCTGGCTCGCCAGGATCAGCACGGGGACGATCCGCGTCACCATCTCCACTGTGGCGGACGGCACGTAGTTCAGGATCGGAAACCCGCTCTCGCGGATCAGCAGCAGCGTGGCATAGGTGGTCGAGAAATAGGTCTGTTCCCAGAATTGGCCGCTGGTGAACTTCACCCAATTCCCGGTGTTCTGGTACATCGTGACCGGATCGCCCGATCCGAACAGAGCGAGCGTGACCAGATAGACCGCCAGGGTCAGGAGGCCGGCCGCTTCCAGCGCGCGCCATTCCCGCTTCACTCCCAGCGCAAGCGACGGCATCACCAGATAGGGCTTGAAATTGATCGTCAGCGCGATCGACAGCCAGCGCCAGACGGGCCGGGTAGCGAGATTGCCATAGGCGAGGATGAAGGGAACGAGGCAGACCAGGATCAGATTGCCGCGTTCGAGGCAGAAGATCAGCGGAAAGCCGACGCCGAAGGCCAACCCGCGCGCGACGGCGGAAGCGCGGTCGGCCCGCCAGAAGGTCTTGAAAGCCAGGGCGGCCGACAATCCGTAGAAAGCGAGGATCACCGCCTTGGCGAACCAGTCGCAATCGCGCGCGGCGAAGGGGCTGGCATAACAGCCGTCGATCGAGAACAGGTCGAGGAAGACGAAGGACAGCGGCGGATAGACCGTGCGCCACACATCATAGGCGCCGGTCGTGTTGGCGTAGTAAGCAGTGTTGAACCAGTCCATGAACGTGTCGGCCGGGTCGAACAGGAAAGGCTGCGGCAGGTAATGCCTGGTCGCGAAGAACCAGCCCACCCAGCCGACGCTCGCGAGCACGCCCAGCATCAGGACGTATTCGAGCAGCAGCCCGCCCCGAGCGCCGGGCAGGAGCGGGCGCATCACACGTGATCCTCCGGCGGGAAGTTGATCCGTTCCTGCTCGATCACCAGCGGCGTGTTGCGCGTGCGCTCCGCGATCAGGCGCACCTGGTCGCCCAGCAGGCCGACGAACAGCAGCAGCAGGGAGAACAGGCCGAATTGCGTGGTCAGGATCAGGAACAGCGGCCAGGAGCCGCGGCCCGTCAGTCCGGTGATGGCAAAGCCCACGCCCAGCAGCAGCGTCAGCAGTCCGCCGTAACAGGCGAGCAGGATCGGCACGCGCAGCAGCGATCGCGCCGAACCGGCAAGGCCCGACAGCGCAAAGGAAATAAGCGCCGCCGCATCGTTCTTGGTCGTTCCCGCCGCGCGTTCCGGCCGGTCGAACGGGATCACCGCCAGGCGATAGCCGCTTTCGACCACCATCCCGCGAAAAAACGGCTCGGGCTCGCGCCATTGGGAGACGGAATCCACTACTGCGCGATCGAACAGCCCGAAGCCGGTCGCGCCCGGCACGATCGGATGATCCGCCACCCGGCGCAGGAACGCGTAGCCCATCGCCCGGATGGCACGCAGCGGGGCGGAAGCCCTTTCGGATCTGCGCTGGGCAAGCACCACCTGTGCGCCCGCGCGCCATTGCGCCAGGAACGGTCCGATCATCGCCGGCGGGTCCTGGAAATCGGCGCACATGCCGATCACCGCGGCCCCGCGCGACTGGTAGATGCCATAGGTGGGAGACCGCATCTGGCCATAATTGCGGTTGTTGAAGATCGCGCGGGTCAGCGGGTCTTCCCCGCAGATCGCGCGCAGCAGTGCCTGCGTCCCGTCGGTCGAGCAATTGTCGATGAAGATGATCTCGTGGGAGGCGGCGTGCAGCCGCGCTTCCGCGCTGACCGCGGCGTGGATCGCGCGGACGTTCTCCTCCTCATTGTAGCAGGGGATGACGATCGAGAGTTCGGGGCGCGTCATGGCCGGGCCGCCCGTTCCTCCCGCCGCCACAACGCGATCCCGGTCGCCGGCGCGTAGATTTCGGTGAACAGCGCCAGCAGCACGAGCAGCGCCAGCGCCCCCACGGCAGGGACATTGTAATGCCGCCCCGCATCAACATGCGGCGCTTCGATGGTCTGGATCGTGGACGCGGTACGGCCCGACAGCTCGTCCACCGCCACTTCCTCGGAAATGCGCGAATAGATCTGATAGACGGTCTGGGCGAAGATGTAGTCGCGATAGAGGTTCATATACTCGCTGTTGAGCGCGGTCAGTTCGCCGGCATTCGGCCCGCCGCCATCGCTGCCCGGCGCCACCGATCGGGAGAGCCGCCCGCGCAATTCGCGCACTTCGGCCTGGGCGGCGAGCAAGCGGGGGTTTTCCGGCCCCATGAAACGCTCAAGCGTCTCCTGTTCCACCAACTTTGCCTGCAACTGCGCCTCGATACCCGCGCGCACGGTCAGCGCTGCGCCCAGCTCCGCCTCCGGTGTCGCGCTCAGACGGTTGGCGCGGCGGAAGCTGTCGAGCTTGGTCTGGGCTTGCGCCAGCCGGGTGGTCGCTTCGCGGAAGCGGCCGTCCACGAGCTTGCGCTTGGTCGTCAGCTGTTCGCCGTTCAGCACCTTGAATCGCGTCGCGATGGCTTGCGCATAAGCGCGCGTCAGGCGCAGCGATTCCCCCGGATCGTGCGTGGTGACCTTGATTTCCACCACGCCGCCGGGAAGCGACTGGACGTCCACGCTGTTTTCCAGCCGGACGCGCGCAGCGTCGGCGGAACGGTATTTCCAGGAGGACCCGACGAGCTTCAGCTCGCGGATCACGTCGCTGCGCACATCCTCGCTCTGCCCGATGGTCAGATAGAGGTCGATCGCGCGGCGCCCCCCGCCGAACATCGCGGCGATATCCTGCATCCGCCCACCACCGCCGCCCAGTCCGGCCAGCGCGCTCGACGTCTCCTGCGGCACGATCTTCGCCCGGCCGACATGGGGCTGCGGGAAGAGACACAGGATCGCGAGCAGCACTGCCAGCAGCGCGTAGGCCCGCCGCCGTTTGCGCGGGTCGGTCCAGTAGGGCTCGATCCGCTCCCGAAGCCCGGACAGCCGGCTCATTCCGCGATCGCCTTGATCGAAGCCGCGCCTACCAGCCCGCCGAACAGCGTGCCGGTGATCTCCCGCAGCCGCGCCCAGAACTCGCCGCGATTGGCGTCGATCGGCACGTAGATGAGATCGCCCGGCAACGCTTTCTTGCCCAGCACGCCACCACCACCGGCCAGCACCGTGCCGTTCGCGCGCACGACGAAGATCTCGCCCTTGTCGCCCAGCTTCTGCACCCCGCCCGCTATGCGCAGGAAATCGCCGATCTTCGCGTTCGGGCGATAGGCGAAGGAAGCCGGGCTCGGCACGGCGCCGAACACGCCCACCGTCACCGGGCGCGGCGGCACGTAGATCGTGTCGTTGTTCTCCACGATCAGATCGCCCGGCAGCGTGGTGGAATCAACCGGCATGTCGAAGATCAGCCGCCCATCGGGCTTGCGTTCCTTCAGCTGGTCCACGATCGACTGAACCAATGCGATGTTGGTCGGCTGGAGGAGTTCGGCCCGGCGCGCGGACGTGACCGGCTGCGCCGTCAGCTGTAGTTCCGCATCCTTGATCGCGCGGTCATAGCTCACCTGCTGCTGCTGCTTCACGCTCTCGCGCGTGATGACGCTGGCATAGGGGAAAGCTTCCGCAGTCAGTCCGCCGGCCTGACCCACCACGTCCGACAGGCGCGTGCCCGGTGCGAAGTAATAACGGCCGGGGCGGGCCACTTCGCCGCTGATCGTCACCAGCACCGATTGCTGCTGCACCGGCCGTGCGATCGCCATGTTGGTCAGCACCCGGATCACGTCGCCGCGCCGGGCCTTGCGCGTGGCGGCATCGACGGCGGTGATCTGCTGCCAGCCACCGTCGCGATTGCCGAGCGTGTCGAGCAGCATCAGCCGGCTGCTGTCCGCCACCGTGCTGACCCCGCCGGCGTAGAGGATCGCGTCGTTCAGCGTCTCGTCCGGGCCGACCTCGAAGATCGCCTCGTGATTGACGCTGCCGAAGACGGCGACCTGCTCTCCGGCCGGCGTGATATAGATCACGTCGCCGTTCTGGAGCGATATGTCGCCGCTGCGGTCCCCTTTCAGGAGCAGGTCGTACAGGTCGAAATCGGAGACGAGCTTGCCGTTGCGACGCAGCTGGATCGACCGGAAGCTGCCGCCGGATGACGGGCCGCCAGCGGCGAGCACGGCGTTTACCAGGGTCGACAGGCTGTTGACGGTGTAAGAGCCGGGCGCGGTCGCGAAGCCCGTGACATAGACCGTGAGGCCGTGGAGCTTGGCCACTGTCACTTCGAGATTGAACCCGCGATACTGCCGCGACACCTCGCGCGCGACCACATCGTGCACTTCGCCATAGCGTACGCCGCCCACCATCACCGCACCCACGCGGGGGATGAAGATACGCCCCTCATTGTCGACCGTGAGGCGCAGATTGGCCGACTGGACGGAGCCCGACAGGCCGATTGACAACTCGTCGCCCGGATTGATCCGGTAGTCGAGCGGGATCGCGGTAGTCGCCGGCACGATGAAATCGCGCGAAGCGGGCAGCAGCAATTCCGCCCCGAAGCGGCGCAGCGGCTTGCCGGCGACGATGGACGTGAAGCTTTCGAACTCGTTGGGCGGCGGCGGGGTCGGTCGATCGGACGGCGCCGTCTTGCGGGGCCCAGCGTCGGCCCCCTTGCCGTCCGGCACGGGCGGGGGAATGTCGATCACGGCCGGTTCGAACGGCGCCACTTCGGTCGAAGGCACGGAGATCTGCGTGGATGCGGCGGACCTGCCGGCGCTTGCACTGGCGGCCTGATCGCCTGCGGCGACGGGCGGGGCAAGCTGGGCGGCGAGCGGTGCGCCCGCCAGCAGAGCAAGCAGGGCGCAACCGGCGAGAAAGGAACGAGTGAGATTTACCATCCGATACGGTCTTCCATGCGGGCGAGCCCGGTTTCCTGCGAGAGCAGCGCATCTGCCGCGCGGTCCCACAATTCCTCGCTTGCCGCTGAAAGCAGCCCCGCGCCCTTGCCGCCCACACGATAAGGCGAGCGGTCCCAATGGGTCGCATGGCCGCCGGCTTCCTCGAGGAACAGGACGCCCGCCGCGTGATCCCAAGGGAGGATGCGCTGGAACAGGGCGATATCGTCCCGGCCGAGCACTAGGCGCGGATAGCTTTCGGCGGCACAGCACGGGATCGGGACGCGGTCGAAATGCCGGTCCGCTTCCGCGTGGACCCGCTCGCGTCCACCTGCGTCCAGAAACTGCGTGCCCAGCGCTGCAGTGGGCCGCTCGGACCCGCCGGGCCGCGCGCGTACCGGCTTGCCGTCGCAAGTCGCGCCCTTGCCGCGTTCGGCATGGCACAGCCGCCCCCTCAGCGGATCGAGGATCCAGCCCGCGACCGGCTGGCCATCCTCCACCAGCGCCACCATCATGCCGAAAGGCTCGCGCCCCGCGGCGAAATTGGCGGTGCCGTCCAGCGGATCGATCAGCCAGACGAGGCCGTCGCCGACATCGTCAAGGAGGGCGGGGGCATCGGCCGCGGCTTCTTCCCCCACGATGCGCGCGCCCAGGCCTAGCGCGGCAAGCGCATCGTGGAGGCGTGCTTCGGCTTCGCGATCGGCAATCGTCACGATTTCACCCGGGCTCTTCTCGTCGATCTCCTGCGCCGCCAGCTGGCGGAAGCGCGGTGTCACCACGCGTGCAGCGACGCCGCGCATGATCGCAGCGACTTCATCGCGAAGGGGCATCGATCAGGCGGCGACGCTCGTGATCTTTTCCCGCATCGCGGCGGCGTTGCGTTCCTGGATCATGCGGATGCGGGTCGAATCCTCCTGCGCGATCGCGGCATAGTGGTCGCGCTTGTTTTCCAGCCAGGCGAGCTCGAACGCGACCGCATTGGCGATCGCGGCTTCGAAATGACGGCCTTCCGCGACGGCCCCGTCGAACACGATCTTGCGCGTTTCGAACCGGTCGAGCCGGACCGAGCGGATCTCGCGCAGGGCCGGGGCCGCTTCCAGCGCGACCGATCCGCCGACGACGAGATCGAGATCATGCCCGGCACAGGCCCGGGCCACTTGCAGCACCGCGTCGGTGATCTGGCGGTCGTTGATCGCCTTGCGGTCGAGCCCGCGCGAGCAGGTGAAATCGACCCGCCCGAAGACGATGCCGTCCAACTCCGCCTTTGCGAGCGGGATCATCGCGTCGAGATTGGCGAGCGTGTTTTCGGTTTCCAGGTTGAACAGGAAGTCCGTGCCCTGCCGGTTGCCATAGACCTTGTTCCTGGCGTCCACGAATTTGGAAAGTGCATAAGGCGTCTCCACCATCGGCGCGATGATGTAGCCGGCACCGTAGAGCTTCGATGCGTGCAGGTCGGATATCGCTTCGCAGCCGCCGATCTTGAGCGCCAGTTGCAGATCGGCGCGGGCCGTCAGCTCCATCAGGCGGAGCAACTCGTCCGGGCGGGTGCCTTCGGCCTCGAATTCGGCTTTCACCGCGACCACGCCGTAGCGGTCGCGGCCTTTCTTGAGCATGTCGAGCATCCGGGATTCTGTGGGATTCATCCGCGCCTTCTCCTGTGCGAAAACTGTCCTGACGCTTGCCGAGACGGATCGGAAGGCGCGGTTCCGCAAGGATTTCCGCCTCGAGAAAAATTTTGCCCATGCTGTTACGGGATGGGCGGAAGGGCTTCGTCTTTCAGGCAATGCAACCCTGTCCTGCCTTCATAGCCATAGCGCTTTGCCCCATGCTGCTCGCGCGGGCTGCGGCGGCGCAGGAACTGCCTTCGGGCAGCAGCGCGGCCTTCCGCCAGAAGATGGTGGAAGGGATCGCGCCGGCGGCAGCTCCGACCGCGCCGATCGCAGCCCGGCCAGCGAGTGAGGGATCGCTGGCGGGCGGATCGGCGATCGGGCTGCCGCCTCTTTCTTCGGGTTTTGGCTATCGCCGCCATCCGATCCTGGGCCGCAGCGCGATGCATTCCGGGATCGACATTCCCGGCCGGCTCGGCACGCCGATCCATGCGTCGGCCGGCGGGGTGGTACGGTTCAGCGGGCGCGCGGGCGGCTATGGCGAGATGATCGAGATCGATCACGGCAATGGCATGAGCACGCGCTATGCGCATCTCTCTCGCCTGCTCGTGGCTCCGGGCGTGCCCGTGGCCCGCGGCGAAGTGATCGCGCTGATGGGCTCCACCGGACGGTCAACCGGCAGCCATCTCCATTTCGAAGTGCGGATGAACGGGCGCGCGGCCAACCCGCTGGGCTATCTCCGCACGCCGTTCGCACCCTCGGGCGCCAGCATCCTGTCCTGGGGAATGCAGTGGAATGCCGATGCGCAGCCCTATCTTTCGCGCTATGCGATGGCGCGCCAGGCGAGGATGCAGGAGAAATGACGCGCCCGAACCGCGCGGCCAGCGGAACCGACATCACCAATATCGAACGGAATTGTCATGCAGGCTCGATCCGCGGGCTTGGCAAGACCGCTCGGGAATGCTTTCCCCACGAGCCCATGAATCAGGAAGATCAAATCGACGGCCTGCAGCGCGTGCTCCTTAACGAGCGCCCCCGCCTGCTGCGCTTCCTGATCGCGCGCGGAGCGGGCGACGAGGCGGAGGACCTCTTGCAGGACCTCTGGCAACGGGTGGTGAGCGTGTCCTCCCAGCCGATCGCGGAGCCGGTGTCCTATCTTTTCCGTGCGGCGGAGAATCTCATGCGTGACCGGCGGCGTTCCGCCGTCAGCCGCGAACGCCGCCAGCACGACTGGTACGAGGCCGGATCGACGCCCGAGGACATGCCCGGCGGGGAGCGCGTGCTGATCGCGCGCCAACGTCTGCGCGAAGTGGACGAGACGCTCACCACGCTGGGGTCGCGGGTGGAGCATGTCTTTCGCCGCTATCGCCTGGAAGGCATCGGCCAGGCGGCGATCGCGACGGAATTGGGGATCAGCCTCAGCTCGGTCGAGAAGGATCTCCAAAAGGCATATCGGGCACTCGGCCAGCTCAGGCAGAAATTCGATGCGGAATAGGACGCTTCACTCCGTCTTCCGGTGGCTATGGGCATGAACACACGGGGCACACAAATAGACGAGCAGGCATGCTTGTGGGTCATTCGGACCCGGGACGCATCTTTCGACGATTGGAGCGGCCTGACCGAGTGGCTCGAACAGGACCCCGCACATCTCGCCGCCTATGAAACGGCGCTGGACGATGACGCATGGGCGGGTGAAATCCTTGCCACCCCGCGCCAGGCGCCGCTGGAGCGGCCATATTCCGATCATCCGAACGTCACGCCGCTGCCGATGCGGCCCCGCCGGCGCTGGCTGCCGGCCGCTGCGGGCATCGCGGCGGTTGTCACGCTGACGATCGGCGGCTGGTCGATGATGGAGCGTGGGCCGGATGGCCAGATCATCACCATGCCGGGCGAACAGCGCGCGATCGAACTGGCGGATGGTTCGCGCATCGTCATGAACGGAGCGACCGAGATCATCCTCGACAAGGACAGGCCGCGCCATGTCGAACTGGCGGCAGGCGAAGCGCTGTTCGACGTCAAGCACGATGAAAGCGATCCTTTCGTCGTGCTCGCCGGCAAGACTCGCCTGCTCGATGTCGGCACGGTGTTCAATGTGGTCCACGACAGGCAGCAGCTCGATGTCGCGGTGGCCGAAGGTGCGGTGGTCTATCAGCCCGGCGCCAGGCAGATCAGGCTGGATGCGGGCGATGCGCTCTATCGCGCGGATGCCGGCACGCAGCCGGTGCTGCGCAAGGAAAGCCCTTCCGTGATCGGCGGCTGGCAGACCGGGCAGCTGCAATATAAGGACACGCCGCTGGATCAGGTGGCGCGCGATCTGGGACGGAACATGGGCGTCGATGTGCGCTTGAACAACGGGGCGGAAAGAATCAGGTTCACCGGAACGATTTCCGTCGACGGTGCGCCCGACCAGGTCTTCGCGCGGATCGGTCCGCTGCTCGGCGTGAGCTTCGTGTCCGAAGGCGCAACCTGGAAGATGACGCCCGCTCATGGTTCGCGCCGCTAGCCTGATTGCCATCGCAGCCGTGCTGGTCGCCACGCCCGCTCATGCCGGGCAAGGCGGGGGAAAAGGCGCGGGCGCGGTCCCCGTCGATGTTTCGGCCACGCGGCTGGAAGATGCCGTGCGCGCGCTCGGCCGGCAGAGCGGAGCAAGCATCGGCTTTCGCGATTCCATCATCGGTTCGATCAAGGTCAATCCGGTCAGGGGCAGGCTCACCACGGCCGAAGCGCTGGTGCGGATGCTTCGTCGGACGCCGCTGCGCGCTCGCCAGGTCGCGCCGGCCACCTTCCTGATCGAGATCGCCGACCAACCGCCGGTAGCCGTCCGGCCCAAGCCCTCGCGCAGCCCGCCCGTAGTCAGCCTCGCGCCGGCGCCGGACGAGATTCCCGCGCGGGAAATCGTCGTCACCGGCTCCAAGCGCGACGTGCCGCTGGGCGCTTATCCCGGCGGCGTGCAGATCATCAATGGCGACCAGCTGAGCCCGGCCGACGCGATGCGCGGCACGGGCGCGATCGAAGCGCGCCTGGCGAGCGTGGCATCCACCCATCTCGGCACCGGAAGGAACAAGCTGTTCATCCGGGGCATCGCCGATTCCAGCTTCGTCGGGCCGACCCAGGCCACGGTGGGACAGTATTGGGGCAACAGCCGCATCACCTACAGCGCGCCCGATCCCAGCCTGCGGCTGTACGACGTGGGCAGCATCGAAGTGCTCGAAGGCCCGCAAGGCACGCTCTACGGCGCGGGCTCGCTCGGCGGGGTGGTGCGCGTGATCCCGCGCGCGCCCAATCTGGAGACAGTCGGCGGCGCCGCCTGGGGCGGAGTGCAGGCCGTACAGCACGGCGATCCCGGTTTCGACGGCGGCGGCATCATCAACCTGCCGCTGGTGGAAGGTAAGCTCGGCTTGCGCGCGCTGGCTTTCGGCTCGCTGGAAGGCGGCTACATCAACGATCTCGCTCGCGGCCGCAACGATGTGAACGAAGTCAAGACGATCGGCGGGCGCGCGGCGCTGCGGTTCGATCCGGGCGACGGCTGGACCGTGGATCTGAGCGGCGTGGGCCAGCGCATCGAAGGCGACGATAGCCAGTATAGCGAGCGCGGCAGCCCCGGCCTCAGCCGGTCGAGCACGATAGCGCAGCCCTATCGCAACGAATTCTGGCTTGCCGACCTTGTGGTCCGCAAGAACTGGGGGCCGCTCGAACTCACCTCGTCGCTCGGTTACACCCGCCAATATGTGTTCGAACGGTTCGAAGGCCCGGCGCTGGCCGATGCGTTCAATCCCGCCAAGATGCCGGAAGCCGATGCGCCGGTTGCTGCCTATGACCAGCGCAACCACATCAACATGCTGACGGCCGAGGCACGGCTCGCCCGGCGCGGCCGCAACGGGCAGGGCTGGGTGGTGGGCGTCAGCCTGTTGCGCAATGAGGCGCGCGTCAATCGCGGCATGCAGTTCGCCATCACCGGATCGCCCCTCACCGGCGTGCGCAACCAGGTGGAGGAAGCGACCCTCTATGGCGAAGGCACGATCGAACCCATCCCCCGGATCAGCCTGACGCTGGGTGGGCGGCTGACCCATTCCAAGCTGACGGGCGACGCACAGGACGTGGCGGGATCGCTTGCCTATGCGAGCGATCCCGCCGCGCAGGCGGCGCGCAAGGAAACCCGGCTGCTGCCTTCCGCCGCGATCGCGTGGCGCCCGACGGACCGGCTCACGCTGTTCGCGCGCTATCAGGAAGGCTTCCGTCCCGGCGGCATCTCGGTGCGGCGCGAATTCGTCCAGCGCTTCAAGGGCGATCGCGTATCCACCGTGGAAGGAGGGTTGCGCTATCGCGACGCTTCTTTCGAAGTGGAAGCGACCGGATCGTGGAGCCGCTGGCGCAACATCCAGGCGGATCTGATCGACGGCTTCGGCTTTCCCGCCACGCTCAATGTCGGCGACGGCCGCGTGTTGTCGGTCGGCATCTCCTCACGCTGGCGGCCGGTCGCAGGGCTCGAACTCGATGCAGCGCTCTATCTGAACGACAGCGAAGTGACCCAACCTTCCGAACTGTCGCTGGCGATCCAGGCGGAAACGCTCGCCACCCTGCCTCTGGTCGGTGCAGATGGAGGGGCGGTGGCGGACCGGATCACCAACTTCAGCCGCCTGCCCAATATCGCCGATGTCAGCGGTCGGCTCGGCGTGAGCTATCGCGCGGCGGTGAGCGATACGCTCGACCTCGAGACACGGGGCTATCTGCGCTATATCGGCAAGTCGACGCTCGGCATCGGGCCGATCCTCGGCCAGCTGCAAGGAGACTATCTCGATACCGGGTTGGAAGTGCGGCTGGGCACGCCCACGCGCGGCGTCAGCCTGGCGCTGACCAATCTGTTCGATGCACGCGGCAATCGCTTCGCGCTGGGCTCTCCCTTCCTGGTGCGAGATCGGAACCAGATCACCCCGCTTCAGCCGCGCACGATCCGGCTCGGCTTCGACATGAGTTTCTGAGACGGCTCTACAGCAACTTGATTTAGGGTACAGTTCGTCAAGCTCAGGGCTTGCTCTGCGTTCCGAAAATGAAGAGGATCATTGTCAACAATCGGCTATCGTGGAAGTTTCCGCGATGACGCCGAAAGCGCATGCCGGCGAGTGGGAGAGAAGAAATGGAGCAAGCTGCTCGGGTCATTCCGGACTACGTGCCGCCCGAACTGGTGGTGGAGGCGGATATCTACAAGCTGCCGGTGGGCGAAGGCGGCGCGCAATGCGCCTGGGCCCAGCTGAAGGGGCCGGGGCCCATCAGCTGGTCGCCCTATAATGGCGGGCACTGGATCGCCAACACGTCCGACGCGGTGTTCCGCTTCTATCGCGATTTCGAGAACTTCTCAGCCAAGGAACTGAGCATCCCGCCGGTCAATGCGCCCGATCCCTTCGTTCCCAACCAGTCCGATCCGCCGCAGCATGCCGATTACCGCAAGAACATCATGCCGTTGTTCACTTCCGACGCGGTGGAAGCGAAGAGCGATGAGATTCGCGCGCTCTGCGTCGAACTGATCGAGGAGATGAAGCCGAAGGGCGAATGCGAATTCTTCATGGATTTCGCGCTGAAATTCCCGCTGGGCATCTTTCTCAACATGATGGGCCTGCCGCCGGAAGATCGCATGTATCTGCGCCGCCTGGCCGAGATCTTCAGCGACAGCCCGGTGCTGGAGGAGAAAGTCGCCGCGGCGAAGGAACTGGCGGACTACGTCGACAAGCATCTTGACGATCGCATCGCCAATCCGCGCGACGACGTGATGACGATGGTCACCGGCTTCAAGATCGACGGGCGCCCCTACACGCGCTCCGAGATGCGCGGCACGGTGCAACTGCTGATGGCCGCCGGGCTCGACACGGTGGCCGGCATGGTCAGCTTCGTCGCGTTGCATTTTGCCCAGCATCCCGAACATGCGGATTATGTCCGCTCCAAGCTGGGCGACGAGAAGGAGATGCACCAGATCGTCCAGGAATTCCTGCGGCGCTATCCCATCGTCAGTTCGAGCCGCCGGCTTCTCAAGGACTACACCTATCAGGGCGTGACGATGAAGAAGGGCGACATGATCGTGATGCCTTCGGCCTTCTTCAATCTGGAAAACCGGGAATGCCCGGAAAAGGTGGATTTCGAACGCGCGAACAAGCGGCATATCACCTTCGGCTCCGGCACCCATGCCTGCGCCGGTGCGCTGCTGGCGCGCGAGGAGATCAAGATATTCCTTGAGGAATGGCTCACCCGCATGCCCGAAGTCCGGCTCCGGCAAGGCAGCGCGCCGCGCGTCGAAGCGCTGGTTCTGAACGGCGTGAAGGAAATGCACCTCGCCTGGGACCCGGTTGTGGAACCGGTCGCGTGATGCGATGATGCAGGCCGACTGCAGACAGACGAGGTAGCATCATGTTCATCGCCATGAACCGGTTCCAGGTCGTGAAAGGCCAGGAAGAGGCTTTCGAGAAGCTCTGGACCTCGCGCGACACTTATCTCGACGGGGTGCCGGGCTTCGTCGAGTTCAACCTGCTGCGCGGGCCGGAGCAGGAGGATCACACGTTGTTCTCGTCGCATACGATCTGGCGTTCGCGCCATGATTTCGAGGAATGGACCCGGTCCGAAGCGTTCCGCATGGCGCATCGCAATGCGGGCGACAACAAGCCGCTCTATCTCGGCCATCCGCGCTTCGAAGGTTTCGAAGTGGTCCAGACGGTGGCGGCGGCCGAGAAGGTCTGACCCGGCGGCGCTGAGGGGGCTGCTCCTTGGTGGAGCTGAAACCGCCCCGGCGGACGCGCTTCCTCACCATCCTGCTCGTGGCTGCGCTGCATGTGGCGGCCTTTTTCGGCCTGCTGCACGCTTTTGCGCCCGATCTGACGAACGCGGTGATCCGGCGCGCCGAAAGCGTGCTGAGCGTGACGATCACCACGCCGGACAAGCCGCCCGAACCCGATCCTCCCACACCCGAGCCGACTCCCGATGCCGGCGCGGCCGGAGACCCCGGGCAGAAAGCGAAGCCCAAGGAAACGGCCGCGCCCCGGACCCGCCTTCCGATCTCTCCCAAGCCCGCGCCGCCCGTGGCGTCCACCGGCAGGGAGACCGCCTCGGGCGCAGCGGTCGAAGGCGCCGGTACCGGTGCGTCAGGCCAGGGGCAGGGCACGGGGAGCGGCCTGGTGGGCGGCGGTTCGGGCTCCGGCATTGAGCGCCAGCCCGAAAAGATCGCGGGTGACATCAATTCGGCGAAGGACTATCCGCGCGCCACGCGCGATCTGCGCATCGGCGGCAGTGTGACGATCCTGCTTATCGTGGGTACGGATGGAAAGGCGAAATCCTGCCGCGTCGCGCGCGCGAGCCCCGATGCGGAAGCCGATGCGATCACCTGCCGGCTAGCGACAGAGCGGTTCCGCTTCCGCCCGGCACAGGATGACCAGGGCGATCCGGTGGAAGGCCGCTATGCCTGGCGGCAGCGCTGGTACTATTGAAGGGATGGAGCTGCAGGGGAAATGCGTTCAGTCGGCATTAACGGTCGCTGATGGATCAAAGAGCCCGTCTCACGCCAGCAGCTTTTGGCCCTGTTCGCGGATTTGGCCGGCGATCATCGGTTCGACGAAACTCAGCGCGAAGGGCAGGTCGAGATCGATCACCACCTGGCTGTCCTCGATATCGATCGCGCCGTCCAGCTTCTGGCCCATCGCACTGATGGACAGGTTCATGCGGTCATCACTGGCCCAACTCGTATCCACCTGTGCGCCGGGAACATTGCCTGCAATCTCATGGGCATGCATCCGCAACCTTTCTCGCACTTGCTCACGGGAAAGCTTGTGGGGCACGGTCACTCGCATGGGCAGGTCTCCAAGGCTTGTCTTGTGGTGACGCCGAAAGGCCGTAGTTGCAAGCCTTTACCGCACCCGTATTGCACCGGAGGGGGATAGGGGCCTAGCCTCGTCCTGCAACAAAGAGGGGAATGCTCATGCCGGTCGAACTGCTGGTGCTCGCGCTCGCGGCGCTGCTGCTGTTGGTCAACATATTGCTCGCAGGCCATTTCAAAACGAAGCAATATGGCGTGACCTGGAATATGGGCGCGCGGGACGAGGAACTTCCGCCCCTCAATCCCGTCGCCGGCCGATTGGAACGCGCGCGGGCCAATCTGGCGGAAACATTGCCGATCGCGATCATCGCGCTGGGCGGCGTGGTGGTCGCAGGCAAGAGCTCGGACGTGACCACGATCGCTGCCTGGACCTGGCTCGGTGCGCGCGTAGTCTACCTGCCGCTCTACTGGGCGGGCATCCCGAAGCTCCGTTCGGTCGTGTGGATGGTGGGCCTGTTTGCGCTGCTCGTGGTGCTTTGGACGCTGCTCGCGGGTGGACTGAAGCCATAAACATCCGTTCGTGTCGAAGGGCTCGATACGAACGGATATCGGAACTAGGCCTTACTCCCGTCGCCCGAGCGCGGTGTAGTCCGTGTCCGGCGGGTTCACCATCTTCGCCAAGTCGATTGCGCGATATTCGGGCGGCTTGCCCAGCAGCGGCTTGAAATAGACGTTGTAGGCGAAGCTGTCGCTACCGCCCTGGTCCAGCGCCAGGCCATAGCGATCGGCGATCGCGCCGCGGTCATAGCCCATCAGCGCCAACAGGGTGGGCACGATGCGGAACGCGCTCATCTTGTCGCGATTGGCATCGAGATGTTTCGCCCAGTCGAGCGAGGCCGCACCAGCGCCCTCGATCACGGCCAGCGGGACGAGGCCTTCCTCCTGCTGCGCGTTCTCGGCGCCGCAATGGGTGTTGTTGCCGGGATTGCCGCGTTCGTGCAGGTCCTGCCCGTGATCCGAAGTGTAGAGGATCGTGGCTTTCGACAAGTCAGCCTGCGTCAGCAGCCGGTCGAAGAACTCGCCCACGTTCCATAGCAGCGTGTTGCGGTAGGAATTGCGGTAGCGCACCCATTCTTCGGGCTTGCCGGTGAAGCCGGTGCGATCGCTCGTCCAGCTGACCAGCAGCGGCTTGCCGCGCTCGAAAGCGGGCTGGTAGCGCGTGCGGCTTTCCGGATATTTGTCGTTGATCGGAAAATGCGCGCCGACCTTGTTCACATAGATCAGTTCGGGCCTGCCGTTGTTGATCCGCTGCGCGATCAGGGCTGCGATGCGCATGTCGCGATCGACGATCGGCACGCCGTCGAACTGGATGAAATCGTCGATCTCCGCGCGTTCATCTGCCGTCATCAGATTTTGCAGCGCGCCATTGTTCGATTGCCCGTCGAGATAGACGGTGCGCATGCCCACTGCCTTGGCCTGGCGCCAGATGGACGGCCAGCGTGCCACCGCCTCGCGATAGGTCTGCTGCGTGCCGCCATAGCGCAGGACCACATTCGATGTGGCGCTGCATTTGCTGATCGATGCGGCATAGCCGAAATTGGTGATTCGCACGCCCGGCCGCTCATCCGCCAGACCGCTGCGCACGCCCTGGCGATTGTTGATGTCGAGATAATTGCCCGACACGCTTTCATCGACGATCAGGACGATGTCCTTGGCCGGGCGCGGCGCAGCGCGGGGCAAAACCGCCGTTTCGCGGGGGCCGTCATTCTCCAGCAGGTTCTGCCCGGCCATCAGTCCAGCCATGGATAGTGCAGGATAGGCGGGCAACGCCCCCGCCCCTTCGCCGCCACGCGCATAAAGCATGGAGGACAGCAGGCCCGTCGCCAGCACGGGCGCTGCCAACGCCAGGCGCGGATGGAAGCGGAAAGGGCGCCCCGGCAGGGCGATGCCGAACAGCAGCAGCAGGGCTTGCAGCGTCACTTCCACCAGCACGCGCCCATGCTGGGCGATCGCATCGCCGATCTGGCCGTTCGCCTGATAGAGATTGACGAAGGCGGCGTAGGTGAGCGTCCCGTCCGTGGTCCATTCGAAAGAGTGCTGGAGAATGGAAGCGAGCGCGAAGATGACGGCGAGCGCGATACGCAGCGTGTGGTTGCGGATGAAGGCGCACAGGACCAGGCTCGCTGCGACGCAGGCATAGAGCATGGAGAAGACGCCTAGCGGAACGATCCCGTCAATCGACCGGATGCGATCGATCACGCTGGCATAGTCGCTGACCAGATAGGCCAGGATCAGGAATATCTTGATCATCTTCCGCGGCCCTCAACACGCCGTGTTCGTGTCCGAAAGAGGGAATAATAGCCGCTTTTTTGTCACTAAAACGTAACAAAACCGCAACGTCCCGATCTGACGCAGGGCAGGGGAGGGAATTAAGGGGAAGAGGATCGAGAGGGTAAGGCGGTTGTTCGGGCGCGGCGCTCGGAGGAGATTCTCTGGACTTCGAATGTTTGTCCCCGCTCGTCCCCAGCTTGTCGAAGGACAGCTTTTCACTTCAGAAGCGGAAGAAAGAACAGCCCTTCGACAAGTTCAGGACGAACGGAAGGGGGAAGCGCTCAAGCCGCCAGCTTATAGGGCTCGATCTCGCCGGCGAGATACAGTTTCTTGGCCTTGGCGCGGCTCAGCTTGCCCGAGCTGGTGCGGGGAAGCGTGCGCGGGGGCACGAGTTCCACCACGCAATTCATGCCGGTGATGGAGCGCACCTTGTCGCGAATCTGATCGCGCAGGCGGACGCGTTCTTCGGGGTCCGAGACGCGGCAATGGACGAGCACGGCGGGCGCTTCCTCGCCCGTTTCGGTCTCCACCGCGAAAGCGGCGATGTCGCCCTGGTGAAAGCCCGGCAGCTGTTCCACCGCCCATTCGATGTCCTGGGGCCAGTGGTTCTTGCCGTTGATGATGATCATGTCCTTCGCCCGGCCGACGATGAACAGATAGCCGTCGGCCATGTAGCCCATGTCGCCGGTGTCGAGCCAGCCGTCGACCAGGCATTCCGCGGTGGCTTGCGGGTCGCGGAAATAGGAATGCATCACGCTGGGGCCCTTGCACCACACCTTGCCGATGTGATGGTCCGGACGCGGATTGCCGTCTTCCGAGCGGATCTCCACCGCCATGTCGCGCACCGGCTTGCCGCAATTGACGATCGCGCGGTAGCGGGCGGGACGGGACAGGTCGCGCGGGCAGCCGGACAGGCGTTCCTCCTCGACCAGTTCCACGCGGATGCCTTCGCCCGGAGGCATCAGCGTGACGGCGAGCGTCGCTTCGGCGAGGCCGTAGCTCGGCAGGAAGGCCGATGCCTTGAAGCCCGCATCGGCAAACGCGTTGACGAAGCCCTGCATCACGTCGGGGCGGATCATGTCCGCGCCATTGCCCGCGAGCCGCCAGCGCGACAGGTCGAACCGTTCGGAGACGTGCGACTGGCTGGATATGCGGCGTGCGCAGATGTCATAACCGAAGGTGGGCGAATAGCTCAGCGTCGTGCCCTGGTTGCGGCTGATGAGATCGAGCCAGGCGAGCGGACGGCGGGCGAAATCCTCGGTCTTCAGGTAATCGGTGGAAACCTGGTTGGCGATGGGGGAGAGCAGGCAGCCTACCAATCCCATGTCGTGATACCAGGGCAGCCAGCTGATGCAGCGATCGTCCGGCTCCAGTTTCATTCCGTGGCCATGGCCGGCGAGATTGTTGAGCAGCGCCTCATGCGTCACCGCGACGCCGTGTGGGAAACGGGTGGAGCCGCTGGAGTACTGAAGGTAGCAGATATCGTCCGGCCGTGCTTCCGGCAGCGGCGCGTCGCTCGGCTGCGTTTCGGCGAAATCCGCGAAGCTGAGGCCCGTGCAGCCCTGGCGCGCGGCAGCGGCGGCAGCCATCTCGCCGATCTCGGCCGGATAGAGCAGCATCGCCGGGTCCGAGCTCTGCAACTGGACGGCGAGCTGGTCGATATAGTTTTCCTTGCCGCCGAAGCTCGTCGGCAAGGGCAGCGGCACGGGCCAGGCGCCGGCATAGATGGTGCCGCAGAACAGCGCCGCGAAATCGGGCGCGGTTTCGGCCACCAGCGCCACGCGATCGCCTTTGCCGATGCCCAGCCCGATCAGCTTGGCAGCAGCCAGCAGCGCATCCTCGCGCAGCTCGGAATACGGATAGGCACGCGCGAGATTTCCACGCGGATCGTGGAAATTGAGCCCGCGCTTGCCCGTCGCGGCGTAGTCGAGAGCTTCGCCAAAGGTGGAGAAGTCCGAAAAACGACGAGGCAGATCGCAATGGTTCGGCGTCGGCTTAAGCGCGGCGGCGTCGGTCATGATTGTATCTAACCTGTTCAGTTACTACGCAAAAATCGGCCACAACACCGAATTGTTCCGGCAAAATCGAACCGGCTCCCGTATCCTGTCTTTCCCATTCTCAGCGGAGTGTGGCACGAATATGGCCGATGTCGGTACTGCACAGCCCGCCTTCTCGCAAGCACAGAGCGCCGCGCCCGCTGGATCATCCGCGATTGGAAGAGCTCGCGCTGACCTATGTCGCGCGTTTCGCGACCAGTGCGGCGCAGCTGGAAGCCTATCTCGCCCGCAAGTTGAGGGAGCGGGGCTGGGAAGGCGAGGGCGAACCCGATGCGGCGGGGATCACTGCCCGCTTCGTGGCGCTCGGCTATATCGATGATGCCGCCTATGCGCGCGCCAGGGCGAGCGGGCTGCTGCGGCGCGGCTATGGCCCGCGGCGCGTCAGCCAGGCGCTGGATGCCGCTGGGATCGACGAGACGCTGCGCCATTCGGTGCGCGCGGACGAAAGCGAGGCACGCCGCGCCGCGCTGTCCCTTGCGCGCAAGCGCGGTTTCGGACCCTTCGGCCGGAAGATACCGGACAGAGCGATCCGCGAGAAACAGATTGCGGCGATGCTGAGGGCGGGCCATGCCTTCGACAGCGCGCGGGCGATGGTCGATGCCGCCAGCATCGAGGATGCGGAGAGCTGGGCCGCTGCGTCCGGAAAAGAAGAGTATTGATTGCATGCGGATACTGACTTTCCTGTTCCTTACGGTCTTGGCGGCCTGCTCTCCGCAGGCCAGCGAGCGCGCGCAGGCGGCGCCCAAGCCTGTTGTCGAAGCAAAAACCACCCATGATGTATCGGGGCTGAAGGTCGTCCCGCTCACCGTGACGCAGGGCGGGAAGTCGCACCGGTTCTCGGTGGAAGTGGCGCAAAGCGAGGCCGAACAGGAAAAAGGCCTGATGTTCCGCACGAAGATGGGTGCCGACGAAGGCATGATCTTTCCGATGAAGCCGGCGCGGATCGCCAGCTTCTGGATGCGCAACACGCTCATCCCGCTGGACATCATCTTCGTCGGCCAGGACGGCAAGGTGATCAACATCTCCGCCAATGCGGAACCGGAGACGCTGACGCCGCGCCAGTCGCTCGGCATCGCGAGCGCGGTGCTGGAACTGAACGGCGGCCGTGCGGCCGAACTGGGGATCGGGCCCGGCGCTCTGGTGGAATGGTGATCCCAAGGCTGCGTTCTTGAAGGAGCTCAGCAAGAACGGGTTCCAGGTGTTCCGCTGACAGGATACCTTCGGGAAAAGTGTGCTCTCGCCGCATCGCGCTTGCGCTCGGTGCCGGAGTGCGGCTAACGCCCACGACATGGGAATCCTCTCCAAGATTTTCACCTGGTGGGATGGCGCCACGATCGGCACGCTGCTCGACAGCGCGCTGCGGGGCGAGCATGTCGGCACCGATGCGCAGGGCAACCGCTACTATCGCGGCAAGAAGCCCGGTCCGCTGGGGCGGGAGCGACGCTGGGTGATCTATGACGGCGCGAACGACGCCAGCCGCGTGCCGGCCGAATGGCATGGCTGGCTGCACGGCTCGTTCGACGGCGTGCCCGAAAGCTACCTGCCGCCGCCGCGGATCTGGGAAGTGGATTACACGCCCAACGCCACCGGCACGAACGCCGCCTATCGTCCGCAAGGCGCGTTGGAACGGGGCGGCCGCCGTGCCGCTGCCACCGGCGATTACGAAGCCTGGACTCCGGAAGCCTGAGCCTGTGCGCATGCGCGCCCATCCTTCGGCCGCGCGCCCGCCGGTCTGGCCGGCCATGCTGCTGCCGCTCGCGCTGCTGGCTTCCGCCTGTTCCGAAAGCGACGAAACTCCACCGCCGCCGGCCGAGCTTCTGAAGGACAGTGCGCCGCCGTCCCAGCGCAGCTCGGGCACGGTGGTCAGGCCCGATGTCGGCACGCCGCTGGCCGAGCGCGTCGCCACGATCGGCCTGCTCAACAAGCGCAACAACATCACCGAGGATATCCAGCTCAAGCCGGGCGAGGCCAAACGGCTCAAGAACGTGGTGGTGAAGCTCGAATCCTGCGAGCGCACGCCGCCCTGGGAATCGCCGCCGGAAACCGGCGCTTTCGTCCAGGTCCTGGTGGCCGAACGGCGTCAGGCCGGGCAGCGGGCCAAGTGGCGGCAGATATTCTCGGGCTGGCTGTTCAAGAACTCCCCTTCGCTCAACGTGGTCGAGCATCCGATCTACGATGTATGGGTGAAGGACTGCGCGATGAACTTCCCGGGCGAGCAACCTGCGCCGGCAGCGGCGGTCAACAAGGACGCATAGCCGCGCGGCAGGTCCATCGGAGTGGGGACAGTGGGCTGCTGCGCCCGCTGCAACAAGTCCAGATATTCCTTCTGCCGAATCTCGATCGCGCCCATCGAGGCGAGATGGTTGGTCATGAACTGGCAGTCGAGCAGCGTTGCGTGGCCGGCGCGCATCGCCGCGACCAGCCAGGCGAGCGCGACTTTCGAGGCATCCGGCACCCGGCTGAACATGCTTTCGCCGAAGAAGGCGCGGCCGAGCTTGACGCCGTAAA
>CAMLQG010000049.1 GCA_946482075.1 uncultured Erythrobacteraceae bacterium
CCCGCTCCACCACAACCAGATGAGCAAGACCACGCTCAGCACCCAATTCATAACGACGCATCTCGTTCTCCCGGAAACTTCACGGCGGACGGACTCCGCAAACCCGTCTTCCTATGGAGGCGCATGCGGATGGCCGCAACCGGTCCTTGCCGCTGGGGGCAAGAGCGAGTGCATGGCCGGATTGAGTGCTGCCGGATTGCAGTGATACAGCCTGGGATCGCTTGCCATCGCGCTCGGCGGATATTGCGCCGGGCGTCCTGGCGTGCTTTCGGTGCAGGACGTGAAAAAGGATTGGGAATGGTTCTGAAAGACAAGGTCGCGGTGGTTCTCGGCGCATCGGCCGAAGCCGGTTCGGGCTGGGCGGTCGCCAAGCGTTTTGCCGCGGAAGGCGCCAAGGTGATCGTCGGCGCACGCCGGGCCGAGCCGCTGAAGAAGCTGGCTGCCGAAACCGGTGGCGACTGGATCGTGTGCGACGTCGCCAAGGAAGAGGACATCAAGGCGGTGGTCGCCCTGGCGATGGAGAAATATGGCCGGATCGACGTGGCCTGCAACGCGGCCGGCCTGCCGATGGGCGGCACGATCACCAATGCGCCCAATGCCGACATGATCACCGCGATCGAAGTGAATTATTACGGCTGCGTCTATTTCGTGCGGCACATGGCGGAAGCGATGCCGGCCGAAGGCGGGTCGATTATCCTGTTCTCGTCCATGGCGGCGACGAACACGCTCGAATTCGTCTATCCCTACGCGGCGGCGAAAGCGGCGGCCGACTGCCTGGTGCGCTATGCCGCGATCGAATACGGTCCGCGCAACATCCGCGTGAATTCGATCCTGCCCGGCGCGATCCGGTCGGAAATGTCCACTCTGCTGTGGGAAGTGGAAGGGATGGAGCATGCCTGGGCCAAGGACGTGCCGCTGGGCCGGATCGGCGTGCCGGAAGATTTCGCCGACGCCGCGCTGTGGCTGGCGGGCCCGTCCTTCGTGACCGGCCTCAATCTCCAGATCAATGGCGGCAATTTCCTGACCCGCTTCCCCAACCTGGCCGAACGCCCGGCGATGGGCGAGTACGATCCCACCAACGCGGCCTGAGCGCGCCTGCACTTACGAGCAATCAAGAGGAATCTGACATGACGACCAGCGGCAAGGCGGCGGACGGCGAATATGACGTCATCGTGGTGGGCACTGGCGGCGCGGGCTGCGTCGCGGCACTGAGGGCGAGCGAGTTCGGGTTCAAGACGCTGCTGCTCGAAAAGGGCTCGCGCTTCGGCGGGACCACGATCACTTCCGGAGGCGTCATCTGGATTCCGAACCACGATTGCGCGGAGACGGGCGACAGCGAGGAAGAGGCGATGCTTTACCTCAAGTCGGTCGCCGATCCGAATGCGCGCGAGGACCGCATGCGCTCCTTCCTCAAGAACGGTCCGGAAATGCTGCGCTATCTCCGCTCGCTGGGGATCGAGTTCAACTACATGCCCTGGCCCGATTATTTCTCGGAATATCCGGGTGCGCGCGCCGACCGGTCGATTGTGTTCCCGCGCTATGACGGGCGCAAGCTCGGCAAGTGGTTCTTCGCGATGCGCGAGCAGTTCACGCGCTACAAGCTGTTCAACCGCTATTCCATGGATTTCGAGGAAGCGAATATCATCTCCACCCAGAGCCCGGGCTGGATCAAGCACTTCGCCAAGGTCGTCGGCCGTTACTGGCTCGATGTCGGCCTGCGGATGAAGACGAAGCACGATTCGAACATGGTCATGGGCGGCGCGCTGGTCGGCCCGCTGATGGAAAAGCTCATCGAACGCGATATCGACATCAGGCTCGACAATGACGTGAAAAACTACGTTCACGAGGATGGGCGCGTGGCGGGCGTCGTCGCCGAATGGTTCGGCAAGAAGGTGACCTATCGCGCGCGGCAGGGCGTGGTCGTCTGTGCCGGCGGTTTCGACTGGAACCAGAAGCTGCGCGACAAATATCTGCGTCATCCGGGCGATCTTAAGCTGCCGAGCTCGCCGCAGAACATGAACACCGGTGCGATGCTGGAAGCGGCGCTGGAAATCAACGCGGCGACCGAATTCACCGAGACGGCGTGGATGACGCCGATCATGACGCTGCCGATCCCCAACGCGGCCAATCACAGCGAGAACCACCATGCCACTTTCGACGTCGGCCGGCCCTACAGCGTCTGCGTCAACCGCAACGGCGATCGTTTCACCAACGAAGCGCAGGGCTATGACCGGTTCGGCAACGCCATGCTGCTCGATCATGAGAAGACCGGCGCCAACGCGCCCTGCTGGCTCGTGTTCGACGCCGTGTTCCGCCACAAGTTCACCGCCGGCGGTATCCTGCCCAGCCAGATCATGCCCGACCGGTCGATCCCGATCGAATGGTGGGATCACTATGTGTTCAAGGCGGACACGATCGCGGAACTGGCCGAGAAGCTCGATCTCGATCCGGCGAAGCTCGAAAAGGTCGTCGCGAACATGAACGAATATGCGCGCAACGGTAAGGACCCGGAATTCGGCCGCGGCGACAGCCAGTACGACAAGAATTTCGGCGATCCGAAATGCACGCCCAATCCGAGCCTTGGGCCGATCAGGAAGGCGCCCTTCTACGCCATCCCGGTGAATCTCGGCGAACTTGGCATGAAGGGCGGATTGAAGACCGATCCGAACGGCCAGGTCGTGGACACGGACGATCAGCCGATCCCGGGCCTCTATGCGGCCGGCAACGCTTCAGGCTCGCCTTTCGGCAATTGCTATCCGGGTGCCGGTGGCACGATCGGGCCGGGCATGGCCTTCGGCTTCGCGGCGGTCAATCACATCGCGGAACAGGCACGGATCAACCGTCCGGCGGGCGGCTGATCCCGGCGCGACAAAAAGGTCGTCATCCCAGCGAAGGCTGGGATCGCCATGCGTAGCGCGCTGCGTTGCCGAGAGAGATGCCAGCCTTCGCTGGCATGACGATGTTGATGGATGAGGGTGCGGGCGCGTTTACGCGCTTGCATTCCGGGCGGTTGCCGGGGCAAGGGAATTTCCCGGAGATGCTATGACCAGTTTTGCCCAGACATTCCGTGCCACCTACCTGCCCGCGGACGCCGAAGCGTTCCGCGCGGAAATCAAGGAATTCCTGAAGGAGTGGACTGCCCGCCGTCCGCCGCACAAGCGCGCGATGAGCTGGCAGGGCTTCGACCGCGAATTCAGCCTTGCGCTCGGCCAGAAGGGCTGGCTCGGCCTGACGCTGCCGACCGAGTTCGGCGGCGGCGGCAAGGGCTTCTTCCATCGCTTCGTGCTGGTGGAGGAATTGCTGGCGGCCGGCGCGCCCGTGGCCGCGCACTGGATCGGCGACCGGCAGAGCGCGCCGCTTCTCCTCCATTACGGCACGGAGCCGCAGCGCAACGAGATCATTCCGCGCATCTGTTCGGGCGAAGCGATCTTCTGCATCGGCATGAGCGAGCCCAATGCCGGCTCCGACTTGGCCAGCGTACGCAGCCGCGCGGTGAAGGATGGCGACGAGTGGGTGCTGAACGGCCAGAAGATCTGGACGACCTACGCGCACGAAGCCGACTACATGATCGCGCTGGTGCGCACCTCGGGCGAGCCGGACGACCGCCAGAAGGGCCTCTCCCAGCTGCTCATCCCGCTGAACCTGCCGGGCATCACCGTGCGCCCGATCGAGGATCTGACCGGCGAAGCGCATTTCAATGAAGTGTTCTTCGAAGATGTCCGCCTGCCGGCCGATGCGCTGATCGGGCAGGAAGGCAATGGCTGGGCGCAGGTCAATGCGGAGCTCGCTTTCGAACGCAGCGGGCCGGAACGCATCTATTCCAGCATCGTCCTGCTCGACACCTGGGCGAAATACCTCGCCACGCGTGCGGAGCGTGACGCGCAGAGCGAGATCGTGCTGGGCCGCCTGGTCGCCCGCATGGCGGCGCTGCGCGAAATGTCGGTAGCGATCACCGGCCGCCTCGTCGAAGGCGAATCGCCGGTGCTGGAAGCCGCACTGATCAAGGATCTGGGCACCACGATGGAACAGGATACGCCGATCGAGATCGCGCGCCTGATCGGCGCCGATCCGGACGCAGCGGTCGATCCCGAACTGGTGCGCACGCTCGCCTATGTCATGCAGGTCAGCCCTGCCTATTCGCTGCGCGGCGGTACGCGCGAAATTCTGCGGGGCATGATTGCCCGGGGGCTCGGACTGCGATGATCGAACTGGACGACATTTTCCTCGATTCCTTCACCGGCCTGCTGGACGATGTGTCCGACAACGCCGCCGTACGCGCCGTCCAGGCGGGCGGTGATACGTCCGTCATCTGGGAAGCGGTGCGCGAATCGGGCTTCGTCGATGCGCTGCTGCCGGAAGAAGCCGGCGGCGCGGGCTTCGCAACCGCCACGGTCGTGCCGCTGGTGCTGGCGGCCGGTGAAAGGCTGCTGCCGGTAGCATTCGCGCAGACCATGGTCGCGCGGCTGCTCGCTTATCGCGCGGGCGCGGAACTGGGCGTCGACGGGCCGGTCGCGTTGTGGCCGCTCAACGGCAATGGCACGCTGCGTTCACAGACCGCGCCTGCGATCTGGGAAGCCGGCCATGCATTGGTGCAGGACGGCAACCGTTTCGCTGTGAAGCCGCTGGTTGCGGCAAACGAGCGCGACGGGTTCGAATATCTCCCCGCTGTTCTCGACGCCAATTCCCCGCCGGTCAGCGAATTCACGCTGGAAGGCGAAGATCTGCTCGACTGGTCGGCGGCGATCACCGCGCTGTTGATGGCCGGCGCGGCCAATCGCGTGCTGACGATGACGATCGACTATCTGAACGAGCGCAAGCAGTTCGGCCGGCCGCTGTCGAAGTTCCAGGCGTTGCAGCATATGAGCGCGCAGATGGCCGAGCAGGCCACTGTCGCCGCCACGGCCGCGCGGATCGGCTTCACGGCGGCCGGCGATACGCTGTCCGCCCTGCGCGTGGCCGTGGCGCGCTGCGTCACCTTCGATGCCGCGGCGCTGGTGTGCTCGCATGCCCATGCGGGCTTCGCCGCGATCGGCATCACGGAGGAGTACGATCTCCAGCTGTTCGTGCGCGCTTTGAAGCGCTGGCAGGTGAGCTTCGGCGCGGAGACGTGGTGGGCGCGGAAACTGGGCGCTGCCCGGATCGTTGAAAACAACGAGACGAGCGCCGACTTCATTCGCGAGAAACTCTCGCCCGCGCCGGTTGCCTGAGCGCGCACCAATAGATTCCGGAGGAGTTCCCCCATGCCCCTCACCGTTCATCAATTCGCCTGCCTCGACGACAATTACGGCTTTCTGATCCGCGACGACGCGACGGGCCAGGTCGGCTGCATCGACACGCCCGATGGCGACGCCGTGATCGCAGCGGCGGAGCAGGTCGGCTGGACCATCGATGTCATCTTCAACACGCACTGGCACCCCGATCATGCGGGCGGCAACGCGGCGGTGAAGGCGAGATACGGTTCGCACATCGTGGGCCCGCAAGAAGTGGTCGAACATTACCCGGTGGACCAGGTGGTGAAGCATGGCGACCAGGTGATGCTGGGCCACACCCGCTTCGAAGTGATCGATACCGGCGGCCACACGCTGGGTCATGTCTGCTTCTACGCGCCCGAAGCGCACAAGGTCTTCGTGGGCGACACGCTGTTCCCGTTGGGCTGCGGGCGGCTCTTCGAAGGAACGGCCGACCAGATGTGGACGAGCCTGTCCCGCCTGGCCGCGCTGCCGGGCGATACGGTGGTCTACAGCGCGCACGAATACACGCTGTCCAATGCGCGATTCGCGCAGTCGGTCGACGGTTCGGCGGAGCTTGCGGAACGCGTCGCGGAAGTGGTGAAGGCGCGGGATGCGGGTCAGCCGACGGTGCCTACCACGATCGAAGCCGAGCGCCGCACCAACCCCTTCCTGCGCGCTCCGATCCTCTCGGATCAGGCGGATCCGGTTGCCGCCTTCGCGGAAATCCGGGCGGCGAAGGACAATTTCAGGGGCTGAATTGACTGGCGGCGCAATGGTCCAACAACGGGAATCGGGTGTTGCACGCGTAAGCCCTATCCCGCTTCTCTCCGGCACCTGATTGACGCTCCCGGGATCGCGTGCTTATCTGGCGGCCAAATCGGGCCGCACGCGTGGATGTTCCCTCGCCGCAGTCTCCTGTCCGTCAGGCACGGCATCAGGTTGGAGAGGACTTGATTAGCGATGCAAAACGTATTTTCGGCGTCAGGCAACATTTCTCCTGCGTCGTGCAATTCCTGGGCGGCAATCTCCGCGCGCGAATTCTACGATGGTGAACTTGAAGTCGAAGCACGCGACAAGGGGGATTTCCGCTTCGAGAAATCGCTGTGTTATCCAGTTGCGTTGACCCGGCTGTCGAGCAGCCATTGCAATCTCGGCTATCGCCGCGGCTGGCCCCACATCCGTGCCAACAAGGTGGGCTTCCGGACGATCTGGTTCGTCCGCAAGGGCACGCTGCGTATCGTGCGTTCGCACGGCAATTGCGACGTGAAGGCGGGGCAGGTGGGCTTCATCGATTCCAGCGTGCCGTTCCACGCCAAGGCGATGTGCGATGCGCAGGGCGAGTATGATTCGTTCCAGCTGATGGTGCCGGGCCCGCTCTTCCTGATGCATCTTCAGGAAGCGGACCGGCTGTCCGCACCGCTCGACCTGACGGGGGCGCATGGCAAGATCGTGGAAGACATCCTCGATCTCCTGATCCGCGATGGCGAGAACCTGACCCAGCGTGCGGCCTCGCCGCTGGCGGACAGCCTGCTCGTCGCGCTGGCCGATCATCTGGAGGACCAGGACGCCAAGGTCTCGCGCCAGCAGCGTCTCGCGGCCAAGCGTCTTGCGGATATCGAGAACTATATCCTGATGAATCTCGCCGATCCGGAACTCTCGTTCGAGCGGGTGGCGGACAATTGCGGCATTTCGCCGCGCTATCTCTGCTACATCCTCAAGGCCAACAAAACGTCCTTCTCGAAGCTGCTCTGGGAGAACCGGCTGGAAAAGGCGCGCGAACTGCTGCTCTCGCCCGCGGCGCGCGATTATCCGATCCACGAGATCGCCTTCATGTCCGGCTTCAAGAGCGCGGCCCATTTCAGCCGCATGTTCAAATCCGCCTTCAACCTGTCGCCGCGCAAGTTCCGCGCGAATGGCGAAACCTCCGTGCGGGCGGCGGATCACGACGAGATCCAGCGTTTCGGCCGCGCGGGCCTGCCGCCGCATGGGAACGCCTGAAGGCCAGCCGAACGAAAATCCCTTCCCCGTTCGCGCCGAAGGACTCGGCACGAACGGGAAGATGAACGGATTTCGAGAGCACTTGTGCTGCGCGTCATCTCGGCTATCGGCGCAGGCGCGTTTCCTTTCTTCACCCTATTGAGCCGGAGATGATTCTTGGCAGCGATTGACCTTGCAAGGCCGTCCTTCATGGACACCGAGGAACTGCGGATGATCGAGGATGTGATCGACCGCTTCTGCGAGGAGCATTTCTCACCCGAGAAGCGAGAGCATTACCGCGCGCAGGGCTATGTCGATCGCGGCGTCTGGCTGGCGGCAGGCGAAGCGGGGCTGCTCGGCGTGGTTGTGCCGGAAGAATATGGCGGCGCGGGCCTCGATTTCCGCTGCGACGCGCTGCTGATGGAGCGGCTGGGCGTCAAGGACGCGCTCAACTTCGCGCTGCCGCTGCACAATTCGGTCGTGGTGCCGTATCTCATCAACTACGCCAGCGAAGCGCAGAAGCAGGAATGGCTGCCGAAATGCATGACCGGCGAGATCATCGCCGCCGTTGCAATGACGGAACCGGGCGCGGGCTCGGACCTCCAGGGCATGCGGACGACTGCCGTGCGTGACGGCGACCATTACGTGATCAATGGGCAGAAAACCTTCATCTCCAACGGCCATCATGCCGATCTCGTGATCGTGGCGGCGAAGACCGATCCGAAGGCCGGCGCCAAGGGCATCTCGCTTTTCGCGGTCGAGGTCGACAAGGTCCAGGGCTTCGAGCGCGGCAAGCTGCTGCACAAGCTCGGCCAGGAAGCGCGCGACACGGCGGAGCTCTACTTCACCGACATGCGCGTTCCGGCCGAGAACCTGCTCGGCGGGGAGGAAGGCAAGGGCTTCGCCATGCTGATGACCGAGCTGCCCAAGGAGCGGCTCGTCATCGCCTGGCAGGCGATCGGGATGATCGAAAGCGCGCTCGCCAAGACGATCGACTATACGCGCGATCGCAAGATCTTCGGCAAGACGCTGTTCGACATGCAGAACACGCAGTTCAAGCTGGCGGAATGCAAGACCAAGGCGACGGTCGCCAAGACCTTCCTCTACGATTGCACCGAAAAGCTGCTGGCCAAAAAGCTCGACGCGGCCACTGCGTCCATGGCCAAGCTGTTCATCACCGAGGCGCAGGGCGAGATCATCGACGAATGCCTCCAGCTGCATGGCGGCTACGGCTATATCCTCGAATATCCGATCGCTGAGATGTACAAGGACGCGCGCGCTTTCCGCATCTATGGCGGAGCGAGCGAGATCATGAAGCTCCTGATCGCGCGGTCGCTGTGAGCGTGGCGGAGAGCGAGATCATGTCGCGCGATATCCTGTTCCAGCCGCTGACGATCAAGAACATGGCTCTGCGCAACCGCATCGTCATGTCGCCGATGACGCGGGGCTTCTGCCCGGATGGCATCCCCACACCTGACGTCGCCGCCTATTACCGCCGTCGCGCGGAAGGCGAATGCGGGCTGATCGTGACGGAAGCCGTGGCGGTGGACCATCCCGTCTCCTCGGGCGATGCCGGCCTGGACGAACGCGACGTGCCTTTCCTGGTGGGCGAGGACGCGCTCGCCGGCTGGCGCGAGGTGATCGATCAGGTGCATGAAGCGGGCGCGAAGATCGTGCCCCAGCTCTGGCACCAGGGCGTGATGCGCATTCCCGGCACTGGCCCCAATCCGCACCTGCCCTCCTTCGGTCCGTCGGGCATCTGGGGGCCGCTGGGCAGGATGACCTCGATCAAGCCGCGTGCGATCCCGGAAGGGTCCTATGTCTGCGAGCCGCCGAGCGACGAGCAGATCGAGGAAGTCATCGAGGCCTTCGTGCGCTGCGCGAAGAACGCGATCGACATCGGTTTCGACGGTATCGCGCTGCATGGCGGGCATGGCTATCTGATCGACGACTTCCTGTGGGAAGGCACCAACCGGCGCGACGACAAATGGGGCGGCGACCGGGTGCGCCGCGCGCGTTTCGCCGTGGAGATCGTCAAGCGCATCCGCGCCGCGATCGGCGAGGACTACCCGATCTTCTTCCGTTTCTCCCAATGGAAGCTGCAGGACTTCAAGGGCAAGCTCGCCGACAATCCCGAAGAGCTGGCCGAGATCCTCCTCGCGCTGAGCGAGGCGGGGGTCGACGTGTTCGACGCGAGCGTGCGCTATTTCGACAGTGCGGCTTTTCCCGATTCCGAACTCAACCTCGCGGGCTGGGCGAAGAAGATCACCGGCAAGCCTTCGATGGCGGTGGGCGGCGTCGGCATCAACCAGGGCATGTACGACAAGGGCCCTTCGGTGGTGGTGGAAAGCAATATCGACCGGCTGGTGCCGCGCATGGAACGCGGCGAATTCGACCTGGTCGCGGTCGGCCGTTCGATGCTGGGCGACGCGCATTGGGCGCGCAAGGTCCGCACGGGGGAGGAGATCCGCCCGTACCAGGCCGATCTGGATGACAAGCAGCTGACCTGAAAAGGCCATTCGCAGGGCTTGCCCGGCCAGCCCGCCGCTTCTATCGCAATTGAGGAATCGTCGGCCGATCCCCATCTGGGAAGCCTGTAGGGATTTGGGTCGAACTCCCGCCACGGCGCGGGCCGCAACAAGGGTGATACGCATGCAGAATACTCCCGTCATCGTCGATATCGTCCGCTCCCCCATCGGGCGCGGCAAGGCAGGCAAGGGCGCGCTGTCGGAAATCCATCCGGTCGATCTGCTCGCGCAGGTCATCACCAGGCTGGTGGAACGCAACGGCCTCGATCCGGCGATCGTCGATGACGTGATCATGGGCTGCGTCAGCCAGGGCGGCGAACAGTCGGTCACGCCCGCGCGCAGCGCCTGGCTTGCCGCCGGCTATCCCGAGCACGTGCCCGGCACCACGATCGACCGCCGCTGCGGTTCCGCCCAGCAATCAATTCATTTTGCGGCACAGGGCATCGCGGCGGGCGCGTATGACGTCACCATCGCCGGCGGTATCGAATCGATGAGCCGCGTGCCCATGGGCAGCGCTCGCATGGGAGCGGATGTGTACGGGCCGGGTATCGCGCATCGCTATCCCGACGGGCTGGTGAGCCAGGGCGTCTCGGCGGAACTCGTCGCCGCCAAGTGGGGCATCTCGCGCCGGGACATGGACGAATATTCCGCCCGCTCGCACCAGCTTGCCGCCGCGGCGCGCGCCAATGGCGATTTCGACAAGGAAATCGTGCCGATCGAAACGCCCCATGGCCTGTTCACCCAGGATGAGACGATCCGCCCGGAAACCACCGCCGATACGCTGGCCGAGCTGAAGGCGGTGTTCGAGACGGACGAATTGAGCGCGCGCTTCCCGCAGATCAAGTGGGGCGTGACCGCGGGCAACAGTTCGCAGATCACGGATGGCGCTTCGGCCGCGCTGATCATGTCGGAAGCCAAGGCCAAGGAACTGGGCCTGACGCCCCGCGCGCGCTTCGTGTCCTTTTCGGTCGTCGGCGACGATCCGCTGCTGATGCTGACCGCGCCGATCCCGGCCACGCGTATCGCGCTCGAAAAGGCGGGGCTGAAGGCGGAAGATATCGGCCATTTCGAAGTGAACGAGGCTTTCGCGCCCGTGCCGCTCGCCTGGCTGAAGGAATATCCGGTGGGGCTGGACAAGCTCAACCCGGTGGGCGGCGCTATCGCCACCGGCCACCCGCTCGGCGCATCGGGCGGCAAGCTCATGGCCACCATGCTCAACGCCATGGAACGCAGCGGCGCGCGCTATGGTCTCCAGACCATGTGCGAAGCGGGCGGCATGGCCAACGCAACCATCATCGAGCGGCTCTGAGCCGCCTAACCGACAAGCAGAAGAGGGACGGATGAAAATCGATTCCAACATGGTGGCGCTGGTCACCGGCGGCGCTTCGGGCCTCGCCCGCGCCACGGCCGAGAAGCTGATCTCGCAAGGCGCCAAGGTCGTCATCGCCGATCTGCCGACGTCTGACGGCGCCAATGTCGCCAAGGAAATCGGCGCGGTCTTCGTGGCCGCAGACGTCACCAGCGAAGCCGACATGATCGCGGCGTTCGACGAAGCCGACAAGCTCGGCAAGCTGCGCGCCGTGGTCCATTGCGCCGGCCGCGGCGGCCCGGTCCGCGTCGTCAACAAGGACGGCACGCCCGGCAGCCAGGAAACCTACGAGCAGATCGTCAAGATCAACCTCTTCGGCACGTTCAACGTCCTGCGCCTCGGCGCATCGCGCATCGCCGTGCATGACGAGATCGACGGCGAGCGTGGTGCGATCATCCTGACCGCCTCGGTCGCTGCCTGGGAAGGCCAGATCGGCCAGATCCCCTATGCCTCGGCCAAGGCCGGTATCGTCGGCATGACGCTGGTCGCCGCGCGCGACCTCGCCAGCCGCGGCATCCGCGTCTGCACCATCGCGCCGGGCACTTTCGACACGCCGATCCTCGCCCGCCTGTCCGACGAAGTGCGCGCCAGCCTGGCCAAGGCCGTGCCGAACCCGTCGCGCCTCGGCCAGCCGCCGGAATTCGCCGCGCTCGCCGTCCACATCATCGAGAACCCGTATATGAACGGCGAAACCATCCGCCTCGACGGCGCGATCCGGATGCCGCCGCGATGAGCTCGTCCGTCCTCGTCCAGAAGGCGGACGGCGTGATGACCGTCACGCTGAACCAGCCCGAGCTGCGCAATCCGATCACCGACAAGGAGACGATGAATGCGCTGATCGCCGCGATGCAGGACGCCGATGCGGACATGGATGTGCGCGTCGTGATCCTGACGGGTGCGGGCAAGGCGTTCTCGTCGGGCGGCAATATCAACGACATGAAGCCGGGCGGGACGATCAATTACGGCGCTTCGGCCGCCACCCGGCGCGGCTACAAGAACGGCATCCAGCGCCTGCCGCTGCTGTTCGAAGCGATGGAAGTGCCCGTGATCGCCGCGGTGAACGGCCCGGCGATCGGTGCCGGTTGCGACCTGACCTGCATGTGCGACATCCGCATTGCGTCCGAACACGCCAAGTTCGCGGAAAGCTTCGTCAAGCTCGGCATCGTGCCGGGTGACGGCGGCGCCTGGCTGCTGCCACGCATCGTCGGCTTTTCGAAGGCGAGCGAGATGGCGCTGACCGGCGACATCATCGATGCCGCCGAAGCGCTGCGCTACGGCCTCGTCTCCAAGGTGGTTCCGGCCGACCAGCTGATGGACGAAGCGCTGGCGATCGCGAAGAAGATCGCTTCCAACCCGCCCCATGCGGTGCGGATGACCAAGCGCCTGCTGCGCGAGGCGAGCCAGACGGGGCTGAAGAACATCCTCGAGGCGTCGGCCGCGTTCCAGGCGATCTGCCATACGACGGAAGATCATGACGAGGCGGTCAACGCCTTCCTCGAGAAGCGTGCTCCCACCTTCACCGGAAAGTAGGAACGAGAGAATGGGCGAGGCCGAGAGCCTGGAGAAGCTGCGCCGCGAAGTGCGCGAATGGATACCGCACAACGTGCCGGAGAACTGGCGCGCGCGGCAAAGCGGCGACGATATCGAGGGCTTCCTCGCCTGCCAGCGCGAATGGCTCGGCAAGCTGGTCGAGGCCGGCTATGCGACCCCGCACTGGGATGCCGAATGGTCCGGCCACAGCCGCAGCCTGGCCGAACAGGTCGCGATCTTCGAGGAACTGGCCCGGGGTGACGCGCCGCGCATGAGCCTGTTCTTCGTCTCGCTCTACCACGCGGCGATGACGCTGCAGGAATGCGGCACGCAGGAGCAGAAGGAGAAATATCTCCCCGGCATCCTCAAGGGCGATGTCTGGGTGCAGGGCTTTTCCGAGCCCGGCGCCGGTTCCGACCTCGCCGCACTCAAGACCCGCGCGGTGCTCGACGGCGATCATTATGTGGTCAACGGCCAGAAGATCTGGTCCACTCTCGGCCAGTTCGCCGATTACTGCCTGTTGCTGGTCCGCACCGATCCGGACGTGAAGAAGCAGGCCGGCATCACTTTCCTGCTGATGGACATGAAGTCCCCCGGCATCGAAGTGCGCCCGATCAAGCAGATCACCGGCGACGAGGAATTCGCCGAGATGTTCCTCGACAATGTCCGCATCCCCGTCGCGAACCGCGTGTGGGACGAGAACAAGGGCTGGAACGTCGCGCAGGTGACGCTCTCCTCCGAACGCGGCCTCACTCTGGTCGAGCTGGTGGAGCGTCTCTACGGCTCGCTCTGGCGGCTGCTGCAGGCGGCCGAGCGCGGCGGCGCGGGCGCCAATGCGATGGATGTGGAAGACAGCCGCAAGCTCGTCGACATCGTCGCGCGCGTCGAAGCCTTGCGCGCGATGCTGGGCGAAGCGATGGACCGCAAGATCAACGGCAACGAGCAGGTCGGCGATGCGTCCGTCCTCAAGCTTGCCTATGCGCGCCTGCTGCGGGATTTCTGCGAGCTGGGCATCAAGCTCGAAGGCATGGGCAGCCAGAATTTCGAACAATACACGCTGGGCGCCGGCTATGAGACGTCGAACTGGATGTTCGACTTCATGAACAGCTACCAGTGGAACATCGCGGGCGGTTCCAACGAGATCCAGCGCAACATCGTGTCCGAACGCATGCTCGACCTGCCGAGGGAGAAGCTGTCATGAGCGACGCGGCGACCATGGATATCGAGACGATCGATCCTGAAGAACTGCGCGATGCGGCCAGCCGCCTGCTGGGCGATCTGGTGGTTCGTCGAGCTCCTTACGACGGCAAGGACCCCAACCGCGAAGGCATTTTCGCCGCGATGGCGGAACAGGGCTGGCTGCTGCTGACGCTGCCCGCCGAAATGGATGGGCTGGGCCAGTCTCTGGTCCAGCTGGGCCCGATCTACGAGGAGATCGGCAAGGCGGTCTCGCCTGTCGTCCTCGCCCCCACCATCGCCACGCTGGAACTGCTGGCTGGCGATGCGAGCGACGCGCTGACCGAATTGGCGGCATCGATCGCGGGCGGCGAAGCGCTGGTGACGGTGGCGACCGACGCTGCGGGCCTGGCGATCTCCGGCGGCACGATCAGCGGCAGGCTTGCCGGCCTGCTGGCGGATGAAGGGACGACCCATCTGCTGGTGCTGGATGACGGCCAGGCCCTGCTGGTGGATCTCGCCGGTTCCGGCGTGACGGTCACCCGCAACGAAACCTGGGACCGCAGCCGCGTGGTGCTCGACATCGCGCTCGACAAGGCGGCGTCCACCCCCACGCTCAACACGCCCGATGCGGCGTTGACCGATCGCGTGCGCGGCCATCTCGATCTCGCGATCGGCTGGGACTGCGCCGGCGGCCATGCCCGCATCCTGGACGAGACGCTGGACTATCTGCGCACGCGCAAGCAGTTCGACCGCGCGATCGGATCGTTCCAGGCGCTCAAGCACCGGGCGGCCGATCACAAGGTCGATCTCGAAGTGGCGCGCGGCGCGCTGCGCAACGCGACGGCGGCTTTCGCGGCGAACGAGCGCGCCGACGTGATCGCGCTGGCGGGCGGCGCCCGGCTGATCGCGGAACAGGCCTATCGCTACATGGCGGAAGACGCGGTCCAGCTGCATGGCGGGATCGGCTTCACCTGGGAGCACGACTGCCACCTGTTCCTCAAGCGCGCGATCCTGAACGAGCTGATCGGCGGCCGCGCGCGTGAACGGCGCGACCGCATCGCGCCTGCCGTGATCGAGAAGATGGCCGGCCAGTTCGGCGGCTGAAGCTAGTATTGAGGAGACGGAAAGTGAGCGACCTCGAAGCCAACAAGGCCATCGCGAAGGAATATTTCGCCCGCATCGCCGCGGGCGACGCGCAGGGCACGGCCGATCTCTTCACCGAGGATGGCGCGATCCTGCTGATGGGCAACACGCTGCTGCCGAAGGAAACGCGGGGCCGCGAGGCGATTGCCGGGCTGATCGGCATGCTGCCGCAATTCTTCCCCGAAACTGGCCTCAAGGTCATCGGCGATATCTTCACGGCGGAGGATGACCGCGTCGCAGTCATCGGCCATTCGGAAGCGGTGCATGTTTCGGGCAAGCCCTACAACAACAACTACCATTTCCTGCTGATCATCAAGGACGGCAAGATCGCCGAATCGCGCGAATATCTCGATACCGAACTGGTGACCGACGTGTTCTTCGACGGGGCACGGCCGGAGTAAGGGGCGGGGCCTGCACGAACCCAAGCTCCGTTCGCCCTGAGCCTGTCGAAGGGCCGCTTTTCTTCAGGCCGAAAAGGACTGCCTTCGACAAGCCCAGGGCGAACGGAATTTTTAGCGCTGTCCTACAGTGCCGAAATCTGCCTTAACCTCGTGGATGGCAGGCCGCTTCCCTTCACCCACGATCCTCCGGGACAGGAGGCCCTCTCGCGGAAAGTCACATGCTTTGTGTCGAGAAATCGCACAAAAACCATGCTATTCCAAGGTGTAACGGTCGGTAGGGCAGGGGCGCCCGCAGGCGCTTTCACCCCGTTCCGCGTCAACCGGCCTCAGCTGAAATCGGCCTGCCGCTTCTCCAGGAAGGCCGCGATGCCCTCCCGCCCATGGTCGCTCCTCGCCGAATCGGCGATCGATTGCAGCTCGGCCTCGAGTTGCTGTTCGAAGCTGCGATCCATGCCTTCCAGCAGCAGCCGGCGGGTGCGGCCCAGCGTTGCGGTGGGGCCGGCGGCGAGCTGGCGCGCCAGTCGGTCGGTTTCTTCCGCCAGCTGCTCGTCCGGCACCACGCGGGTCACGAGGCCGATGCGCGCCGCTTCTTCCGCATCCACCCGGCGATTGGTCAGTGCCAGTTCCTGCGCGCGACGCAGGCCGATGAGGCGCGGCATCAGCCAGCTGGCCCCGCCATCGGGCGAAAGGCCGATCGCGCCATAGGCGAGCGTGAAGTTCGCGCTCGATCCCGCCAGCGCGATGTCGCCCAGCATCGCCATGGTCATGCCCGCGCCCGCCGCCGGGCCGTTGATCATGGTGACCAATGGCTTGTTCATCCGCGCGAGCCGCGCGACCGCGACATGGAACTGGCCTGCCAGCCGCTTGAGATGGGCAGCCGATCCTTCCTCGGCACTCGCCATGCCCGCGACATCGCCGCCTGCGCAGAAGAAGCGCCCGCCCCCCGTGATCACCACGCAGCGGATGGTCTCGTCCTCGTCGCAAAGGAGCGCGGCGTCGGACAGTGCGCCGGCGCCGGCCATGTCGAGCGCGTTGGCGCTGTCAGGCCGGTTGAACGTAAGCCGCATGATCGCGCCGTCGCGTTCGGCCAGCAGCACGGGTTCGGTGGCGGTCATGCCGGGTCCTCTCTTCGCAGGGTGTTCCATTCGCGCAGGGCGTCGCCCATCTTAGTGCAGTGGGACGGCCGGTTTCGTCAATCGCGCCACTAGCGCTTGTGAGATGCCGAAGCGGCAGCTACGGGCGGATGATCATCGGCCTGTCCGAGCCAGGGGTAGTTGCAGAATGAAGACGCGTTTTACCGAACTGATGGGTGTGGAGCATCCCATCATGCAAGGCGGCATGATGTGGGTCGGCACGGCCGAACTCGCCTCCGCCGTGTCGGAGGCCGGCGGCGTGGGCACGATCACCGCGCTGACGCAGCCGACGCCCGAAAAGCTGACGCAGGAAATCGCGCGCGCCAGGGGCATGACGGACAAGCCGCTGGCGGTGAACCTCACCATCCTGCCTTCGATCAATCCCCCGCCCTATGCGGAATATCGCCAGGCGATCATCGAAAGCGGGATCAAGATCGTCGAGACCGCCGGCTACAAGCCGCAGGAACATGTCGACGAGTTCAAGAAGCACGGGATCATCGTGATCCATAAATGCACCGCCGTGCGCCACGCGCTCTCGGCGGAACGCATGGGCGTGGACGCGATCTCGATCGACGGATTCGAATGCGCCGGCCACCCGGGTGAAGACGATATTCCGGGCCTGATCCTGATCCCGGCCGCGGCCGACAAGGTGAAGATCCCGATGATCGCCAGCGGCGGCTTCGGCGACGGGCGCGGCCTGGTGGCGGCCCTCGCGCTGGGCGCGGAAGGCATCAACATGGGCACGCGTTTCTGCGCCACCAAGGAAGCGCCGATCCACGAGAACTTCAAGCGCGCCATGGTGGAGAACGACGAGCGCGCGACCGATCTCCTGTTCCGCAGCTACAAGAACACCGCCCGCGTGGCGAAGAACAAGATCAGCCAGGAAGCGATCGCGATCGAACGCGAAGGCAATCCCTTCGAATCCATCGCCCATCTCGTGCGGGGCGCGCGCGGCAAGGAAGGGCTGGACAATGGCGACATCGATCACGGCATCTGGACCGCCGGCATGGTGCAGGGGATCATCCACGATATCCCGGCCGCCGGCGATCTGGTGAAGCGGATCATGGCGGAAGCCGAAGCCATCATCGAGGAGCGCCTGGCACGGATGGCCGGCTGACAGGCCGCCGGCGGCCGGCGAGAAACGCGCCGCTTCCGACATAGTGCATTCGATCGAGCGGGGCGGAGACTCGAAAATGGTGGCAATTCTGCGCTCCGCTCCGATATGAGCCTGCGTGATGGACGGCACGCTCCAAACTGACCGGCTGCGGGGCGCGATGTTCGCGATGGGCGGAGCGATGCCTGCCGGTTCCCCGATCGGCTCCGCGGCCGGTCCTCGGGCCGAGCGCGCGACCGCGCCGGGGATGGAAGGCGCCGCGCCGCTCATCGGCGTGATTCGCAATCCGCGCTCTCATCGCAATCTGGGGCATGTCCCGGAAATGGCGGATCGGCCGAACATCATCACGCGCACGCCCGTCACCAAGCCGGAGCTGGTCGAAGCGCTGGAGGAATTCGCGAAGGCCGGCATCGACTATCTGGTGGTGGATGGCGGCGACGGCACGGTGCGCGACGTGCTGAGCTATGGCTATCCGATCTATGGCGATGCCTGGCCGCGCATGATTTTCCTTCCCAAGGGCAAGACCAACGCCCTGGCCGCCGATCTCGGGACGCCCAATCGCTGGTCGCTGACCGAAGCGCTCGATGCGGTGCGTGACGGGCAGCTGGCCAAGCGCCGCCCGATCATGGTCGACCGGCTGGACGCGGAAGGCAAGACGAAGCTCGGCTTCATTCTCGGCGCGGGAATCTTCACCAAGGCGGTGGTCGTGGGCCAGGCCGCGCATCGCTTCGGCGCGTTCAACTCCTTTGCCGTTGCGATCATCACCGCGGTCAGCGTGCTGCAGGCCCTGCTGGGCATCGGGCCGTCGAACTGGCGCAAGGTTACGGCGATGCGCTATTTCCCGGGCAGCGCGGACGATGCATCCGAAGCGCCGCATGGCCGCCATGGCGAGCCGGGGCATCGTTATGCGATCCTGCTGTCCACTCTCACCCGCTTCCCGCTCGGCATGAAGCCGTTCGCGCGGTTCGAAGGCGGGATCAATTATGCCCTGCTGGATGCCCCGATCCGCCGCGCGGTGGCTATGGTGCCCGCGCTGCTGATGGGCTGGGATCGCCCGTTGATGCTGAAGCTGGGCGTCCATCGCGGGACGAGCGCGGATAGCATCCTCGAACTGGGTGACCGTTTCATCCTTGATGGCGAGGCGTTCCCGCCCGGGCGCTATCGCCTCGGGCTCGGACCGCAATTGCAATTCGTCGTCCCGTGAACGCCGCCCTCCAGGCCCGCATCGCGACAAACCTCGCCCGTTCGATGGTGCCCGAGATGCGCCGCTTCGCTGCCCGCCTGGGTGAGGAGAGCGGCGCGCTGGCCGTATTGTTCTACGGTTCGAACCTGCGGACCGGTTCGCTCGAAGGGGTGCTCGATTTCTATGTCCTGCTGCCGGGGCCCGTCGAAAGCGGAATCTGGCCGCGCGTGAGCTATCACGAATGGGCCGATGGCGAACATGCGCTGCGCGCCAAGGTCGCCACGATGACGCTGGAGACCTTCCGCGCGGCGGCGAGCGGCGAATTACTCGACACCACCATCTGGGCGCGCTTCGTCCAGCCTTCCGCGCTCGCCTGGACAAGGGATGAGGCGGCGGGCGAGCGCGTGATCGAGGCCGTCGCCGCGGCCGCGATGACGGCGGCGCGCCTGGCGGCCGCGCTCGGGCCCGCGCAGGGACGCGAGGAGGATTATTGGCGCGCTCTGTTCCAGGCGACCTATCGGGCGGAATTCCGCGTGGAGAAGGGCGGGCGGGAAAATGCGATCCTCTCGGCCAATCGCGCTCATTTCGAAGGCCTGCTCCCGCTCGCGCTGGAAGCGGGCGGCATCGCCTGCCGGCTGACGGAGGACGGCCTCCTCGCGCCGCAGCTCGCCGCACCGGAAAAAGCGCGTGTCCGGCGCTGGTGGCGCCGCCGCTGCCGACTGGGCAAGCCCTACAATCTCGTGCGGCTGATGCGGGCGACCGCGACGTTCGAAGGGGCGGCGCGCTATGCCGCCTGGAAGATAGAGCGGCATACGGGAGTCGCCGTCGCGCTGACCCCCTGGCGTGAACGCCATCCGATCCTCGCCGCACCCGGCGTCCTGTTCAGGGTCTGGCGCGCAAGACGGCGGAGAGTCTAGGTTCAGGAATCGTCATTGCGAGGGCCCGAAAGGACCGCGGCAATCCAGAGCGGCACGTGGAGCCCTGGATTGGCTGGTCTTCGGCCAGCTTCGCTCGCAATGACGGATTCGTCGGATCAAGGATATTTAAGGCTGATCCGCGTGGTCAGGCCGTTCTTGGGCACATTCAGCCGCACCGATCTGAAGGCCGGAATGCTGGCCAGCGTGGCGGGGTTGTTGGAGAAGCCGAAACCTTCCGTCGGCAGGCCGAGCCCGCTGCGGTTGATCTTCCGGCTGCCGTCCTCGTCGTGATAGACGGCGATCGCATAGACGCCGGTGCTGGGCAGCTTGACGCAGGCCCGCGTGGTTCCGGCCTGGGCGGGGACGCGTACGACATCGAGCGAGCCCTTCCTCACCAGGAAGCGGCTGCTGTCGTCGGCATAGATGGTGATGGCCATCAGGCCATTGGAATTGCGCACGCCCGTGACTTCGACATTGATCCAGCCATTGCCGCTCAGATCGCCTGTGCAGCTTGCGGGTGCGGCCGCAGCCTGGGACGCCGAACCGATCCCGATGGAGATCGAAGCGGCGGCCGCGAGCGCGGCAGTTCTGAAATAGCGGTTCAGTCTCATTCGTCCAACAGTCCCATATCTACCTTGCGGGCCAATCCTTGCCATGTATCGAACGCCGGTTTGTCAGCGTCATTACATGACTGATTTGGTTGCTTTCCGTTCCCGCCTATAGCGGATTGGGCCGTGAATGGACCCTGAATTCGGTTTGCGCCTTTCCTTAAGGTCCGCGCCTTGGTCACCTGCATTCGTCGCGGAAAAGGGGCCCTTCCGCTTGGCCGCGGCGACGCGTTTTCCGCCAGTCGGCGCAAATGTGGGCCAAAGCGTCCCAAGGAGCGACATCTTGTGTGGAAAACGCGCGGAAATGCGCTTGTGACCACAATCGCTGGTGGATAGTCCGAGAAGCAGCATGGCCGCCCCTCTGATATCCCCGTCGATCCTGTCCGCCGACTTCGCGAAGCTGGGCGAAGAAGTGCGCGCGGTGGATGCGGCCGGCGCGGACTGGATTCATATCGACGTGATGGACGGCCATTTCGTGCCCAACATCACGATCGGCCCGGCCGTGGTGAAGGCGCTGCGCCCGCATTCGGCGAAGCTTTTCGACGTTCACCTGATGATCGCTCCGGTCGATCTCTATCTGGAGGATTTCGCGGCCGCCGGCGCGGATATCATCACGGTCCATCCGGAGGCCGGCCCGCATGTCCATCGCACCGTCCAGGCGATCAAGGCGCTGGGCAAGCAGGCGGGCATCTCGCTCAATCCCGCGACGCCGGCCAAGATGCTCGATTATCTGATCGACGATATCGACCTTGTCCTCGTGATGAGCGTCAATCCCGGTTTCGGGGGACAGAGCTTCATCGCCAGCCAACTGCGCAAGATCGAAGCGGTGCGCAAGATGATCGAGAAGACCGGCCGCCAGATCCATCTGGAAGTCGATGGGGGGATCAATGCGGAAACCGCGCGGCTCTGCGTCGACGCGGGCGCGGATGTGCTGGTGGCCGGGTCCGCCACGTTCAAGGGCGGGCCGGAGCGGTATGCCGCCAATATTGCCGCGTTAAGGGGTGATCCGGCATGACGGACGCCACGACGCAGCAGGACAGCCTCTCGCTGCGTTTGGGCGCCTCGGTGAGCGCGGATGCCTCTGCCGATGATGCGCGGGCCGATGATATAAGGGCCGTCCCTCTCGAATCGCGGAAGGATGAACCCCTGGCCTTGTCCGACCAGTCCCCCGACGGTGATGGCGATGCACGGCGTGCCGGCGAAGTGATCGAGCCGGGCCGCGCGCTGGCCCTGGCCGATTTCGCCCCGCCCGCCGTCAGCGCGGGTGAGCGGCTGATGCGGCTGGCCTATCGCATCGGCGTGCCGGGCAACGCGCTGACCTCGCCGTTCCGCAAGGCGGCCAAGCCGCGCCTGCTGGCGACGGTGGAAAGCCGGCTCGGCGGGGATCGCGTCTCGGGCGTTGCGCTTCGGGCGGGACATTTCCTGGTCAACGGGCTCAAAGTGCCCATCGAGCAGGTCGATTTCGCGCCGGCAGCCCGGCTGACGCCGCCGGTCGAGAAGCTGGTTCACGGGTTCGGCTGGCTGGCCGATCTCGCCGCGTCCGCCCCGCGCGAACAATGCACTCCCACGGCTGAACGGATCATCGGCGCCTGGCTCGATGCCAATCCGAAGCCGCACAAGGGCGCGGCCTGGCAGGTGGGCAATGCCGCGCATCGCCTGCTCAACTGGCTGGGACATGCGCCGCTGATCCTGTCGAGCCCGGATCGCCAGCTGCGCGCCCGGATCCTCAACACGGCCGCCGCCACGGCGCGCTGGCTCGACCGAAACGTCGCCAAAGCGGATCGGCGCGTGGACGAAGTGGCCGGCTGGTGCGCGATCACTGCGGCGGGCCTGCTGCTGCCGGACGGCCGCGCGCGCCGCCTCTATGGGGAAGACGGCCTGATCCGCGCGCTGGGCGAACTGGTGGGCGACGATGGCGGCGTGCTGTCGCGCGGGCCGCTCGACCAGATGGAAGTGATCGCGCTGCTGGTGGAGCTGAGCGCATGCTATCGCGCGACGCGGCGCGAACGGCCCGAAGCCCTGGAGACCATGCTCAACATGCTCGTGCCGCCGCTCCTGGCACTAGTGCATAATGATGGCGGGCTGGGCTGCTGGCAGGGCTCGGGCGCGGTCGCGCCCGATCGGATCGCCGCGCTGGTGGAAGCCAGCGGCGTGCGCACTCGCCCGCTGCGCGACGTGCGCCAATGGGGCTATCAGCGCGTCTCGGCGGGCAAGAGCCTGCTGCTGTTCGATGCCGCGCCGCCGCCGCTCGCCAAGCATACGCGCTCGGGCTGCGCATCCACCCTGTCCTTCGAACTGTCCCATGCCGGGCAGCGGGTGATCGTCAATTGCGGCGGCGCGGCGCTGGCGGGCGGGTTGATCCCGGTGCGGATCGAGCAGGGCCTGCGCGCTACCGCGGCGCATTCCACGCTCGTGCTCGACGACGCGAATTCCACCGCGGTGCTGATCAACGGCAAGCTCGGCTCCGGCGTGGGCGAAGTCGAAGTGGACCGCCGCTCGCTCGATCTCGACGGCGTGGCCGCTACGCGGATGGAAGCCAGCCATGACGGCTATTCCTCCCGCTACGGCCTGATCCACCGCCGTATCCTGATCCTGCGCGATGACGGGACGGAGCTGCGCGGCGAAGATCTGTTGCTGCCCAACGGGCGCAAGGGCAAGCGAGGGAAGGTCAGCTTCGCGATTCGCTTCCATCTGGGACCGGGCGTCGAAGTGGGCCTGTCGGAGAACGGCCGGGGCGCGGGGCTGGCCTTGCCCGACGGCACGTATTGGCAGTTCATCGCCGGCACCGGCGATGTCGGGGTCGAGGAAAGCATGTGGGCCGACGGCACGGGCCGTCCGCATGGAATCCAGCAATTGGTGATCCAGGGAATGGTTTCTCGCGGCGGGGGTAATTTCTCCTGGCTGCTCAAGAAGATGGGGTAATTTCGGTGACTGAGGTCGTGATCAAGCGGGCGCTGCTTTCGGTGTCCGACAAGGAAGGTCTGGTCGAACTGGGCAAGGCGTTGGCCGGCAGGGGCGTGGAACTCGTCTCGACCGGCGGGACCGCCAAGGCCCTGCGCGACGCCGGCCTGGCCGTGCGCGACGTGTCCGATCTCACCGGCTTTCCCGAGATGATGGATGGGCGCGTGAAGACGCTGCACCCGATGGTGCATGGCGGCCTGCTGGCTGTGCGCGACAATCCGGATCATGCCAAGGCGATGGCGGATCACGCGATCGGCGCGATCGATCTCGTCGTGGTCAATCTCTATCCCTTCGCCCAGACCGTGGCACGCGGGGCGGAACGCGACGAAGTGATCGAGAATATCGACATCGGCGGACCGTCGATGGTCCGTTCGGCCGCCAAGAACCATGCTTTCGTCACGATCCTGACCGATCCGGCGGACTATCCCGCGCTGGTCGCCGAACTCGACGCCACGGGTGCGACCAGCCTCGCCTTCCGCAAGGCGATGGCGGCCAAGGCCTTCGCCGCGACCGCCGCCTATGATTCGGCGATCAGCCAGTGGTTTGCCAAGGTCGACCAGCAGCAGAAGTTCCCGCCGCGCCGCTCGATGGCGAGCCGGCTGGTCACCACGCTGCGCTATGGCGAGAATCCGCACCAGGAAGCCGCGCTCTATGTGCCGGAAGTGCTGTTCGGCACCGGCGTGGCCCAGGCCGAGCAGGTGCAGGGCAAGGAGCTGTCCTACAACAATTACAACGATGCCAATGCCGCGCTGGAACTGGCCGCCGAATTCGACGGCGGCGAACCGGCGGTGATCATCGTCAAGCACGCCAATCCCTGCGGCGTGGCGCAGCGCGCGAACCTGCTGGATGCCTGGCACGCCGCGCTGGAATGCGATTCGGTCTCGGCTTTCGGCGGCATCGTCGCCACCAATGTCCCGCTCGATGGACCCACGGCGGAAGCGATCTGCGAGATCTTCACCGAAGTGGTCGTGGCGCCCGGCGCGGACGCAGCCGCGCGTGCGGCTTTCGCCAGGAAGAAGAACCTCCGCTTGCTGATCACCGATGGCCTGCCCGACCCGCGCCGCCCTGGCGTGAGCCAGGTGGTGATCGCCGGCGGCTTGCTGGTGCAGGATCGCGACAATGGCTTCATCACGCGCGATATGCTCAAGGTCGTGACTCAGCGTGAACCGACCGAGCAGGAGATCAGGGATTGCCTGTTCGCCTGGACGGTGGCCAAGCATGTGAAGTCGAACGCCATCGTCTATGCCAAGGACGGCGTCACCGCCGGCATCGGCGCGGGCCAGATGAACCGCCGCGACAGCGCGCGCATCGCGGCGATGCGCGCTCGCGAGGCCGCGGAAGCGAACGGCTGGCCGGAGCCGCGGACCGTGGGCTCG
>CAMLQG010000050.1 GCA_946482075.1 uncultured Erythrobacteraceae bacterium
GCCTGCGCGAAGCCGGCGATGCCGATCGGGCAGATCGTGCTTTCCGCACCGCCCGCCAGCATGATATCGGCATCATTGTCGCGGATCATGCGGGCTGCGTCGCCGATCGAATGCGCGCCGGTGGAGCAGGCGGTGACGACCGCGTGATTGGGGCCCATCAATCCATATTTGATCGAGACCTGGCCCGAGATCAGGTTGATCAGACGGCCATGAACGAAGTGCGGGCTGACGCGGCCCGGACCCTTTTCCGCGAGGACCAGCGATTCCTTCTCGATCCCCGGAAGACCGCCGATGCCCGAACCGATGGAACAGCCCGCGCGATAACGCGTCGCTTCGTCCATCTCGGTGAGGCCGGCATCCTCGATGGCCTGACCAGCCGCATCGATCCCATAGACGATGAACGGATCGACCTGGCGCTGGATCTTGGGATCCACGCGCTTGTCCGGATCGAAGCCATATTCATGGTCGGCAGGTTTGACTTCACAGGCGATGCGGCACTTCTGATCGGACGCATCGAAGCGCCGGATCGGCCCCGCGCCGCTTTTCGAGGCGAGGATGTTCTTCCAGGCCGTCTCGACATCCGCTCCCAGCGGCGTGACGAGGCCAAGACCGGTTACAACCACACGGCGCATGCTAAACCTCCAAAATCACGAAAGGCCCAGCCTTTGCGGGGCTGGACCTGTCGATGCCCCATGCCGGGACCGCGTGGAACGCGATCCTGGCGGGGTGAAAGGGCAGATCAGCCCTTGTGTTCGTCGATATACTTGTTGGCGTCGCCGACGGTGGCGATCTTCTCGGCCGCATCGTCGGGGATTTCCACGCCGAACTCTTCTTCGAAAGCCATCACCAGCTCGACGATATCGAGGCTGTCGGCACCCAGATCATCGATGAAGCTGGCATCGGCCGTGACCTTGTCGGCCTCAACGCCCAGATGCTCAACAACGATCTTCTTCACGCGTTCGGCGGTATCGCTCATGGAAATCCCTCTCGAAGGATGCAGTTGTCAGGTTGGGTTTCGCCCTAATGAGTGGTTCGCGGGCTGGCAAGGGGGTTGCGCGACCGCCCTCCACCGTGTCGGCCGCCGATCCCGCTCGATCCGGCGCCGAGATTTCGAAAAGGCGAAATTCGTGAACGGCTTGCGCGACGGATATTTCATCGCCGCGATCCTCGCACCGGCTGGATATGTGACAATTCGATGAAATCGCAGCTAGGGCATTCTTAACGGCGCCCGGCCTATTCCCCGCAAATGCCTGCCGGGGACCACAAACCGCAATGAGTGAAGTATCGGAATGTTCGTGCCTTGCCGATGCGCAGCAGGTCGATTTTGCTTACCAGCCGATCATCAGCACGTCGTCGCTCAGGGTTCACGGGTTCGAAGCGCTGGCTCGCCTGCGCGACAGCCGCTTTGCCGATATCTACGAACTGCTGAACTGCTCGCACGCCGCGGGCGAGCTGAGGCGGGTGGAGAATGCACTACTGCGCAATGCGATCGCCAAGTTCTCGCAATTTCCGGAAAGGCATTTCGTGCGGCTGTTCTGCAATGTCGACAACCGCACCTATGAGGGCATCGCCCCGGACCAGGAAGCGCTCCTCGAAATCATCGAAGGATCGGGGCTGCCCGCCTCCAATCTCTGCCTCGAGATTTCCGAACGCCATGCGATGCAGTCCTTCGACACGGTCAAGGAAGTGGTCGAGACGCTGGTCAGCCGCAACGCTCGGGTCGCGCTGGACGATTTCGGGATCGGCAATTCCGGGCTGCACATGCTCCTCAACCTGGAGCCGCATTACGTGAAGATCGACCGCACCTTCGTCTCGGACATCGCTTCCAGCACGCGCAAGCAGGCGATCGTCGCGAAGCTTTGCGGCCTCGCCCACGCGCTGGGCTTCCAGACCGTGGCGGAAGGGGTGGAGAACGAATCCGACTTCCGCATGGCGCGCGACCTGGGCTGCGACCTGGCGCAGGGCTTCCACATCGCAAAGCCTTCGGCCGATCTGCGGGACCTGTCCGTGGATTACGGGCATACGCTGTCCGTTTCCTCGACCCCGCGAATGTCGCCGCGCGTCGCCGATCTGCTGATCCCGATCGAGCCGGTCTATCTCGATCAGCCCCTGCTCGACGTGGCCGAGATATTCCAGGCCCAACCCGGCCTGCGCCTGATACCGGTGATCGACCACAATCGCGTGGTGCACGGCGCGGTGCTGGAGGAAGATATCCGCCAGCTCATGCTCAGCGAGTTCGGCCGATCGCTCCTCGCCAACAAGGGGATGGATACGCGGATCGGCAAGCTGCTGCGCCGCTGCCCGGTGGCCGATGCCAACGGCACGGTCGAAGCGATCGTCAACAGCTATGTCACCGCCGAAAGCGCCCAGGGCCTGGTGCTGACCGCGGACGGCGCCTATGCCGGCTATCTCAGCAATAATGCGGTTCTGCGGCTTGCAGCCGAACGCGAAGTGAACGTCGCGCGGGAACAGAATCCGCTCACCGGCCTCGCCGGCGCCGAAAGCATCCAGCGCCACTGGGACAATCTGCTGGTTCTCGAAGGTCCGCGCATGGTGGCCTTTCTCGACTTCGACAATTTCAAGGCGTTCAACGATTCCTACGGCTTCGCATCGGGCGATCGCGCCCTGCTGATGTTCGCCGACCTTCTGCGACGGCGCGAGAGTTCCAGCGGCGCATTCGTCGCCCATATCGGCGGCGACGATTTCCTGCTCAGCCAGAACCTGTCGGAAGAGGATGGCGAGGAGGCGATCCGCGACCTGCAATTGCGCTTCGCCCAGGACGTGGCCAGCCTCTATTCCGCGGATCACCGCGAAGCGGGCGGCATCACCGCCATCGACCGCTTCGGGGTCGCCCGCTTCTTCCCGCTGCTCCGCGTTTCGGCGGGCGTCGTCCATCTGCCGGAAGACCGCTGCACGATCACGCGCGAGGATATCGTGCGGCAATTGAACGTGGCCAAGGCGAATGCGAAGCGCGCACCGGACGGTTTCGCAGCCCTGCGCCTCGCCAATGGTCCGGTCGAACGGTTCGGTTCGCAGCGGCCGCGAAACGCGGCCTGAATTGTCCGCCGATCAGCCCTTGGGCTGTTCGACCACCCGGATGCCGAGCTCGCGCAATTGCTTGAGCGCCACGCCGCTCGGCGCGCCCATCATCAAATCCTCGCCCTTCTGGTTCAGCGGGAAGGCGATCACTTCGCGGATGTTCGGTTCGTCCGCCAGCAGCATCACGATCCGGTCGATCCCGGGCGCGGAGCCGCCATGCGGCGGCGCGCCCAGCTTGAACGCCTCGATCATGCCGGAAAAGTTCTGCTCGACCTCAGCCTGCGAATAGCCGGCAATCTCGAACGCCTTGTACATGATCTCCGGCCGGTGGTTCCGGATCGCGCCCGAACTCAGCTCATAGCCGTTGCAGACAATGTCGTACTGCCAGGCCAGGATATCGAGCGGGTCCTGGGTCTCCAGCGCTTCCAGTTCACCCTGCGGCATCGAGAAGGGGTTGTGGCTGAAATCGACCTTCTTCGCCTCTTCGTCATATTCGAACATCGGGAAGTCGACGATCCAGCAGAATTTGAAGCAGCCCTGCTCGATCAGGCCCAGCTCCTCGCCCACCCGCGTGCGCGCGGCACCGGCGAGCTTGGCGGCCTCGCCTTCCTTGCCGGCGGCGAAGAACAGCCCGTCATCGGCGCCGAGGCCGAGTTCGGCGTAGATCGCTTCCATGTTCTCCGACCCGTGGTTCTTGGCGATCGGCCCGCCGAACTCGCCGCTCTTGCGCGTGACGTAGCCGAGCCCGGCATAGCCTTCGCCCCGCGCCCAGTCGTTCATGTCGTCGAAGAATTTGCGGCTCTTCTCCGCCGTGGCAGGCGCCGGGATCGCGCGGACCACGCCGCCCGAACCCACGATCTTCTCGAACAGCCCGAAGCCCGACTTGGTGAAATGGCTGGTCACATCGGTGATGACCAGCGGGTTGCGCAGGTCCGGCTTGTCGGAACCGTATTTCAGCATCGCTTCGCGATAAGGAATGCGCGGGAAAGTGCCCGCGGGCGTCACCGTCTTGCCGCCGGAAAATTCCTCGAACGTACCCGCCAGAACGGGTTCGAGCGCATTGAACACGTCTTCCTGGGTGACGAAGCTCATCTCGAAGTCGAGCTGGTAGAATTCGAGGCTGCGGTCGGCGCGCAGATCCTCGTCGCGAAAGCACGGCGCGATCTGGAAATAGCGGTCGAAGCCCGCGACCATCAGCAGCTGCTTGAACATCTGCGGCGCTTGCGGAAGCGCGTAGAACTTGCCGTTATGCATCCGGCTGGGCACGAGGAAGTCGCGCGCGCCTTCGGGGCTGGAAGCCGCGAGGATCGGCGTCTGGAACTCGGTGAAGCCCTGGTCGATCATCCGGCGGCGCAAGGACGCGATCACCTGACTGCGCAGCAGGATGTTGCGATGCAGCCGTTCGCGACGCAGATCGACATAGCGATAGCGCAGTCGGATTTCCTCGGGATATTCCTGCTCGCCCGCCACCGGCAACGGCAGTTCTTCCGCGCGCGACTGCACTTCGGCGGCCCGCGCGAAGACTTCGATCTGGCCGGTCGCGAGGTTGGCGTTCACCGTGCCTTCGCCGCGCCGCTTCACTTCGCCGTCGATCGTGACGACGCTTTCCACGCGCAGCGAATCCAGCAGCTCCAGGGCCGGGCTGTCTGTATCGGCCACGATCTGGGTGATCCCGTAATGGTCGCGCAGGTCGACGAACAGCACGCCGCCATGGTCGCGCTTGCGGTGAACCCAGCCCGAAAGGCGAACGGTCGCCCCGACATCGCTGTCGCGGAGCTGGGCGCAATTATGCGTGCGGTAGGCGTGCATGGCTTCGGAATCTTTCAGGCAAGAAAAATGACCGCGCGGCTTCCCTCCGCACGGAACGGCGCTCCTAACACCGCCGCATCGCCTGTTTGTCAAGTTCGGCCCGAGCGCCCGCAGACGTGTGACGACACGCCTCTGCCCCGCATGCGACAAATTTATCGCGGTATATGCGCTATTCATCGGGCCGAATGAGCGCTATGGGGCGCGGATTCCGCCCAGGGGCCTGTGCTCTTGGGCCAGTGCTTTCACAGACCTTCTTCGATATAGAGCGTCCATGATTATCCACCCGCTGCTTACCGACAGCGAATCCGTTGCCGAAATCTGCTCGCGCTTCGCCAAGTCCGACTTCATCACGGTCGACACGGAGTTCATGCGCGAGAACACCTACTGGCCCGAGCTATGCCTGGTGCAGATCGCGGACGACAAGGAAGCCGTCGCGATCGATCCGCTCGCACCCGGCATCGATCTGAAGCCGCTGCTGGACCTGCTGACGGACAATGAGGACGTCCTGAAGGTTTTTCACGCCGGCGGCCAGGATGTGGAGATCATCTACAACCTCACCGGCAAGACCCCGCATCCGATCTTCGACACGCAGATCGCGATGATGGCGATCAGCCAGTCCGAACAGATCGGCTACGGCAATCTGGTGGAGAGCTGGCTGGGCGTGGCGATCGACAAGGGCGCACGCTTCACCGACTGGTCGCGCCGCCCGCTGACCGAACGCCAGATCGAATATGCGATCGGCGACGTCACCTATCTATCCACCATCTTTCCCAAGATCCTCAAGAAGCTGCGCAAGACCGGCCGGGGCGACTGGCTGGACATCGAGATGGAGCGGCTGGCGGCCCCCGAGAACTACCGCAACGATCCGGGTGAGGTGTGGCGCCGCATCCGCCCGCCTTCGCGCAATCCGCAGGTCCTTGGGCGGCTGAAGGCGCTGGCCGCCTGGCGCGAGCGTGAAGCGCAGGACAAGGACATTCCGCGCGGCCGCATCATGCGCGACGAGACGCTGGCCGATCTCGCCAGCCATCCGCCCAAAGCACAGGCGGATCTCGCCAAGGTCCGTGGTCTTTCCGCCGCCTGGCGGGAGAACGAGATCGGCAAACGCCTGATGAACACCCTCGCCAAGGCGGAGCCGCTGCCGGTGGGTGAGATGCCCGAAAAGCAGCAGCGCGGCGCGCCGTTGGGCAAGGAAGGCGCGCTGGTGGCCGATCTCCTCAAGCTGCTGCTCAAGATCCGCTCGCGCGAGATCGACGTGGCTGCCCGGCTGCTGAGCCGCACCGACGATCTGGAAGCGCTGGCCGCCGGCATGCGTAGCCTGCCGATCCTGGAGGGCTGGCGATACGATGTGTTCGGGCGCGACGCGCTCCAGCTCGTCGAAGGTCGGCTCGGCTTCACCGTGGTCGACGGCAAGCTCAAGATGTCCCGCGTCGAGGAACCCTCGCCGTCGGACGCAGCACCCGCCCCATGAACACCTACCTGCCCACGCTCAAGCAGCTGCAATATCTCGTTGCGCTTCACGAGCATGGGCATTTCGGACGTGCGGCGGAAAGCTGCTACGTCTCGCAATCGACGCTTTCGGCGGGGCTGCGCGAGCTCGAATCACTGCTCGGCGTAACGCTGGTGGAACGCAGCCGCCGGGTTGTGCGCTTCACGCCGCTGGGCAATGCCGTCGTCGCCAAGGCGCATCGCCTGCTGCGCGAGGCGGAAGAGCTGTCGGAACTCGTTCAGTCATCCGGCCAACCGCTCGCCGGCGAATTGCGGATGAGCGTGATCCCCACGATCGCGCCGTTCCTGCTACCCCGCATCCTCCCGCGCCTGCGCAGGGAACGCCCGGCGCTGAAGCTGTTCCTGCGCGAGGAGCCGAGCGCGGCGGCGATCGAATCGCTCCATCACGGACGCGCGGATTGCGTGTTGCTCGCCCTCCCCTTCGCTACCGGTGAAGTGGAACACGAGACGATCTGCGACGATCGCCTGTTCGTGGCCTTTCCCAAGGGCGATCCGCGCGATCCGCCGGAGGAAGTGCCGCCCGCGCTGATCGATGAGGGCCGGCTGCTGCTGCTGGAGGACGGACACTGCCTGAAGGACCACGCGCTGGCCGCCTGCAACCGGCCCGAGCTGCGCGCCAGCGCCACGATGATCGGCACCAGCCTGCACACGCTGGTGCAGATGGTGGATAATGGCCTGGGCGTGACCATGCTGCCGGAGATGGCGCTGGACGCCGGCATATTGCATGAGACGGAAGTGGTCGCTCGCCCGCTGAAAGCCGCCAAGGCCAGCCGCGAGATCGCGCTGGTGTGGCGGAAGAATTCGCCGAGGAGCGATGAATTCCGGATGCTGGCCGAGGAATTGCGGGCGGGGTAGGATCGGTCCGTGCGGACGAGTGCAGATGTCCGCTTTGGGTCGTTCTCCGCCGGTCCCGATTAGTCGGTGCGAGTGCTCCCCTTCCGTGGGGGGAGGGGAGACTTGAGAAACCATTTTCCTACATCGCGAAAATCTGGCTTACCCTGCCGGATGAAGATCAAATCGCACAGCAGCCAAAGCCGCTTGCGGGCCCGATCCGGGCGGGTGATGACACGCTTTCCCGCTAAAGGTCACATATCGAAATCGCCGGATTTCCCCTGCAAGGTCCCGGTTTCCCTTGGCGGAGGCCGGCCGTGAGCGGGGCTGATCGAGAGCGCTTTCACCGCGTTTTGTGTAAACCGGGAATCGTCATTGCGAGGAGGCGAAGCCGACACGGCAATCCAGTGCGCAACGCGCAACGGCTCTGGATTGCTTCGGCCCGTGGCCTCGCAATGACGGAGCCTGGCAATGACGTACGGATATCAATCCATGTGCTTCAACCCGACCCGCAGGTAATCCCAGCCGGTGATCAGCGTCAGCACCGCCGCGCCCCACAGGCTGACGAGGCCGACCTGTTTCGGCATGGGCCAATCGGGTGTGGCGCCCGCCAGGATCAACGCGCCCAGGGAGACGAGCTGCAACGTCGTCTTCCATTTCGCGAGCTGCGAAACCGGCACGGACACGCGGATATCCGCCAGGAATTCGCGCAAGCCGGATACGGCGATCTCCCGCAGCAGGATGACCAGCGCGGCGATCACATGGAGGCTGGCGATATCGCCCGTATAGGTCAGGATCAGGATCACCGAAGCGACCATGATCTTGTCCGCGATGGGATCGAGGAAAATGCCCAGCTTCGAAACGGCGCCGTTTGCGCGGGCGAGATAGCCGTCGAAATAATCGGTGATGCCCATCAGGCAATAGACGGCGAAAGCCAGCGCATAGCCGGTTTCCCAGCCGGGCCACCAGAGCAGCGCGACCAGAACCGGCACCGCGACGATGCGGGACAGCGTCAGGATATTGGGCAGGGTCAGCATGTCGGGAAAGGCTTTAGCGGCACAAGGGCCGATGCAAAAGAACCGCTTTTCCCTTGTCCGCCGCGAAGAGACCGCTACGTGTCAGTTCAAACATCGGAATTCCTGGTTAAGCTTGCATGACAACATCGACGCACCTCCTCCGGCGACGGCGCTTCCTGCCGCTGTTCGTGACGCAGTTGCTGAACGCCTTCAACGACAATCTCTACAAGAATGCGATGGTGCTGTTCGTCGTCTACAGCGTCTACAATTCCGAAGCCGAGGAAGCGAAGTTCAGCGCCATCGCCTCGGGGCTCTTCATCCTGCCCTTCTTCGTGCTGTCGGCTCTCGCCGGCCAGCTGGCCGACATGCGCGACAAGGCCCGCATCATCCGGGCGGTGAAGTTCTGCGAAATCTTCATCATGGCGGTGGGGGGGACCGGGCTGGCGCTTGCCTGGCAAGGGCTGATGACCACCACCGTCGCCATTCCGCTCATGCTTGCCGCGCTTTTCGCGATGGGCGTGCATTCCACCTTCTTCGGCCCGATCAAATACGCGATCCTGCCGCAGCACCTCAAGCGCGAGGAAGTGCTGGCCGGCACGGGCCTGGTCGAGGCGGGAACCTATCTCGCAGTGCTGGCCGGCACGATCCTGGCGGGCTGGATTCCGGTGGAACTGGCTGCCGCCTGTGTCCTGGCCACCGCGATCATCGGCTATTTCACCAGCCGCGCGGTGCCTCCCGCTCCTCCGCTGACGGAAGCCCAGCCGCTCGACTGGCACTTGCTGCGCTCATCGGTCGATCTCGTGCGCAGGACGATGCACGAGCCCTGCGTGTTCTACGCGATTCTCGCGATCAGCTTCTTCTGGACGATCGGCGCCGTGCTGTTCATCCAGTTCCCGCCGCTGGCCAAGAACGTGCTGATGGCGAGCAAGGAAGTGGCGAGCCTGTTCCTGGTGACGTTCTCGATCGGCGTCGCCATCGGATCGATGTCGATCAATGCGCTGCTCAAGGGCAAGGTCTCCGCTCGCCACGCGCCGGTCTCGGTGATCGCGATGGGCGTCTTCGTCACGCTGTTCTATCTCGTCTGCCGCTCCTGGAGCCCGAACCTGACCGGCGGGCTGCTCGATGTGGGCGATTTCGTGGCCGAGCCGCTCGCCGTGCCGCTGCTGCTGACGCTGCTGGGCATCGCGATCTCCGGCGGCATGTTCGTGGTGCCGCTCTATGCGTTCCTCACCACCAAGGTCGATCCTTCCCAGGCGGCGCGCACGATCGCGGCGAACAATATCGTCAATGCCGGCGCGATGGTGATCGGCTCGCTCTTCGCCGTGGGGCTGAGCGCGGCGGGCGTGGCGATCGCCGACCAGATCCTGCTGAGCGCGGGCATGTGCCTGATTTCGGCCTGGCTCGGCAAGCTGCTCCACCGCGCGGAATGCGCGATGCCGGAACCGACGCTGCACTAGTTCAGAGAATGAACGCGGAAACCGCCATGAAGCAGGCGCAATAGGCCAGCAGGAAGTCTTTCAGAGTTTCGACCAGAGGCCGCTTTTCCCGCGGCATGGGGATTTCCGGCAGTCCGCGCAGGACATGCGGCGGCAGCGAGGCGCGGAACGGGTGCCGCGCGATGTCGTCCGTGACTACGAGGTAACGTCGCATGATCCCGTCTTAACGCACCGCTAACCATCCGAAAGCGGCGCGAAGGCGGGTTTTCCACTACCGTCACAGGACGGGACAGGTCAGGCGGGCTTCTTTTTCGCCATGGCCAGCACCTTGTCCCATTCGGTCTTCTTCAATTCGGCGACCGACAGGCGCGACAGGCGCACCAGTTCCATATCGGCCAGCGCGGGCGTGGCCTTGATCTCGGCCAGCGTCACCGGGCGTTCCAGCTTGCGCACGGGCCTGATCTTCACTGCCGCCCATTTGCCTTCGGGATCGCTGGGGTCGGCGATGCCGGACAGGCTGATCTCCGCAATGCCGACGATCTCCTTGCCGATATTGGAATGGTAGAAGAACGCCTGGTCCCCCACTTTCATCGCCCGCAGATTGTTGGCCGCGCGATGGTTGCGCACGCCGTCCCAGGTCCCTTCCCCCTCGGCCACGAGATCGTCCCAGCTATAGGCGTCCGGTTCCGATTTCATCAGCCAGTAGCTTTTGGCCATGCGCATGCTCCCGTTTGGCGATATGGCGAGAGCCTTAGAGCCTGATCGTTCGAGGTGGAAGCGCTTCGCGCTTTCCATGAGGGCGTTAATCAGGCTCTTGTCAAATGACCGCTGAACCGCATCGGGCCACATGGACCTCGCCACTCTCCCCATTCTCTCACTGTCGGACGAACCGGAGCATTTCTCGCGCGATCTGGGGGCGAGCTTCCGCAGTTTCGGTTTCGCGATGGTGCGCGATCACGGCCTGGACCCGGAGCTGATCGCACGTGGGTGGGACCTCGCCCGCGCTTTCTTCGCCCTGCCGGAAGAGGAGAAACGGCGCTATCACATCGCGGGCCAGGGCGGTGCGCGCGGATACACGCCGTTCGGCACGGAGATCGCCAAGGGCGCGCAAGCGCACGATCTCAAGGAATTCTGGCATATCGGCCGCGACCTGCCGCCGGGCGATCCGCTGTCAGCCAGCATGCCGCCCAATATCTGGCCCGATTGGCCCGAGGCGTTTCGCACAGTCTATTCCGCCCTGTTCGCGGAATTCGACCGAGTGGGGAACATCATCCTCTCGCGCATCGCGCTCGATCTCGGCCTGCCGGAAGACTGGTTCATACCGGCGACCGAAAAGGGCAATTCCGTGCTGCGCCTGCTGCATTATCCGCCGATCGCGGACAGTCCGCCCGGTGCCCTGCGCGCCGAGGTGCATGGCGACATCAATCTCATCACGCTCCTGCTCGGCGCGGAGGAAGCGGGGCTCGAGCTGCTCACGCGCGACGGGCGCTGGCTGCCGGTATCGCCCCCGGAAGGCGCGCTCGTGGTCAATATCGGCGACATGCTGGAACGGCTGACCAATCATGTCCTGCCCTCGACCATCCATCGCGTGCGCAATCCCGAAGACGATCGCGCACGGTTCAGCCGCTATGCGATGCCGTTCTTCCTGCATCTGCGCAGCGACTTCCCGATCGTGACTCTGCCGCAATGCGTCACCGCCGCGAACCCGGACCGTTATCCGGAACCGATCACCGCCGACGCGTTCCTGCACCAGCGGCTGCGGGAGATCGGGCTGTTCCCCTGAGTTTGCGGCGGGCACACTTAACCAAAATTTCAGCACACCATGCGATGACAGTGCCTTCGGCTATCTGGGGGGATCAGCTGTTGGACGTGTCCGAAGGGACTGAAACGCGGAAACGCGAACAATCCGGTCGTGCGGAGAGCGACATCGTGATGCTGGGCATCGCGGTGGCGGCATTGCTGCTGTTCATCACGACGGGTGGGACGGTCGCTCCGAAGGCGATCGCCCGGCTGATCGGACAAAGTGACGGGCCCGAAAACCTGCTCGTCACCGCGCTGCTCCTCAACATCGCCCTGATCATCTTCGGCTGGCGCCGTTATACCGAGCTTTCCGCCGAGATCCAGGTGCGCCGCGAGGCAGAGGAGCAGGCACGGCTTCTCGCAGAGACCGATCCGCTGACCGGCTGTTTCAACCGCCGGACGATCGAGCCGGAAATGCGCAATCTGATCGCCAGGACGGAAGCCGAGGGCATCGGCATGGCCGCACTGATGCTCGATCTCGATAATTTCAAGCACATCAACGACCTGCACGGTCACCGGGTCGGCGATCAGGTGCTGCTCGAGACGTCCCGGCGCCTGCGCGAAGCCCTGCCTCGCGATGCTTTGCTCGGGCGCCTGGGCGGGGACGAATTCGTCATCGTCCTCCCGTTCGAACCCGGGGCGCCGGAACGGATCGACGATCTCGCCGGCAAGCTGGTGACGCAAGTGGCCCAACCGATCGAGCATGAAGGCCTGTTCGTGGACCTGACCGTGTCGATCGGCATCGCCTGGGGCGCTCACGGCTGTTCGGATATCGTCTCCTGTTCCGCCGACAATCTCCTGCACCGTGCCGATATCGCGATGTACCACGCGAAGAATCGCGGCCGGAACCGCCATTGCTGGTTCGATCTTTCGATGGAGAACGAACTGCGTTTCCGCAACGAGTTGGAGACGGGCATTCGGCGCGGCGTGCGCCGGGGTGAATTCGTTCCCTTCTACGAACAGCAGATCGATCTCGAGACCGGCAAGCTGATGGGTTTCGAAATGCTCGCGCGCTGGCAATCTCCCCAGTTCGGCCTGGTCGGGCCGGAAATCTTCATTCCCATCGCCGAGGAAATCGGCGCGATCTCCGAAATGTCGGACATGCTGATCGCCCAGGCGCTCGAAGACGCCAAACAGTGGAACCCCGAGCTCACGCTTTCGGTCAACATCTCGCCCGTCCAGCTGCGCGACCCGTGGTTCGCGCAGAAGATCATGCGGATGCTGGCCCGATCCAACTTCCCGCCCCACCGACTGGATATCGAGATCACCGAAAGCTGCCTGCATGAGAATATCGGTGTGGTGCGGTCGGTCGTCACCAGCCTCAAGAACCAGGGCATCCGCATCAGCCTGGACGATTTCGGCACCGGCTATGCCAGCCTCGCCCAGCTGCGCTCCCTGCCGTTCGATCGGATCAAGATCGATCGCAGCTTCGTGAGCGAGATCGCAGAGGAAGGAACGAGTTCCAAGCTCCTCGAAGCGATCATCTCGCTTGGCCGCGGGCTCGACCTGCCGATCACGGCCGAAGGCGTGGAAAGCAACGCGGTGCTGAAAGCGTTGCAGCAGATGGGCCACATGAAGGGCCAAGGCTATCTCTATGGCCGGCCCGAGGATGCCGAAGCGACTTATCGCCGGCTGTCCGAAGCGCGATTGCTGGCGCGGGAAACCGAGCCCAATCTGCATCTCGCCCCTCTCGATGCGGAATCCGCGCGCAAGATGGCTGGTTAATATCGTCATCCCAGCGAAGGCTGGGATCGCCTTGGGCTGGGTCAGACCAAGATCACAAAGATCCCAGCCTTCGCTGGGATGACGAGCAAAAGCCACCCAGCACTGGACGGCAAGCCTCGCCTTCCCTAGATGCGCGGCCATGCGCATCCCTTTCATCAAGATGCACGGCCTCGGCAATGATTTCGTCGTCCTTGACGGGCGAGAGCAGTCGCTGCCGCCCGTGAAGGCGGCTTTCGCGTCTGCGCTGGCGGACAGGCGCACCGGCATCGGCTGCGACCAGCTCGTCCTGCTGGAACCCAGCGAACTGGCCGACTTCCGGATGCGCATCTTCAATCCCGACGGCAGCGAAGTAGGCGCCTGCGGCAATGCCAGCCGCGCGGTGGCCCTGCTCCACGGCCGCCCGGCCCGCATCGAGACCGGCGGCGGCATCATCGAGGCCCGCCCGGTCGATTGCGGCATTGCGGTCGATATGGGCGAACCGCGCTTCGGGTGGGACCAAATCCCACTCGCCTATGCGATGGATGCGAGCGCCATGCCGGTGGGCTGGGAACAGCTCGACAATCCTATCGCGGTCAATGTCGGCAATCCGCATGTCGTGTTCTTCGTGGACGATGCCGACACGGTGGAATTGGAGCGCCTGGGTCCGCTGATCGAGAACGACCCGCTCTTCCCCGAGCGGGTGAACGTCAACGTCGCCAATATCGAGGATCGCAACGCGATCCGCCTCCGCGTGTGGGAACGCGGTGCCGGACTGACGCGCGCCTGCGGGACCGGCGCTTGCGCCACCGCGATCGCCGCGATGAAGCGCGGACTGGTCGATCGCGAAGTGCGCGTGGACCTGCCCGGCGGACCGTTGGCCATCGCCTGGAGTGCCGGCAATCGCATCACCATGACGGGCCCGGCCGCCGAATCCTTCCGCGGTACGTTCGACCCGGCGGATTTTGCATGAGATTGCCTCGGTGAGCGTTGAGGTCATTTCGCTCGGCTGCCGGATGAACATCGCCGAGAGCGAGCGTATCCGCGCGATGCTGGCGCGCGAAAGCGAAGTGGTGGTCATCAACAGCTGCGCAGTGACGGCCGAAGCCGTTCGCCAGACGCGCCAGGCGATCCGCAAGGCACGCAAGGCCCGGCCCGATGCACGCCTGCTCGTCACCGGATGCGCCGCAGAGATCGAACGCGACGCGCTGTCCACCATGCCGGAAGTGGATGGGCTGGTCGCCAATGCCAGCAAGCTCGATGCACGGGCATGGAATGTACCGATATCGCGGGATATCGCGCCGGTCAGGCACACCCGCGCCTTCATCGCCGTGCAGAACGGCTGCGACCACGCCTGCACCTTCTGCGTGATCCCGCAGGGTCGCGGCCCGAGCCGTTCGCTCGGGGTGGCGGACGTGCTGCGCGAAGTGGAGCGGCATCTGGAGCTCGGTACGCCGGAAGTGGTGCTGACGGGCGTGGACCTGACATCCTGGGGCCATGACTTGCCTAACGCTCCACGCCTGGGTGCGCTGGCGCAGGCGATCCTGGATGCTTTCCCGCGGCTGCGCCGCCTGCGCCTGTCCTCGCTCGACGGGATCGAGATCGATCCGCTGCTGATCGATCTGTTCGCGCAGGAAGCCAGGCTGATGCCGCATCTGCATCTCTCGCTCCAATCGGGCGACGATCTGATCCTGAAGCGGATGAAGCGCCGCCATCTGCGGGCCGATGCCGTCGCGCTGGTAGAAAGCTTGCGCCAGCGCCGTCCCGAAATCGCGATCGGGGCGGACATCATCGCCGGTTTCCCGACCGAGGACGAGGCGATGCACGCCAACAACCGCGCGATCATCCAGGAACTGGGCATCGTGCACGGCCACATCTTCCCCTACTCGTCCCGCCCCGGCACGCCAGCCGCACGCATGCCGCAGGTGGACCGCGCGGTGATCAGGCGCCGAGCCGCAGAATTGCGGGAGGATGCGGCGGCGATGCGCCAAGGCTGGCTCGGCGGCTTGATCGGACAGCCCTGCGAAGTGGTCGCGGAAGCGGACGGTACCGGCTATTCCCAGCATTTCGCACGCGTAGCGCTCCCCGCCGGGGTGGAACGCGGCGCCGTCCTGTCCCTTACTCCCACGGCATGCGTCGAAGGAATCCTGCAATGAGTGCGGAAAGCTGGTCCGATCGGCTGCTGGGCGGCTTCCGCAAGACATCGGAACGCCTGAGCGAGAATCTGACCGGCATCGTGGGCACGAGCAAGCTGGACGATGCGACGCTGGACGAGGTGGAGGATGCGCTCATCCTTTCCGATCTCGGTCCGACCGCCGCCGCGCGCATCCGCAATCGCCTAGCCGAACAGCGTTTCGGCCGCGACATCGACGAGCAGGGCCTGCGCGAGGCCGTGGCGGAAGAGATCGCCGCGATCCTGCGCCCGGTGGCCAAGCCGCTCGACATCGTGGCCTTCCCGCGTCCGCAGGTGATCCTGGTGATCGGGGTCAACGGATCGGGCAAGACGACCACGATCGCCAAGCTCGCCCATCTGTTCCAGGAACAGGATTACGGCGTGATGCTGGCCGCCGGCGACACGTTCCGCGCCGCCGCGATTGGCCAGCTCGCGGTGTGGGCGGACCGGCTTGGCGTGCCGATCATTCGCGGCCCGGAAGGCGGCGATCCGGCCAGCATCGTGTTCGACGGGGTGAAGGAAGCGACCGCGCGGGGCACCGATGCGCTGGTGGTCGACACGGCCGGGCGCTTGCAGAACAAGCGCGAGCTGATGGACGAGCTGGCGAAGATCCGTCGCGTGCTCGGCCGCCTCAACCCGGAAGCGCCGCATGATGTCGTGCTGGTGCTGGACGCCACCAACGGGCAGAATGCGCTTTCCCAGATCGAGATCTTCAAGGAAGTCGCGGGCGTGACCGGCCTGATCATGACCAAGCTCGACGGCACGGCGCGCGGCGGTGTGCTGGTGGCCGCGGCGGAGAAATACGGCTTGCCGATCCACGCGATCGGCGTGGGCGAGAAGATCGACGATCTGCGCCCGTTCGATCCCGATCTGGTGGCCAAAGTGATCGCGGGAGTCGTCCGGTGAGCGAAGCGAAGAGGAAATCGAGCTGGCTGAATGTAGTAGTGGATTACGGGCCGCTGCTGGTCTTCTTCCTGGTCTATCGCCACTATTCGCCGGCCGATCAGAACGATGCGGTCGGCGGCGTCTTCGCGGTGGTGCGCGGGACGGTGGCCTTCGTGATCTCCGCGATCGTCGCGCTCGCCATCTCGCGCTGGCACCTGGGCAAGGTTTCGCCGATGCTGTGGCTGTCCACCGCGCTGATCGTCGGCTTCGGTTCGTTGACGATCTTCTTCAACGATCCGTTCTGGGTGCAGATCAAGCCGACCGTGATCTACCTGTTCTTCGCCGTTTCGCTGCTGGGCGCCTGGTGGAAGGGCAAGGCCCTGCTCAAATTCCTGCTGGAAGCCGCCTTCGAAGGCTTGAAGGACGAAGGCTGGATGAAGCTGTCGCGCAATTGGGGCCTGTTCTTCCTGTTCCTGGCGGGGCTGAACGAGGCGTTTCGCCACTGGCTGAACTTCGGAGACTGGCTGGCGGCGAAGCTCTGGGTGTTCATGCCGCTGTCCTTCCTGTTCACCTTCTCGCAGATCCCGATGCTGATGCGGTACGGGCTCGGCGAAGCGGGCGAGAAGGAAGCGGAAGGCGAACTCCCTCCTTCTTGAGGGGCAACGAATTATTGTGTGACAAAGCACACGCACTTCTTATTATCGCGCTGTTCCAGCTCGCGGAGAGACGAGCGTTTTGAGAGATTAGGGGGACACACATGGCCAAGCTTTTCGGTAATCTTCACCTGGTTCTGGCGGTAGGCCTGGCCGCCGCCATCGCGCTGATGATGGCCTTCGCACCCAGCGCACCGGTCGACGCCAATTCGGTCCTGCGCTGGACCCACATCTTCTTCGGCATCGTCTGGATCGGCCTGCTCTACTACCTGAACTTCGTCCAGGTGCCGACCATGCCGACCATCCCGGACGAACTGAAGCCGGGCGTGTCGAAGCATATCGCCCCCAAGGTGCTGTTCTTCTTCCGCTATGGCGCGCTGTTCACGGTGCTGACCGGCCTCGCGATCGCTTTCGTCAGCGGCTACGGGCATGAGGCGCTGACCTTCTCCGGCCAGGGCAACGTCAACCTGATCGGCGTCGGCATGTGGCTCGCGCTGATCATGGCGTTCAACGTGTGGTTCATCATCTGGCCGGCCCAGAAGAAGATCCTCGGCATCGTGGAAGCCACGCCGGAAGAGAAGGCCAAGGCCGGTCCCCGCGCGCTCATCGCCAGCCGCACCAACGTGCTGCTGTCGCTGCCGATGCTCTACGCGATGGTCAGCGCCAATCTCGGCTGATCCACGCGATCCTGTCGCCGCTTGAGACAAGGCGCGGAAGGGGCAACCTTCCGCGCCTTTTCCTTTGGATAAGCCCCGCGTCATTGCGAGCGCAGCGAAGCAATCCAGAGCCCCACGTTCCGCCCTGGATTGCTTCGCTGCGCTCGCAATGACGGAACGGCTTTCTCGACAGCTCAGATCTCGATCTGGCTGCCCAGTTCCACCACGCGGTTGCTCGGCAGGCGGAAGAACTCCATTGCGCTGGCCGCATTGCGCAGCATCCAGGCGAACAGCTTCTCGCGCCAGATCGCCATGCCCGGCCGCTTGGACGCGATCAGCGTCTGGCGGGAGAGGAAGAAGCTCGTCTGCATCATGTTGAACGTGCCGCCGCAGATATCGACATGCGCGAGCGCGGCGGGCACGTCGGTCTCCTCCAGGAAGCCGAAGCGCAGAGTCATGCGGTAGAAGCCCTGCCCCAGGTCCTTGACCGAATAGCGCTCCGCATCGTCCACATAGGGCACGTCCTGGATCGCTACGGTCAGGATGATCACGCGTTCGTGCAGCACCTTGTTGTGCTTGATGTTGTGGAGCAGCGCGGACGGCACGCCGGCATTGGTGGAAGCCATGAAGATCGCCGTGCCGGGCACGCGCGCGGCGCTGGAATGCGCGCTCTTGGCGAAGATCTCCATCGGGATCGTGCCTTCCGCCATGTTCTGCCGCATCAGCGCGCGGCCCTTGGACCAGGTGGTCAGCAAGGTGAAGATCGCCATGCCCATCAGCAGCGGTACCCAGCCGCCATCGGGGATCTTGGTGAGGTTGGCCGAGAGATAGGCGAAATCGAGCAGGAAGAAGACCGACAGCAGCGGAATCGCGAACCACGGCTTCCATTTCCACAGCGTGAAGAGCACGGCGGCCAGCAGGAAGTTGTCGATCAGCATCGCGCCCGTCACGGCGATGCCATAGGCTGCGGTGAGGTTGGAGGAATGCTGGAACATCACCACCAGCAGGATCACCGCCACCATCAGCGCCCAGTTGATCACCGGGATATAGATCTGACCCGCCGCTTCGCTGGTGTGCTTGATGGTCATGCGCGGGATGAAACCGAGCTGGATCGCCTGCTGGGTGACCGAGAACGCGCCCGTTATGACTGCCTGCGACGCGATGATCGCCGCCAGGCTGGCGATGATCAGGAGCGGCCACTGGAACCATTCGGGCGCGAGGAAATAAAACGGGCTGTCGATCGCCTGCGGGTTGCGCAGCAGCAGCGAGGCCTGGCCGAGATAGTTCAGCACCAGCGCGGGCAGCACGAAGGCGAGCCAGGACAGGCGGATCGGCCGCCGGCCGAAATGCCCCATATCGGCGTACAGCGCTTCCGCCCCCGTCACCGCGAGGACGGCGGCACCCATGGCAAGGAAGCCTTTCACCGGATCGGTCACGAACATCACCACCGCATGATGCGGGCTGAGCGCTTCGATCACGCCGGGCATCTCCATGATGCTGAGCACGCCGAGGACGGAGATGGTCGCGAAATAGAGCGCCATCATCGGCCCGAACAGCGCGGCCATGCGATGCGTGCCCCGGCTCTGGACCAGGAACAGAGTGACCAGGATCACCACCACCAGCGGGACCACCAGCGGGCCCATGCCGGGCGAATAGATCGCCAGGCCTTCGATCGCGCCCATCACGGACACTGCGGGCGTGATCATGCTGTCGCCGTAGAACAGCGAGGTCGCGAACACCCCCAGCAGGATGATCCCCACGCTCCACGCCCGCTGGCCGACATTCTTGTTGATGAGCGCGATGAGCGCCAGGCTGCCCCCTTCGCCCTTGTTGTCGGCCCGCATGATGATCGAAACGTATTTCAGCGTCACGATGATCATCATCGACCAGAACATCAGGCTGACGATGCCGAAGACATGCAATTCGTCGAGCGGCAACGGATGATGCCCGGCAAAGGTATCGCGCATGGCGTAGAGCGGGCTCGTGCCGATATCGCCGAACACCACGCCCATCGCGCCCACGGCCAGCTTGCCGAGACCGCCGTGGGGATGATGGCCGCCACCGGGAGAGGCGCCGGGAGAGGCGGGGGTGGAATCACCCTCGGCCGCAGTGTCACTCATGGAAATCGAGCACCATTACTGCATCCCGTGCACGGGGCCGATCCTTCGGCCCACGGGGCGTGGCGCTTAGCAGCATGATTGCCCCACCGCAATCTCCGCAGATCATTGTCGCGCGCCCTGTTCCACGATCTGACGCATAAGCAAGTCGAGCGCGGCGATGCGTTGTTCCAGATCCACGCGCCAAGGCGCGTCAGCCGGACTTTTGGCCAATCCCGCACCCCACAATTCGCGCGCTTCCACAAGGTCGCCAGCGCGAATCCTGATCGCGCCCAGGAAGAATTCCGGCGCGGCGTTGGTCGGTGCGGCCTGTTCGGCGCGTTCATAGGCATAAAGCGCGGCCGGTGTCACACGGCCGTCAGCATGGCCGACCAGCGCATTGGCCATCGCCAGCCAGGCCTCCGCATTGCGCGGGTCCTGCTCTACCGCGCCGCGCAGCACGTTGGCGGCATCGCCATAGCGCCCGCGCCGGGCAAAAGCGTCGGCGATGATCATATGGCGCTGCCCCGGCCCCATCTCGGGGAAGAAGCGCTTGCGCGCTTCCACCATCAGCGTGCCGTCCCGCGCATCGGGTACGGCCGCGTCCTTGGGCGCACCGGACAGGCCCGGACTGGCCTGCAGACCGTACCCTGCAAGCCCGAGCACCAGTGCGGCCCCGATCGCGGTCCAGCCATTGCGCGGCGCGCGCAGCAGGAAAGCCGCGACCAGGAAAGCGGCGAGCGCGAGGCCCATGGCCATGATCCAGCTCATCCCCGCTTCCCGAACCGCTTGCGCAGCAGGACCAGCGCGACGAGCACCAGCAGCACGGGGGCCGCGAAGAGCGGCCAGGTCGCCCTGTCCATCCGCGGGGCGTAGCTGACATAGTCGCCATAGCGTTCGATCAGCCAGGCGCGAATGGCCTCGGGCGATTCGCCCGCCGCGATGCGCAGCCGCACCTGATGGCGCATGTCGCCCGCCATCGGCGCATCGGAATCCGCGATCGATTGGCTCTGGCACTTCAGGCAGCGCAAGGTCTCCATGAGGTCCTGTGCCTCGGCTTCCAGCTTCGGATCGTCGAGCTGGCGATAGGCGTAGGGTGCGGGCGGGAGCGCATCCTGGGCGAAAGCGGGGTTGGTGAGGAGAGCCAGTAAAACAACCACAACGCACATCCTGAGGAGCCATTGAGCTTGTCGAAATGGCGTCTCGAAGGACCCTCGCGCGCGTGGTTCGAGACGGGCCTTCGACAAGCTCAGTCCCTCCTCACCATGAGCGGAAAAGAGAGCTCCCCCTTCGTCATCCCAGCGAAGACTGGGATCTCTCTCGACAGCGCAGTGCGTTTCCCATCGCGATCCCAGCCTTCGCTGGGATGACAGATGGAGGCGATGATGGTCGCTCACGCCCCGGCCTCCCGCAGCTTTTCCAGCAGCATCGGCACGTCCGGCACGCGAATGTCGCCGATATGCTGATAGCGAATGACGCCCTTGCCATCGACCACGAAGGTTTCCGGAACGCCGGACGATCCGATGCCGAACTGGACCACGGAAAGGTCATCCGCGCCGATCTTCGTATAGGGATTGCCGTAGCGCGAGAGGAAGGTCGCCACATCTTCCGGCTTGTCGCGAATGGCGACACCGACGATCTCCGCCCCCTGCGCGCGGAGCTGCGCAAGCTGCGGCGCTTCCGCCGCGCAAGGCACGCACCAGCTGGCCCAGATGTTGAGCAGCTTGGGCTTGCCGTCCTTGATATCCGCGAGCGACAGGCCAGGCCGGTCGGCGCTCGCCGCGCGCAGGGCGAATTGGGGGACCGGCTTGCCGATCATCGCGCTCGCCACTTCGCGTTCGGCCGGCGCACGCAGCTGGATCATGACCACCGCCAGGAACGCCACGAACAGGATCAGCGGCGCCCACAGCGCCCAGCGTATCGCCTTCATCGCCCCTGCTCCTGCCTGCGGAACGCGATTTTCTCGCGCGCCGTGATGCGCCGCAGGTCGTTTGCCACCCGGCCGATCAGAGCCAGCAAGCCCCCCAGCGCGATCAGCGCGCCGCCATACCAGATGAAAGTGACGAAGGGCTTCCACCAAAGGCGCAACTGCCAGCGGCCATCCTCGCCCCGCCCACCGACCACGGCGTAAAGCTGTCCGTTCCAGCGCGTAAGCAAGGCGGCTTCCGTCGTCTGCTGCGGCGGCGCCCAGAAGCTGCGCGCCTGCGGATCGAGCACCTGCCCCGCGGCTCCGCGATAGCTGGCCGAGAGATGGCCCTGCATCGCAGTCCAGTTCGGCCCGGCGACCGGTTCCACGGAACGCAGCGTGATTTTCCACGGGCCTACGAGCGCTTCGTCCCCTACCCGCGCAGCGACCAGCTTCTCGACCGAGAAGGCGCTTTCCGAAGCCATGCCGAACAAGGCGACCGCGACACCGAAATGGGCGATGACCATGCCCCAGACCGCCAATGGCAGCCGGCGCAGGCTGCGTCCGCGCAGCGGCAGGAAGCTCGCCACTGCCAAGGCCGCGGCAAAGGCGAAGCCTAGCAGCGGCAGCAGCCCGAGATCGCTGGTGAACGCAAAGCCCGCCAGCACGGCCAGCATGATCACGCCGCTGAGGATCATCGCCCAGCCTATGCGCGCCACGCTGTCCCGCCGCCAGCGCAGCAGCGGCCCCACCGCCATGACGGCCAGCATCGGCAGGAAGAAGATCGCGCTCACCGGGTTGAAATAGGGCGGCCCGACGGAAACCTTCACGTCGAACGCTTCGGTGAGCAGCGGATACAGCGTGCCGAGCAGCACGATGCCGAGAATCGCCGACAGGGCGACATTGTTGATCACCAGCGCGCCTTCGCGGCTGGTCACGGAGAAGCGCTCCCCTTCCGCCACCGTGCCCGCGCGGATCGCGAACAGCGCCAGCGCGCCGCCGATATAGAGCGTCAGCAGCGCCAGGATGAAGCTGCCGCGTTCGGGATCGACCGCGAAGGCGTGAACGCTGGTGAGGATGCCGGAGCGCACGAGGAACGTGCCGATCATCGACATGGAGAAAGCGACCACGCCCAGCATCACCGTCCAGGCGCGCAGCGCGTCGCGCGCGGCGAGCACGCTGGCGGAATGGAGCAGCGCGGTGGCCGCGAGCCAGGGCATGAGCGAGGCGTTCTCCACCGGGTCCCAGAACCACCACCCGCCCCAGCCGAGCTCGTAATAGGCCCAGTAGCTGCCCGCCGTGATGCCCAGCGTCAGGAAGATCCACGCGCCCAGCACCCAGGGTCGCATCGCGCGGGCGAAGGCCGGCCCCACTTCCCGCGTGACCAGCGCGCCGACAGCGAAGCTGAAAGCGATCGAAAGCCCGACATAGCCGCAATAGAGCGTCGGCGGATGGAGCGCGAGGCCGACATCCTGGAGCAGCGGATTGAGGCCCAGCCCTTCGGCGGCAGGCTTTTCCAGCCGCTCGAACGGGTTCGATGAGAAGAGCAGGAAAGCATAGAAGCCGAGCCCGACGAAGGCCTGCGCGGCCAGCGTGGCCATCATCGTGCGTTCGGGCAGGCGGCGTTCCAGCAGCGCGATCAGCGCGCCGGCGGATGCCATCACGGTGACCCACAGCAGCATCGATCCTTCGTGGTTCCCCCAGGCACCGGAAATCTTGTAGATCAGCGGCTTGGCGGAATGGGAATTGTCCACCACCAGCTTCACCGAAAGATCGGTCTGCGCGAAAAGCAGCAGCAGGAAAGCGAACGCCGATACCGTCAGCAGCGCCTGCACGGCGGCGACGGGGCGCACGATGCCGGCGATGCTTTCCCCATCGGTGCGCAGCGCCAGCGCGCCCGCCAGCAGCTGGAGCGCGGCGAGCGCGGCGGCCATCCACAGCGCGGCAAGACCCAGTTCGGCGATCACCGCGTTTCCGCCACGGTGGCTTTCGCCTGGGCCGCCGTCATGTGCTCCAGCTCCTTGGGAACGTAGTTCTCGTCATGCTTGGCGAGCAGGTTGGAGGCCAGGAACGTGCCGTCCCGGCCCAGCGTGCCTTCCGCCACCACGCCGGAGCCTTCCTGGAACAGGTCCGGCACGATGCCGGAAAAGCGCACCGGCACGGTCGCCTTGCCGTCGCCCACGACGAAGGTGATCGTCACCCCGTCCGGCAGCGTCTTCAGCGATCCGGCCTGCACCATGCCGCCCAGGCGCACGGCCCTGTCGGGCGGCGGGGCGTCCTTCGCGATGTCGCTGGGGACATAGAAATAGCTCGCCTGGCTCCTGAGCGCCCAGGCGGCGAGCAGGCCGGCCGCGATCAGCACGATCAGCGCGATGACCAGCAGCACCAGCCGCTGATGCTTGGGCTTGAGGCCGGCGCTCATCTGCCGCGCACCCTGTCCCTGCGCTTCTCCGCCCGGCGCATGTCGAGCAGTGCCCAGGCCGTCAGGCCGAGCGTGCCGAACACGCCGATGGCATAGGCGGCATAGACGAAATGCAGCTGGTTCAGCGCCTCAGGCATCGAGCGCCTTCCTGCGCAGCCGTGCATCCGCCTGGATGTCCGCGAGGATCGCGCGCATCCGGGCGAGCACGATCCCGCCGAACAGCAGCGAGAAGCCCAGCGCGGCGATCAGCAGCGGCCAGAGGAACACGGGATCGATCGCCGACTTGCCGATCGTGATGCTGGCCGGCTGGTGGAGCGAGTTCCACCAGACGACCGAACGGTTGATGATCGGGATGTTGACCGCGCCGATCAGGCCGAAAATCGCAGGAATGCGGCTCGACGCGCCGTCCCGCTGGGCGGCCGAAGCCAGCGCGATATAGGCGAAGTAGAGGAACAGCAGCACCAGGAAGCTGGTGAGCCGCCCGTCCCACACCCACCAGGTGCCCCAGGTGGGCCGCGCCCAGATCGATCCGGTGACGAGGCAGATCGCGGTGAAGGCCGCGCCCGGCACGGCGGCCGCGCGCGCGGCGATCCCGGCCAGCGGGTGGCGCCAGACCAGCTGGATGAGGCTCGCCACCGCAATCCCGGTCCAGCCGGCCATAGCCAGCCAGGCTGCGGGGACGTGGACGTAGAGGATGCGCACGCTTTCGCCCTGATGG
>CAMLQG010000051.1 GCA_946482075.1 uncultured Erythrobacteraceae bacterium
AGGCGCATGCGCCTTTACCGTTGCCGGCTGGACATGCGCGCATGCCACCCGGCCCCCAGAAACTGGCTGACCGAGTTCTTCGATCGGGGTTTCGACGCCCCGCTCCCGCGTATTTCGGGAGCCCAGCCAGAATCGCGCGCCTTGCTTCGAGAAGCAAGCCAAATCCTGCTTCATTTCCGAGATTTGTGATCGGGTGACGCGAGATGTCGCGACACTGCGCGATCGCGCGAAATCCCGCGCTGGCGACCGCGCAGTGGAATTTCTACCGTCGCGTTCACTGGAAAGGCGCCCTGGGGCACTCGCCAGGGCCTAATGGACCAAGGCATTTTCGATCAGAGTCCAGGCATCGCTCGCAGCCCGCGAGTGGAGGCCAGAATGACCCCGACCAAACTCCTCATCGGACAGATCCTGTTGGTCCTTGCGATCATCACGCTAGGCGTCTGGTGCGCGACACAGTGGGCGGCCTGGAGCCTGGCCTACCAGCCGGAGCTCGACCGCCCTTGGTTCATCCTGGGCACATTCCCGGTCTACCGGCCCTGGTCGCTCTTCCCCTGGTGGTTCTCGTTCGATGCCTATGCGCCGATCGTGTTCGACGAGGCGGGCGCGATCGCGGCCACCAGTGGTCTCCTGGGATGCGGTGCGGCCATATTCGGGTCGGTCTGGCGTGCGCGCCAATCGAACAATCTCACCACTTACGGCTCGGCGCGCTGGGCCACGGCCAAAGATGTCAAATCCGCCAAGCTTCTCGTCGACCATGGTGTCGTGCTTGGTCGCATGGGTGGCGAGGAACTCCGTCACGACGGCCCCGAGCATGTCATGGCCTTCGCCCCGACCCGCTCGGGCAAGGGCGTCGGCCTTGTCATCCCTACCCTTTTGTCCTGGACCGGATCGACGGTGGTCCACGACATCAAGGGCGAGAATTGGGAACTTACTGCCGGTTGGCGGGCGCGCTTCTCTCACTGCTTGCTCTTCAACCCTACTGACGCACGATCGGCGCGCTACAACCCGCTGCTCGAGGTCCGTCGTGGCGAGAACGAAGTTCGCGACGTCCAGAACATCGCCGACATCCTCGTCGATCCCGAGGGCGCGCTAGAACGCCGCAATCACTGGGAGAAGACCTCCCATTCCTTGCTGGTCGGCGCGATCCTCCACGTCCTTTACGCGGAGGAAGAGAAGACCCTCGCCCGCGTCGCGACGTTCCTGTCCGACCCGCAACGCTCGTTCGCAGCCACCCTGCATCGGATGATGGCGACCAATCATCTCGGGACGCCAGACGCACCATTGGTCCACCCAGTCGTCGCTTCAGCGGCTCGCGAACTCCTCAACAAGAGCGAGAATGAGCGTTCCGGCGTGCTTTCGACTGCCATGTCGTTCCTTGGGCTCTACCGTGATCCGACGGTTGCCGCGGTCACGGCTGCATCGGACTGGCGCATCGCCGACCTCGTCGAAGGCTCCCACCCGGTTTCCCTCTACCTCGTCGTGCCCCCCTCGGACATCAGCCGTACCAAGCCTTTGATCCGCCTGATCCTGAACCAGATCGGCCGGCGCCTGACCGAAACCCTGCATGGCGTCGGCAAGGAGGGAAAAGCAGATTGCCGCCAGTCCAATGGCAGATGGCGCCTGCTGATGATGCTGGACGAGTTTCCGGCACTGGGACGGCTCGACTTTTTCGAGACGAGCCTGGCATTCCTCGCCGGCTACGGCGTGCGCGCCTTCCTGATCGCTCAGAGCCTGAACCAAATCGAGAAGGCCTATGGCGAGCATAATGCCATCCTCGACAATTGCCATGTCCGCATTGCGTTCGCGACCAATGACGAACGTACCGCCAAGCGGATCTCGGATGCGCTCGGCACTGCGACCGAACAGCGCGCGATGCGCAACTATGCCGGGCACCGTCTCGCACCCTGGCTGGCCCACGTCATGGTCAGTCGACAAGAGACGGCCCGCGCGCTCCTGACGCCGGGCGAAGTGATGCAACTCGCGCCGACAGATGAGTTGGTCCTGATCTCGGGTCATCCACCAATCCGGGCAAAGAAGCTGCGCTATTACGAGGATCGTTGGTTCTCGGCGCGCGTGCTGCCCGCACCAGAGCTGAATGGCGCCGGTTACCCCGATCTCCCTAATCCGCGCGAAGATGACTGGGCAGGATATGTCCGCACGACCGACATGCGCCTCGCCGGCGGCATGGAGGAAGGCGATGGCGCGGATAGCGGAGGCCTCGAGCAGGCGCGCCATCCTGCGCACGAGATCGAACCGACGATTATCGTCGAGCCTGAAATGGCCGATCCGCTTGGCCTCGGTGATGATGACGGCGACCAGGCGGCAGAACGGCGTGCGATGGATCGCGCGCAAGCGCTTGGAACTGCTCGCACCGTCTATGGTCTCGACGCCGCGTCGGGTCGCCCCGACGACCTGCAGCTGGGCTTCTGAGCGATGGAAAAGACCAACTCCAAGGTGCGCCATCAACTGTTCCTGCCAAAGCCACTGTCCGACCGACTCGAGGCGCTGGCCGCAAGACCGGGTGCGAGCAAGTCCGCTATCCTGGTCGATGCGGTCACTGCCTGGCTCAATCGCCGTGGGGCGTCCGAGCTTGAGGATCGGTTCGCGATCCGGCTCGATCGACTGACCAAGGCCATCGGCCGGGTCGACCGCGACACCTATGTGATCCTCGAAATGCTGGCGCTGTTCGTCCGCTACGAACTCGCGATCCAGGTACCTCTGGCCGAGAACGATCACGCGGGTCGCGCGATGGGCGCGAGGCGGTTCGAAGCCTTCGTCACGCAAGTGGGAAGACAGGTTTCGACCGGGCGTCGTTCATTGAATGGAGCCACCCTCGCTGACGCTTCGGAGGACGACGAGTGAGCGCCACCTTATCTTCCGAGCGCCCCGCCGCAACTGCGGCCGAACGCAGGCGCCGGATGCTCATCACCGCGCTCGGCGCCGACATCGCGTCAGCCATGCGCGATCCGCTCGTCATCGAGATCATGGTCAATCCCGACGGGGCGCTTCGGCTCGACCGCCTCGGCGAAGGTCGCATCGACACCGAGAAGCGCATCGAGCCCGAGCAGGTCGAGCGGATCATCAGGCTGGTAGCATCCCACGCGCGTGCCGAGGTCCATGCCGACCACCCGATCATCTCGGCCGAACTGCCGCCGCATATCGAGGGGCGCGCAGGCGAACGCTTCGAAGGCGTACTGCCGCCGGTCGCATCAGCGCCGTGCTTCTCGATCCGCAAGCCCGCCCAGCGGCTCCACACGCTCGACGACTATGTCGCGGATGGCCTGATGAGCGAGGCGACCGCCGACACGCTGCGCGCCGCAGTTACCCAACGCTACAACATCCTGGTCGCCGGCGGGACAAGCTCGGGCAAGACCACGCTCGCCAATGCGCTGCTTGCCGAGATGGCCCCAAAGCGATCGGGCATAGACGCCCGGGTCATCCTGATCGAGGACACGCGCGAGCTGCAATGTCCGTTGCCGGACACCGTGGCACTGCGCACCCGGCCGCCGCACGTTACAATGACCGAACTGGTGCGATCGACCATGCGCCTGCGGCCCGACCGGATAATTGTCGGCGAGGTGCGCGGTCCCGAAGCTCTCGATATGCTGAAGGCCTGGAACACCGGACATCCCGGCGGGATCGCAACCGTCCATGCCAACAGCGCGCTCGCAGCACTCTATCGGCTCGAACAGCTCGTGCAGGAGGCCGTGGTCACCGTGCCCCGCCAGCTGATCGCCGAAGCGATCGACATCGTCGTGTTCATCTCCGGCCGCGGCACGTCGCGCCGGGTGTCCACTATCACCCGCGTCGCCGGGCTCGATCCGGACACCGGGGCCTACGCGTTCGCCGACCTTCCGACCTCTAAACCAAGGAGAAATGATCCATGACGCGCGCGCTTTCTCGCCATTTCGCCAATCGCCATCTCTTGGCCGGCGCCACGCTCGCCCTCGCGCTCACCCTGGCCACACAGGCGCATGCCGCCGGATCGGGCATGCCTTGGGAAGAGCCACTCCAGCAAGTCCTTGAATCGGTCCAAGGGCCGGTCGCAAAGATCGTGGCGGTAATCATCATCATCGTGACTGGCCTTACCCTCGCTTTCGGCGAGACCGCAGGCGGGTTCCGACGCCTGATCCAGATCGTTTTCGGCCTCTCGATCGCGTTCGCCGCGTCGAGCTTCTTCCTGTCCTTCTTCAGCTTCGGCGGCGGGGCGCTGATCTCGTGATCAGCACCAGCCAGCATATCGAGGGCTTCGAGGTGCCGATCCATGGCTCGCTCGGCAGCCCACTGCTCCTCGGCGGCGCGCCGCGCGGGTTGGCGATCGTCAACGGTACACTGGCCGCGGCCGTTGGCCTCGGCCTCCAGCAATGGCTCGCCGGGGTTCTGCTTTGGGCGGTGGGGCACAGCGTCGCCGTCATGGCCACCCGCCGCGACCCAAGCTTCGCGCCAGTCTTGCTCCGCCACATCCGCCAGAAGGGCTATTTCGCATGCTGAGGTGTCTCACATGATGTTCGTGGGAGAATATCGCGCGTCCGCCGAGCGCCTCGCCGACCATCTGCCTTGGGCCGCGCTCGTCGCTCCCGGCGTCGTGCTCAACAAGGACGGAAGCTTCCTACGGGTCCTGGCCTTTCGCGGCCCCGACCTGGAATCGGCGACAGAGCCGGAACTGGTGGCCGCCTGTGCCCGTGCCAACAATGCCCTGCGGCGGTTCGGAAGTGGCTGGGCCCTGTTCTTCGACGCCGAGCGGCGCGAGGCGCTGGCCTATCCCGACAGCGAGTTTCCCGATGCGGCAAGCTGGCTGGTCGACAATGAGCGGCGCGCGGCTTTCGAGGCGGAAGGCAGGCATTTCGAAAGCCGATACCACCTGACGCTGACCTGGCTCCCCCCGGCCGATGCAACCGACCGGGCCGGCCGCTCGCTGATCGAGCGGCCAGATGCCGACAAAAAACGGGACTGGCGCGGTGCGCTCGCAAGCTTCGTCGCCGAGACCGATCGGGTGCTCGACCTGCTGGGCGGCTTCATGGCGGATGTCCGCGCTCTCGATGATGATGAAACCCTGACCTTCCTGCACGGCACGATTTCCGATCGCCGCCACCGGGTCGTCGCGCCCGAGACACCGATGTATCTTGATGCCATCCTGGCCGATACGCCGTTGGTTGGGGGCCTGGAACCCAAGCTCGGCAAACTGCATGTTCGGACGCTGACGATCCTCGGCTTTCCAAGCCTTAGCCGGCCAGGCATCCTCGACGCGCTCAATCACCAGGATTTCGGCTATCGCTGGGTCACGCGCTTTATTGCCCTGGACAAGACGCTCGCGACGAAGACGCTAACCAGCCTCCGGCGACAATGGTTCAATAAGCGCAAATCAATCACCGCGCTCCTGCGCGAAGTGCTTTATAATTCGCCAGCACAGCTTCTCGACAGCGATGCCGACAACAAGGTGGTCGATGCCGATCTCGCATTACAGGCGCTTGGCGGCGACCATGTTGCCTTCGGCTATTTGACCACGACGATCACTGTTGCGGACCAGGGCCAATCGGCAGTCGAAGGCAAGGTCCGCGCCGTCGAGCGGATCGTCAACGGGCTCGGATTTACCTGCGTTCGCGAAGGCGTGAACGCGGTCGAGGCATGGCTGTCGTCAGTCCCCGGACATGTCTACGCCAACGTCCGCCAGCCCCTGGTCCATACCTTGAACCTGGCTCATCTCATGCCGCTTTCGTCGGTCTGGGCAGGTCCTGTCGGCAACCGGCACCTGGGCGGGCCACCGCTGCTTCTTGCCAAGACTGCCGGGTCGACACCGTTCCGGCTGTCCACCCATGTCGGCGATGTCGGGCACATGATGGTGGTCGGCCCGACCGGTGCGGGCAAATCGGTGCTGCTGGGCCTCATCGCGCTCCAGTTCCGTCGTTACCGTGATGCCCAGGTCTATATCTTCGACAAGGGCAATTCGGCGCGGGCAGTGGTCCTGGCGATGGGCGGCGCGCACCACGCGCTTGGCTCCAGCGAAGCCGACGGTGAGGCGCTGGCCTTCCAACCACTGGCGGGCATCGATGATGCCGTGGAGCGCAGTTGGGCGGCGGATTGGATCGCAGCATTGCTGGGCGCGGAAAATGTGCCTGTCACGCCTGATGTAAAAGACGCGGTCTGGACCGCACTCGGGAGCTTGGCGTCCGCGCCGCGCGAGGAGCGGACGATGACTGGTCTCGCGCTGCTGCTCCAGTCCAATTCGCTGCGCGTTGCCTTGCAACCCTACACGTTGGATGGTCCTCATGGACGGCTCCTCGATGCTGCCGAGCAGCACCTCGAACTTGCCGATGTCCAATGCTTCGAGACCGAGGCCCTGATGGGCCAGAGTGGCGCGGTCGCACCAGTGCTCACCTACCTGTTCCATCGACTGGAGGAGCGGTTCGATGGCCGCCCCACCCTGCTGGTCCTCGACGAAGCCTGGATCTTCCTAGACCATCCGCTGTTCGCGGCGCGCATCCGCGAATGGCTGAAGGTGCTGCGCAAGAAGAATGTGGCGGTATTGTTTGCCACCCAGAGCCTCGCCGACATCGCCGGCTCTGCAATCGCGCCCGCCATCATCGAAAGCTGCCCGCAGCGCATCCTGCTGCCCAATGACCGCGCCATCGAGCCGCAGGGCCGTGACATCTACGCACGGTTCGGCCTCAACGACCGGCAGATCGAACTGATCAGCCGCGCTACGCCCAAGCGCCACTACTATCTCCAATCCGCGCGTGGAAACCGGCTCTTCGAATTGGGGCTCGGTCCAGTCGCACTCGCTTTTTGCGGTGCATCCGACCCCGCTTCCCAGCAGCGCATCGATGCCGTGCTCAAGGAGCACGGACGTGCACGGTTCGCCGAGGCTTTCCTGCGGGACCGCGGGCTTCCCTGGGCCGCCGATCTCACCACCGATTTCCCCTTTTCCCAACCCTCCAACCAAGGAGAAGAATGATGCGTGCCCTCACTCGCAAACATGTGATCGCCGCTGCACTTGCGCTCGGCACCTGTGGCTCACTCGCCTTTGGCATAGCAACGGCCTCAATGCCGGCGCATGCTCAGATCGGTGGTGTCGTGTTCGATCCCAAGAATTACGCGCAGAACATCCTGACTGCTGCGCGCACGCTCCAGTCGGTCAACCAACAGATCCAACAGTTACAAAACGAAGCGCAGATGCTGGTCAACCAGGGGAAGAACCTGTCGCGGGTGGACTTCCCACAACTCGATGCCCTCAAGGCAAAGCTTGGCGAGATCGACCGTTTGATGGGCCGTGCCACCAATATCGATTTCAAGGTCGACCAACTCGATGAGAAGTTTGCGAGGTTCTTTCCGCAGGACTTCAATGCCGCGCTCACGACCGATGCGCGCGTGCGCGATGCCCGCAGTCGGCTTGATGCCAGCATGGCATCGTTCCGCCACACGATGAGAGTGCAGTCAGGTGTCGTCGAGAGCATTCATGACGATGCCGAGGTGCTCAGCCAGATCGTGGCGCGAAGCCAGGGTGCCGAGGGTTCGCTCCAGGCCCAGCAGGCCACGAACCAACTCCTGGCGCTGACTGCCAAGCAGCAATTCCAAGTTCAGCAGATGATGGCGGCACAATTCCGCAGCGAAACAACCGAGCGAGCCCGGCAGGCGACCCAGTCCGCCGAGGCACGCGCCGCCACGAAGAAATTCCTCGGTTCCGGATCGGCCTACACGCCCAACTAGCCCAACGGGCCGAACGGCCCGATCCGGCCTGGCGACGGCGATCCCTCTCTCGTCGTCGCCGTCGCGGGGCGCGGACCCGCTCCCCCAACCGCGTCCCGCGACATCTTCTCCAACGCCAGCAGGAAGCCAGTGCCTTGAACGACCTCAATGTCATCGACCGCTTCTTGGCAACGTTCATCACCTATATCGACAGCGGGTTCGGCCTGCTGGGTCCAGACGTCGGCTTCCTCACCAGCGTGCTGATCGGCATCGACATAACGCTCGCGGGTCTGTTCTGGGCGATGGGCGGCGAGGACAATGTCATCGGCCGCTTCCTACGCAAGATCCTCTACATCGGCGCGTTCGCGTTTATCTTGAACAGCTTCTCGACGCTTGCCGACATTATCTTCCGCTCGTTCGCGCAGGCCGGCCTGACGGCGGGCGGCGGCACCTTGTCCGCGAGCGACCTGCTCAAGCCCGGACGACTTGCCGGCACCGGCTTCGAAGCGGCTTGGCCGCTGCTCGACCAAGCGAGCGAAGTGGTCGGCTTCACGACCTTCTTCGACAATTTCCTGACGATCATGGTGCTGCTGTTCGCGTGGGCGATCGTTATCATCGCCTTCTTCATCCTCGCGGTGCAGATGTTCGTCTGCATACTGGAATTCAAGCTAACGAGCCTTGCAGGCTTCATCCTCGTGCCGTTCGCGTTGTGGAACCGGACGAGTTTCCTCGCCGAGCGGGTGCTCGGAAACGTCGTCAGTTCGGGCATCAAGGTAATGGTGCTCGCCGTCATCGTCGGCATCGGCTCCAATTTCTTTTCGGAATTCACCGCCGCGCTGAACGGTCAGGAGCCGGACATCGGCCAGACCATGAGCCTCGTTCTCACCAGCCTGTCGTTGTTTGGGCTTGGCATCTTTGGACCAGCAATCGCATCGGGCTTGGTCTCGGGGGCACCGCAACTGGGCGCTGGAGCTGCGCTGGGAACCACGATCGGTGCCGGCGGCATCGCCATGCTCGCCGGCGGAGCGGCGATCGGCGGGGCGCGGGCATTCGGCAGTACCGCGTTGGGCGCCGTCCGGTCTGGCACGGCGATGGGATCTGCGGCATCGACGGCCTATTCGCTGGGCAAGGAATCTGCGCCGCAACCCACCGTGGGGTCCGGCCTCGCAGGTGTAGCCCAAGCTGCCGGCAATGCAGCGCGCTCCCGCGCAAGCGGAGCGCTGGGGCTCGGTGAGGCCGCATCAAGTGGCCGGCAGGCGGCATGGAATGCCCTCAACCAGAACTCGACCCAAAGTTCTTCGGCGCCGCAACCGAGTGGACCGGGCGGTGGCGGGGAGGCCCGCACGCCCGCATGGGCACGCGCGATGCGCAACCAGCAGACCAACCGTCATCGCCGCCAACTCGCGATCCACTCCCTCCAGCAGGGCGATCGCGGTGGCGCCTCCGCCACGCCCGATATCAAGGAAAGGAACGATTGAACCATGTTCTTCAAACGCAGCGTGCAGCGATATGGCCGCACGCCATCTCCTGAAACGCCATACCAGCGCGCCAGTCAGGTCTGGGACGAAAGGATCGGATCGGCTCGCGTCCAGGCGCGCAATTGGCGGTTGATGGCCTTCGGTTGCCTCGCGCTGACGGCCGGCACATCCGCTGGGCTTGCATGGCAATCGCTGCAAAGCAGGATTACGCCCTACGTGGTCGAGGTGGACCGGCTGGGCGAGACGCGTGCCGTGCAGCCTGCCGACTTGGCCTATCGTCCGACCGACCCGCAGGTCGCATGGCATCTCGCGCGCTTCATCACCAGCGTGCGCTCGGTTTCGCTCGACCCCGTGCTGATGCGGCGCGACTGGCTCGAAGCCTATGATTTCGCAACGAGGCGCGGCGCGCAGTTCCTGGGAGAATATGCCCGTTCGGCAGCGCCATTCGCCAATGTCGGTGAGCGCACGGTCTCGGTCCAGGTCACGAGCGTCGTGCGCGCATCCGACAAGTCCTTCCAGGTCAAATGGAGCGAGACTGCCTATGAGCGCGGATCCGAGGCCGGCACGAGCCGATGGACGGCGATCCTGACAACAGTGATACGCCCGCCGACCTCCGCCGAAATCCTCCGGAAGAACCCGCTCGGCATCTATGTCGACGCGATCGATTGGAGCCGCGAACTCGACACCACGCCTCCAGTCGGCCGGCCAGGTTCGCCGCCCCCCGCAAATCTTCCGCTCGGCTCGCCGCTCGATTTGAACCTCGCCTCACAACCGGCCAACACGCAGGAGACACAGCCATGAAATATTCGATGCTGGCGGCGATCCTCGCCTTGGGACTGGCCGCCCCGGCACTCGCGCAGGCCGGCCCTTCCCCTGCCCCGATCCGGGAGGTCGCGATCGCGACGCACGAAGCCACCATGCAACCTGCGGCAGCGAACTTCGTGAGCGGTGCCCAGGTCTATCCGTGGAGCGAGGGGACAATCTTCCAAGTCTATACAGCGCCGGGCCTCGTCACCGATATCGCACTGCAGGCCGGCGAAAGCCTGATCGCAGTTGCCGCCGGCGATACCGCGCGCTGGGTCATCGGCGACACGTCGAGCGGATCGGGCGAAGCCAAGCAAACCCATATCTTAGTGAAGCCGTTCTCCGCTGGCCTGGTCTCGAACATGGTCATCGCCACGGATCGCCGCACCTATCATGTCAGGCTGGCCAGCACCGCGAGCACGGCTCAGTCGTCGATGCGGTGGACTTATCCGCAGGATGAATTGCTGGCACTGAAGCGCAAGGTTGAAGCCGTGCGGGCTGCCGCGCCAGTGCCTTCGGGGCTGGCAATCGAGCATCTGAACTTCGACTATGCGATCCGGGGCGACCGGCCGGCATGGCGTCCGCTGCGCGTGTTCGATGACGGGTCGAAGACTTATGTCGAGTTCTCCGCCGCACTCGCGAGCGGCGAGGCCCCACCGCTCTTCGTCGTAGGGCCCGAGGGCAAGGCCGAATTGGTGAACTATCGCCTGCGTGAGCGCTATTACGTCGTCGACCGCATATTCGACGCCGCGGAATTGCGGCTCGGCCTCAAGAAGCAGCAGGTCGTTCGCATCGAACGCGTAGCAGCGACTTCCAAGCGGAGGGGCGCGTGATGGACGGCGTCGCCAATGAAGGAGCCGCCCCGGCCGCGCCGAAGATCGATCCGGAAACCCTGGCCATCCGCTCGCGGCCCGCCCGCGCGATCCGCTTCAAGCGCAGCGCGATCATCGGAGCAGCGGCAATTGGATCGGTCGGTCTCATGGGCATCGCCTGGATGGCCCTGAAGCCGCAGGTGTTCCGGCAAGTGGCGGTGGAAAGCGAACTTTCACAGCCCCTGTCGAAGCCATCGTCCGACGCGTTGTCCGGCCTTCCCTCCACTTATGGCGATGCGCCGAAGCTCGGCCCGCCGCTACCAGGGGATCTCGGCCGGCCGATCCTTCGCGCACAGCAGCAGGTAGAGGCGACTGACACAGGCGGTCACGTCGACGCAGCGGAAGCCGCAAGACAGCAGCGCCTCGCCGATCTCAAGGCGGCGCGGCAGTCCGGCTTGATGGCACAAGTGACTGCTAGTCCAGTTGCCCTAGCACCCCCGTCGATCGACCCATTGGCTGCGATGCCCGACGGGACGGCAGCCGGCCACACGCCGACTGCGACGCGAAAGGAGCAATTTGCATCCGCGCGCGACAAGGGTGGCGACCTCAATTCGGGCAATCTCGTCACGCCGGCCTCGCCGAACAGCGTGCTCGCTGGCAGCGTGATCGCGGCCAGCCTTATCACCGGGCTCAACTCGGACTTGCCGGGGATGGTCACTGCGCAAGTGACCCAGAACGTGTTCGACACCGTCACCGGCAATATCCTGCTTGTGCCCCAAGGTGCGCGCCTGATCGGCAAATATGATAGCGTTGTTGCGTTCGGGCAGAAGCGGGCGCTGGTCATATGGCAACGCCTGATCCTGCCCAACGGCGGCTCGATCCAGTTGGACGAGATGCCAGCCACCGATCCTGCTGGCTATGCGGGCCTTGCGGACAAGATAGATTTCCATACCTGGCAGTTGCTCAAGGGCGTCGCGATCGCGACCATGCTCGGGGTCGGCTCGGAGCTTTCGATTTCGGGCGAAAGCGATCTCGTCCAGGCGCTGCGCGAGTCGGCCCAATCGAGCGGAGCGCGAGCCGGTGACCAGATTACCCAGCGCAACCTCGACATCCCGCCGAGCATCACGATCCGCCCTGGCGCGCCTGTTCGCGTTTTGGTGACCCGCGATCTCGTGCTTGCACCATGGCCCGAAAGGACAAGCTGACATGGCCGATCTTAAGCTGGGCAAGTTGCCCGACCGCACGCCGGTGAAGCTGACAGTCACGATTATGCCGGATCTTCATGAGGCGTTGCGCGACTATGCTCGCTGCTACGCGGAGGCTTACGGGAGCGAGGAGCCGGTCACCGAACTCATCCCGCACATCATCACAGCCTTCCTGTCGACTGATAGGGGCTTCGCGAAGGCGCGGGAGAAAGGCGTTCAGCGGTCGTGACCAAGCCGGCGAACCAACTGCTTCGATCCAGTCCCCTGACGGTCAGGGTCGCCGAAGCCGCAGGATTGCTCGGTATTGGCAAGACGAAAATCTACGAACTGATTAACGCGCGTGAGATCGAAATCATAAAGCTCGGCCGCGCTACCCTGATAATCAGCGCAAGCATTGAGGCATTTATTGAGCGGCAGCGAGAGCCGACTTCCGCAGCGCCGACACCCCGGAAGCGCGGGCGGCCGAGGAAGACTTTCCGCGAGTTGGCTTCCGGGCGCGAGCCTTAGGCTTGCCGAGGCAGTAGTTCGCCCATGCCGCCATTAAAGCACGTCGTTTCACCAAGAAATCGGTCCGTCGATAAGCTGCTTCGACTTTATTCTCGAGCGTGTGTGCCAGAGCTGCTTCTGCGATCTCACGCGCGACATCTGTTTCTTCGGCCGCCCAATCGCGGAAGCTTGATCGGAAACCGTGAACGGTGGCAGCGACGCCCATTCCGCGAACCAGCTCCAGAAGCGCCATGTCGGAAAGTGCAGTTGCCGACTTACTGGACGGAAAGACGAGATCGGAATCTGCGATACGTAGCACCCGAGCACGGCGGAAAACGTCTGCTGCTTGGGGTGACAGCGGGACGACATGATCGACACCGGCCTTCATACGGTCGCCGGGAATCGTCCAAAGCGTCAGGTCATCGTTCAACTCTGGCCAGTGTGCGCCCCGGACCTCGCCGGATCTGACGGCAGTGAGAATGAGGGCTTCGAGTGCCAGCTGACTTGCGGACAAGATCTTGCCCCGGAGGCCGACAAGGAAGGCAGGTACCTGGGAATGCGGCAAGGCGGCGAAGTGTCCCGTTTTCTTCGGCTGCCTAGGCAAGCCTTTCGAGATCGATCGCATCGGCGCCTCGGTATCGCGGAACCCGTTCGAGAACGACCAATCGAGCACCGCACCTATCCGCTGGCGTACGCGCCGCGCTGTCTCCGGAATCTCAAGCCAGATTTCGGCCAAGACATCGCGAATGAGCGGCCCATCGATCTTATCGACCTTAACCTTGCCGAGCTTCGGATAGGCGTAAAGCTCCAGCGTCTTGATCCACTGCTTGGTGTGCTTACCGTTCTTCCAACCCTTAACCATTTCGGCGTGTGTCTTCTTGGCGGCCTGTTCGAAGGTTGGAATGACCTTTGCAACCTTCCGACGCTCTTCAAGCGGATCGATGCCAGATGCAGCCAGCTTCTTTGCAGCGGCTGCCTCAAGGCGTGCCGTTTGAGCCGGGACGTAGCGCGCATCGCCTAAACCAATATCGCGACGGGTGCCCTTAATCTGAATGCGTAGAACCCAGCTTTTGCCGCCACTGGGAGAAACCTTCAGGTAGAGCCCCTCGCCATCGGGATACCGACCAGGTTCCTTCAGCCCTTCAATGATCGCTTTGGTAAGCTTTCCCATGCAAAAATCATAGCACTTCGCGGGCTCACATTGAAGCCCCCTGACCTGCTCCAGTCCCACACTCAGTCCCACAAAACTTTCCGAAGGCCGGCGATTGCCGCCGGTCACGAGCGAAATTTTATTGAGCGATCTCTGTGATTTATGGATATTTTCCGAATTTCTACGAACGGTAGAAAAGCGTGAAATGGCGGAGCGGGAGGGATTCGAACCCTCGATACGCTTTTGACGTATACTCACTTTCCAGGCGAGCGCCTTCGACCACTCGGCCACCGCTCCGCATGCCTGACGGGAAACGCGCCCTAGCCTTCACGGAAGGCTTTCGCAAGGCATCGTGAACTGGCAGAAGCAAAGAGATGATCCGAACGGTCTTTTTCCCGCCGCGATGAGCGAAACGGTCACTATGCGGACCCCGCTGTGGCGCTGGCAGGGCGGCAATGGGGGGCAATGGTTCTTCCTCTCGATCGACGGCGCGGCCGCCGAGGCGATTGCCGGCCACGCGCTGATGCGGCGGCTGGAAAGCGGCCGGGGGCGCGGCTTCGGTTCGGTCAAGGTCGAGGCCGCGATCGGCGACAGCCGATGGCAGACCTCCGTCTTTCCCGGGAAGAACGGCGCCTGGCTGCTGCCGGTCAAGGCCGCGATCCGCCGAGCCGAGGGGATCGCGGAAGGGGACGAGATCGCCCTCGTCCTGATCCTGGACTAGGGCACGCTCCCTAGATCCGCTCCGCCTGAGCGACCGCGTCGCTCGCCCGCAAGGCGCTGACGATGCGAGTCAGGTGAGCGAGATCCTGCACTTCCAGATCGACATCGTAAGTGCCGAAAGGATCGTCGCGCTGCATCATCTGCAGGTTGACGACATTGGCGTGGTTGCCGGCGAAGATGCCGGTCACCTCGGCCAGCGTGCCGGGCCGGTTGTAGAGCACGAGACGCAACCGCCCGATCGCGCCGGTGGAACGTTCGCCCCAGGACAGATCCAGCCAGTCCGCATCCACGCCGTTCGCCAGGGTCAGGCAGTCGATCGCGTGGACTTCCACGCCTTTGCCCGGCCGGCGCAAACCCACGATGCGATCGCCCGGCACCGGGTGGCAGCACTCGGCAAGATCGAAAGCCATGCCGGGGGTAAGTCCGCGGATGGAGATCGCGCGTTCCTGGCGCGGCCAGGCGTCGGGATCGGGCAGAGCCCCGGCGCTTCCCGGCACCAACGCTTCCATCACTTCGCGATCGTCGAGCTTGGCGGAGCCGATCGCAGCCATCATGTCTTCCTCGCGCTCGAAACCCAGACGCTTGGCCGCCGCCTTGATCCCCTTCTTGCCGACCTTGCTCGGAATGCGCTCGCAGATCTCGTCGAACAGGGCACGGCCGATCGCGGCGACTTCCGCGCGTTCCTTCTGGCGCACGGCCCGGCGGATCGCGGCGCGGGCCTTGCCCGTCACCACGAAACCCAGCCAGGAGAGCTGCGGACCGGGCGATTCGCTACGGATGATCTCCACCACATCGCCATTGTTGAGCGGCGTGCGCAGCGGCACGTGCCGTCCGTTGATCTTCGCGCCCACCGCCTGCGCACCCAGGCTGGTGTGGACGGCGAAGGCGAAGTCGATCGGCGTCGAACCCTTGGGCAGCTGGAACAGCGCGCCCTTGGGCGTGAAAGCGAATATCCGGTCCTGATAGATCGCGAGCTTGGTATGTTCGAGCAGTTCCTCGGCGTCGTGGCTGGCATCGACGATCTCGATCAGGTCGCGCAGCCAGCCCACCTGCCCGTCCGGCTTCGCGCCGTTCTGCTTGTAGGCCCAATGCGCGGCAAGGCCGAATTCGTTCAACCGATGCATGTCGCGCGTGCGGATCTGCACTTCCATCCGCATCGAGTTCTCATAGATCAGCGCGGTATGCAGGCTGCGATAGCCGTTGCTCTTGGGCGTGGAGATGTAGTCCTTGAACCGCCCGGGGATCATCTGCCAGTGGCGGTGGAGGACACCCAGCGCGCGATAGCAGTCCTCGTCGCTGTTGGTGATCACGCGGAAGGCCATGATGTCGGTGATCTGTTCGAAGCTGACATGGCGTTCGGCCATCTTCTTCCAGATCGAATAGGGGTGCTTCTCGCGGCCGGAGACTTCGACTTTCAGCCCCGCTTCGGCCAGCGCCTGCTTGATGGCGAGCGCGATCGCATCGACCTGCCCGCCTTCCTGGCTGCGGATCTGGGTCAGCCGGCCGACGATCGTGGCGTAGGCTTCCGGTTCCAGCTGCTCGAAAGCGAGCATCTGCATCTCGCGCATATATTCGTACATGCCCACGCGCTCGGCCAGCGGAGCGTAGATATCCATCGTCTCGCGCGCGATGCGGCGGCGCTTCTCCTCGCTGCGGATGAAATGCAACGTGCGCATATTGTGCAGCCGGTCCGCCAGCTTGACGAGCAGGACGCGCAGGTCCTCGCTCATGGCGAGGAAGAACTTGCGAAGATTCTCCGCCGCCCGCTCGCTCTCGGTCAGCGTCTCGATCTTGGAAAGCTTGGTGACGCCATCGACCAGCCGGGCGACATCAGGACCGAACTGGACCTCGATCTCTTCGATCGTGGCCAGCGTATCCTCCACCGTATCGTGGAGGAGCGCCGTGACGATCGTTTCCTGATCGAGCTTCAGGTCCGTCATCAGGCCCGCGACTTCGATCGGGTGGCTGAAATAGGGATCGCCCGAAGCCCGCTTCTGCGCGCCGTGCTTCTGCACCGAATAGACATAGGCGCGGTTGAGCAGGGCTTCGTCAGCCTCCGGCTCGTAGGCCATGACCCGTTCGACAAGTTCGTATTGGCGCAGCATCTCAGCTCAAGATGTGAGCATTGGACATTGCAATGCAATGGCGAAGCGATTCGTTCAGCTTTGAATTACGGTTGCTGAACAGGTTGACACAGTTGACACTGTCCTGAGGGAAAACTCCGGCCCCTTCCCGAGAGGCCGGGAGCCGGCAGAAAAGCGCGGAAAAAGAAGCGACGGACGATTGCATGACAACCGCCATGACAGAACCGGCCGAGGTAGGAAAGCGGTTCGCGCAACCAACGTCATCCCAGCGAAGGCTGGGATCGGCTTCGGCGACACTCGGAGCGATCCCAGCCTTCGCTGGGATGACGGAAAGGAGCCTTAGCCCCTGGGATCGATGCGCTACCAGAGGCGCTTCACGGCAAAGCCATCGAACAGTGCTTCATTCGAAATCAGGACCATATCCTCTGCCTGGGCCTGGGCGATCAGGAGACGGTCGAACGGGTCCTTGTGCGCGATGTTCATTTCTTCCGCGATGCGCGCGTGGCGAACGGTGATTGCCAGCTCGGTGAAGCCTTGATCGGCAATGATCGTTTCGAAATCCTGGGCGAGCAGCGCCGCATCGGGAAGCTTGCCGAGCCGAAATTTGATAGCGATCTCCATGGCCGACGCGGCACTGACAGAGACGCTCTTCCCTTCATCGCCGATCGCCTCGCGTGCAGCGGCGCTCAAAGCATCATCACCCGCCAGCCACCAGATCAGCGCAGGGGTATCGAGCAACAGTTTCAAGCAGGATTCCAGCCGCCGAGTTCATCATCAGGCAGTGGTTCGTCGAAGCGCGCATCCATCGCGATCTTGCCTTTGAGCGCTCCGAACTGCCGACGCCCATGCGGCACGACCGGCACCAATCGCACCACCGGTACGTTTCCGCGGGCGATGACCACATCACCGCCCGCAAGCGCATCAGCAATGAGCCGGGACAGATTGGTCTTGGCATCGTAAACGGAAAACTGGGCCACCGGCATCTCCTTAGCTAACAATACAGCTAAGTATGTCATGCCGGGCAAGGCCTCCTTCAGATTCCCGGATCGAGGCCCACAGCCTTGATCGCGCCGAGCACGGCCAGCTCGTCATTGTCCGAGGTGTCGCCGGAGGACGCCATCGCGCCCAGGATCACGCCCTGCCCGTCGCGCACCAGCAGCGCGCCCGCCGCAGGCACCATCCCGCCCGCGTTGAGGGAGCCGATCGCGCCGATCACATGCGGGCGTTCCACCGCCAGTTCGCCGACCTTGCGGCTCGGCACGCCGAGCGCCAGCGCCCCGCTGGCCTTGCCGACGACCACTTTCCAGCCGACCTGCGGGGCGCCGTCCTGGCGCTGAAAGGCGATCAGATTGCCGCCGGGATCGAACACGCCGAAGGACAGCGGCTTCAGGCCAAGGCGCGCGGCTTCCGCCACTCCGGCTGCGATCAGGGCATTGGCCTGGGCAAGCGTCAATCGGTACATGCAATCCTCCCTGGGAAATGATTCTAAACGATCCCTACTCCGTTCGCCCGGAGCTTGTCGAAGGGCCGCTTTCCCCTTCCAGCAAACAGCAGAAGAGAAGGACGGTCCTTCGACAAGCTCAGGACGAACGGATCTGGGGAAGTCCCCATTCGGTTCCTACTTCCACACCGCTTCGGGCGGCAGGCTCATCAGGATGGCGTCGATATTGCCGCCGGTCTTGAGGCCGAACAAGGTGCCCCGGTCGTAGACCAGGTTGAATTCGGCATAGCGGCCGCGCCATTCGAGCTGGCGCTGCTTGTCCTCCTGCGTCCATTCCGCGCCCATCCGCCGGCGCACGATGCGCGGATATACGGCGAGGAACGCTTCGCCCACGTCGCGCGTGAAGGCGAAATTCCGCTCCCACGCGGCCTGGTCCTCGCAATCGAGATGATCGTAGAAGATGCCGCCCACGCCGCGATGCACGCCACGATGGGGAATGAAGAAATACTCGTCCGCCCATTTGCGGAAGCGCTCGTAATAGGTCGGATTGTGGCCTGCGCAGGCCGCACGGAAGGCGGCGTGGAATTCCTCCGTATCCACGTCGTAGGGGATCGGCGGATTGAGATCGGCCCCGCCCCCGAACCACGCCATGCCGGTGGTCAGGAAACGCGTGTTCATGTGGACGGACGGCACGTGCGGATTGGCCATGTGGGCGACCAGGCTGATGCCGGTGGCGGTGAAGCCCGGATTGTCCGCGCTGGCCCCGTTGATGGTAGCCGCGAATTCGGGGGCGAAGCTGCCGCCCACGGTGGAAACGTTGACGCCGACCTTCTCGAACACCTTGCCCTTCATCACCGCGCGCACGCCGCCGCCGCCTTCGGTGCCGTCATCCGTGTCGCGATCCCATGCGGTGCGCTCGAACGCGGCATCGCTTCCCGCCTCCCGCTCGATCGCTTCGAAAGCAGCGCAGATGCGATCGCGCAGGTCTTCGAACCATTCGCGCGCCCGGGCGGTATTGGCGGTCCAGTCAGTCATGGTAGAGGCCGCTTGCCATTTGAATCCCCCTACGGCAAGGGATGGAAATGGTTCCCCTTTCGTTCGCAGATGAGGAATGGCTGCTGACGTCTTCGGGCGCGCTGTTCTGGCCGCGCGAACAGGCGCTGCTGGTGGCCGATCTTCACCTCGAAAAGGCAAGCTTTTTCGCGAAAGCCGGCCAGATGCTGCCACCCTATGACAGCCGCGCCACGCTGGAACGGCTGGCACGTGCCATCGGGGAAACGGGCGCGCGCTGCGTCTTCACGCTGGGGGACAATTTTCATGACAGCGCGGGGGCGGAGCGGCTGGAGCCGCATGCGCGCGGGATGCTCGACGCGCTGACCCGGGCGACCGACTGGGTGTGGATCACCGGCAACCATGATTCGCGCATGGACGCCGTCTGCGGCGGCACAGTGGTGGAAGAACTGGCGCTGGGCGGCATGCTGCTGCGCCACCGCGCGCATGCGGGAGCGATGGCCGCCGGCGCGCGCGGCGAATTGTCCGGCCACTATCATCCCAAGCTGCGCATCCAGGCGCGCGGCCGCCGGATCAGCCGGCCTTGTGCGGTCGTGGCCCGCCACCCATATGGTGCGGACCGCATGATCCTGCCGGCTTTCGGTGCGTTGACGGGCGGGATGGATGCGGGCGACCCCGCCATTCTGGAAGCGATGCAGCCCGCCCGGGCAATCGACGCGCTGCTTCCGGCAGCGGGCCGGTTGGCGCAGTTCCCCCTCTGGCGGGCTGCGGCGTAACTGAAAATGCTCGCTCGTCCTGAGGAGCCATTGAGCTTGTCGAAATGGCGTCTCGAAGGATACGTGGCGCGCGTGGTTCGAGACGAGGCTTCGACAGGCTCAGCCTCTCCTAACCTTGAGCGGAGACAGTATGCATCAGAAATGCGGGAACCCCTTTCGTTAAGTCGCGATTCCCACTAAGACGCGCCACACAAATGCAACATCAGGAGAACCTACTATAGTCCGTCCCCCCCGGCGCACCCTTGCGCCCCCCGTCAAGAGCGGGCCACGCTACAATGAATTGATCCAGGCAGACAAAGTCCGCGTTATCGATGACGAGGGCGAAAACCTGGGCGTAATGTACACCAGGGAAGCGATCGAACAGGCTGCCGAAGTCGGGCTCGACCTCGTGGAAGTGTCGCCCAACGCCGATCCGCCGGTCTGCAAGTTCCTGGATGTCGGCAAGTTCCGCTACGAGGCCCAGAAGAAGGCGAATGCGGCGCGCAAGACCCAGAAGACGCAGGACATCAAAGAGATCAAGATGCGTCCGAACATCGATCAGCACGATTACGATGTGAAGATGCGCAACGTGCATCGCTTCATCGAGGATGGCGACAAGGTGAAAGTCACCCTGCGCTTCCGCGGGCGCGAGCTTTCGCATCAGGAACTCGGCATGAACCTGCTCCGCCGCGTGCAGGACGACGTGGCCGAGATCGCCAAGGTGGAAGCCTTCCCCCGCATGGAAGGCCGCCAGATGCTGATGGTGATCGCGCCGAAGTGATTTCGGCCCAAAGCTGACAACCTTTTCCCGTTCGGGCCGAGCTTGTCGAAGCCCTGTTTTTCTCTTCGAAGAAGAAAAGCGGCCCTTCGACAAGCTCAGGGCGAACGGGAAGGGATATCTTCCTACCCCGCACTTGCCCCATCGCCCGCCCCTGCTACGGTCCCGCACGGACCAGGGTGGGAGCATTTCGACACATGACCGCGCGCCGCATCGGCTTCGTGCTTGGCTTGGCCGCGTTCATCGCGACGCTGATGCTGCCGGCACCCGCCGGCATGCCGGACAAGGCCTGGATCGTGGCGGGCCTCGTCGTGTGGATGGGCGCCTGGTGGATGACCGAGGCCCTGCCGCTCACCGCCACTGCCCTGCTCCCCTTCCTCGTCCTGCCGCTGAGCGGCGTCTCCACGGCCAAGGCAACGGCGGAAACCTACTACTCCCCCACGCTCTTCCTGATCCTGGGCGGCGCGTTCATCGCCATCGCGATCGAACGCACCGGCCTCCATCGCCGGCTCGCGCTCGGCATTCTCAACCGTTTGGGCAGCGGAGGCGGATCGATGCGGCTGCTCTTCGCCTTCATGATGGCGACGGCGTTGCTTTCCACCATCATCTCCAACACTTCCACCGCGCTCATCATGATGCCGATGGCGCTCGCCGTGCTGGCCGGCGGCGGCGTGCCCGAAGGCGAGCGGGACGGCATTTCCGGTGCCCTGCCGATGGGCATCGCTTTCGCCGCCTCGATCGGCGGACTCGGCACCATTGTCGGCTCGCCCACCAACGCCATCGCGGTCGGCCTGCTGGACGCGTCTCTGGGCCTCAGGATATCCTTCGCGCAATGGAGCCTTTACGGCATGCCGATGGTGCTCCTGGGCATCCCGCTCGCCGCCTGGATCATCGGGCGGGTGCAGAAGATCGGCACGCACGGCTTCGACGTGGACGCGGCCCGCGCCGCCATCGCTCGCGACGAGCCGTTGACGAGGCCGGAGAAGCGCCTGATCCCGCTGGTGGCGGCCACGGTAGTCCTGTGGGTCGCCCAGCCGCTGCTCGAGCCGCTGGTGCCCAAGGACGGACTGACCGACGGGACGATCGGCGTGGCAGCGGGCCTGCTGCTGTTCGTTATCCCCGACGGGACCGGGCGGCCGCTGCTGACCTGGAAGGAAGCGGACCGCGCGCCCTGGGCCGTCATCATGATGTTCGGCGGCGGGCTGGCACTGGCGGCCGGCATGGGCGCTTCCGGCCTGGCGGACTGGCTGGCGACCGCGCTGCTTCCGCTCGCCAGCGTGCCGTTGGTCATCGTCGCGCTGGCGCTGGTGGCGCTCGTGGTGGTGATCACCGAATTCGCCAGCAACGTCGCCACCGCCAGCGGGATCATGCCGGTCGTGGCGAGCCTCTCGGTCGCGCTGGGCGCCGATCCGCTGCTGCTCGCCATGCCGGCGGCGATCTCGGCGAGCTGGGGCTTCATGCTGCCCGCCGGAACCGGCCCCAACGCCATCGCCTGGGCGACCGACCGGATTGCGCTCGCCCGCATGATCAAGGCCGGATTCGTGCTCGACATGCTCGGCATCCTGCTGATCGTGGGCGTGGTCTGGGGGATCGCGGGGATCGCGGCCGGGATCATGGGATGAACGGCACGGCGCTGTTCGTCCACGGCGCGGCTGGCGATGCGCGCGTCTGGACCCCGGTGATCGCCGCGCTGCCGGCGGGGCTGGCGGGCAGGGCGCTGACGCTCACCTATTTCGGGCAAGCGGACTGGCCAGACGATGGCAGCGGGTTCGGTACGGAAGTGCATTGCCGCGATATAGCCGCCGCCGCGCGCGAGGCGGGCGAGCCGGTCCATCTCGTCTGCTGGTCCTATGGCGTCCATCCCGGTCTCGCTGCCCTGCTCGAAACCCCCGGGCTGTTCGCCTCGGCCTTCTTCTACGAGGCCGGCCTGCCGCATTACATCTCCGGCGCGAGGGACCGCGCCGCTTTCGGCCAGAGCGCGGCCGCAGTCTTCGGCCCGGTCGGGCAAGCGCTGGCCGATCAAGGCCCCGAGGCGAGCGTCGAAACGCTGGTCGGCAGGGAAATCTTCGCGCGGCTTCCGGCAGACCGACGCGCGCTCTATCTGTCCAATGCCCGGATGATGCCGCTGCTGATGGGCGGCGGACGCCCGCCGGCGCTGATCACGCCGCGCGAACTGGCGACGATCGCCACGCCCTGTTGCGCGGCCTATGGGGCGGACACGCAGGATGCGTTTGCGATTCCCACGCGTGCATTGGCAGCGGCCATTCCGGGAGCTGAGCTAAAGGAAGTTCCAGGCGCGGACCACTTCCTGCCGGAGACGGACGCGGCGCGTTTCGCGGCCCTGGTGGGGGATTGGGCCTCCTCGTCATTGCGAGCGTAGCGAAGCAATCCAGAACCCCACGTTTCGCCCTGGATTGCTTCGCTACGCTCGCAATGACGGAGTGTTACTCCTCCGCACCCTTCCAGCTCCGCCGCTCTTCCGCCTGACGCAGCACTTCGTAGGCCACCTGCAGCGCGTGGAACATCCTGGCGGCATCCGCATCGTTGGGGCGGACATCGGGATGGACTTCCTTGGCGCGAGCGCGCCAGGCCTTCTTCACCGTCTCGAAATCGGCATCGGGATCGAGCCCGAGGACTTCCAGCGCGCGCATCTCGTCAGCAGTGCGGGTGCCGTCGCCGGACCCGGCCCAACCATAATGCGAGGCTTCGGCATAGCCGCTATTGTCGCGCCGTTCGGCCCGCGCGCGTTCCTTCGCCTCTTCCCTATCGAGGCCGGCGAAATAATCCCATTTGGAATTGTATTCCGCGGCGTGCTTCTCGCAGAAATACCAGCGTTCCGGGCTGTTAGGCGATTTGGGCGCGGGGCAATGGCCCGGTTCCTCGCAGCCATGCCGATCGCACAGACGCACCTTCGCCGCTTCCCGCGCGGAGCCGTAGCCGCGCCAGCGGGGGAAGCCCCAATCCATCGATCGGCGGGGGCGGGACATCAGCGAGCACTCTGAAGCATGCACCGCAACATAAGGGAGGCCGGCCCGCTATGCCAGCGGGCCGGCCCGTTTAATTTCGCAGATGCGCAATCAGTCGATCGTGACCGTCACCGCCCGGCGGTTGCGGGCCCAGGATTCCTCGTCCGACCCGATCGCCACGGGACGTTCCTTGCCGTAGCTCACCGTCGACAGGCGCGCCGCATTGATGCCCAGGCCGACAAGGTAGTTCTTGGCGGCATTGGCGCGGCGTTCGCCCAGCGCGAGATTGTAGTCGCGCGTGCCGCGTTCATCGGCATGGCCTTCGATCGTGGCGCGCTTGTCGGGATAGCGGTTCAGCCACTGGGCCTGCGACTGCAGCGCAGCCTGATCATTGCCGTCGATATCGTATTTGTCGGTATCGAAATAGATCGTGTCCCGGCCGGCCATCTGGGCCAGGAAGTCCGCCTGGCTGCCCGGCGTCGGGCCGGCTTCGGTCTGCGGCGGCGGCGCGGTCGGCTCCGGCGGGAGATCCTTGGGAGCGGTGCTTTTACAGGCTGCGAGGGCCAAGGCGCTCGCCAGGGTCAGGGTAATCGCTATCTGGCGTTTCATCAGTCTGTATCCTCCTGCTGACGGGGTTCAAGGTTCGGGCTGAAGCTTAGGGTCTGTACTCCATACCAGCGCCTTCGAGGCGTCCGAATGGCGAACATATCGGGCCGAAATGCGCGCCGTGAAGGCTGGTTGCCTTGGCCAGCGCATTTCGGTTCGAGATGGAAGCCATTCGGCCGTCCCTGCGGGATTTGATCAAAATGGCCCAGTGCGGCGTCGAGAAGTCTGGAAAGATTGACATATTCCTGCGCCTTCTCTCCTTGCACTGAGCCATTTTGCTTCAAACCTCGAAGGCGCTGGTATGGAGTACAGACCCTAAACCGTCATGTGCCGAAAGTGTTCCTATGGAACACATGTATATTGCAGTTGCGGTATCTATGGCAGCACCGGCCCCCATGCCGGATCCGACGCGTCGACCGGCGTCGGCAGTTTTCTGAGATTTCGGCCGGTCAGATCGACCTGCCACAGCGTGGCCTTGCCGGCGCGTCCGCGTTCGCTGCGGAAGAACTGCACGATACGGCCGTTGGGCGACCAGGTGGGCGCTTCGTCCTGCCAGCTGTTGGTCAGATAGCGCATGTTT